>JAEYVZ010000081.1 GCA_023431405.1 Actinomycetes bacterium
CCCGTCCACGTGGGGGCGGCGAGGGCCGACAGGCTCAGGATCGAGCCCGCCACGGCGACCGCCAGCACCGAGGCGACGCCGCCGAGCGCCGAGATCGCGCCGCTCACATGAGCTGCGGCGCTGATCGTCGCGCCGCTCCCGGCCGCACCGGCGCCGCTCCCGGCCGCACCTGCGCCGCCGCCGACCGACCCCATGCCGCCGCCGGCATCCGTTCCTGCTGCTGCCGCGAGCGCCACGATCGGCGTTCCCCCGCCCTGGAGGGTCGCGAGGTAGCTCGTCGCGGCCAGGGAGCCGATCGCCAGCGGAAGGAGCACCATGGGCAGACGCTGTGAGACGGACTGCGCTTCAGAGGCGACGATCGCGCATCGCGCACAGTCGGCGAGGTGTCGCTCGAGCTTCGCGTGATCGCGCCTGCCGAGGGTTCCGCGGGCATACGCACCGAGGCGGTCGATCGTCCAGGCGCAGTCGGACCCCGGCTCCACCGACCTCAAGTGGGCCTGCACCCAGGCCTCCCGGAGCCCTTCGCGGGCGCGGAACGCGAGCTGCGCGACCGCCGTCGGCTTGATCCCCAGCAGCGGCGCCACCTCGGCGGGCTTCATCTGCTCGACCTCGGTGTACCAGAGCACCTCCTGCCAGCGCGTCGGGAGACTCCGGAAGGCGCGATGGGCCAGCGACCGGTCGAGCGCCTCGTCCGTCGCATGGTCGTGCGCGACCGGATCCTCCCAAGCCTCGACGTCGTCGATCGCGACCTCTCGGCGGGCACGCCCCCAGCCCGCCGCGGTGTTGCGGATGCTGGTGAACAGGTACGCGCGGAAGGCCCCGGTCGGACCCCCGCCGTTGCGGACGGCGCGCAGGATGCGGGCATACGCCTCCTGCACGAGGTCGTCGGGGTCGATGCTCGACGTCACCGAGCGGGCGACGACGATTCCCGACCGGTAGTGGCGTCGCCACAGCTCGCCGAAGGCCGCATCATCGCCGTCGCGTGCGCGCACGACGAGGTCGGCGTCCGCGAGCTCGGGTGTGCTCTGCGTCGTCTCGTGTGAATCCATTCCCTGCTGTCTCCCCCCCCAGATGAGACTCGCCGGACCACCGATTATGACGCGACCGACCCCATTCCGACGATTCGGCGCACGAGCGGGGCTTTTCTGCGCCTTCTGCTCGGCACGCCCCGCGACTCGGGCGGATTCACCGGATTCTCTTCGCGACTCGCGTCATAGAACCGGGACAGCGCGGTCTCATGATCTGGAAGCGTTCGCGACGACGTTGGGGGGTCACCGGAGTCGTCGCGATGCGACCGCCTCGGCGGTTCACCATCGACTCCGACTGGGGAGGGGTCGCCGGTGCCGCCGCCCGTCGGTCCGCCTCTGGGGGGAGGCGTGATGCGGGAGGGTGGCGGGGCGGGTTCGCGGGGGCGGACCGCCCCGCCCGACCCGTCCTCTGCGCCCGACTCGTCCTCTGCGCCCTGCCGTCTTCTGCGCCCTGCCGTTCTGCGCCCTGGTCAGGCCGGCGTTGCAGGGGCGCCGTCGACCCATACGCCACGGACGGCGAGGTCTTCGTCGAGCAGCACCGCATCGGCGACGGCTCCCACACGGAGGGATCCCCAGCGACTGTGGAGACCGACCGCGCGGGCGGGGACCGCGGTGATCGCGGCGACAGCCTGGGGGAGCGGGATTCCCGTGCCGACCACCTGTCGCAGCGCGGCATCCTGCGTCAGGGTCGACCCGGCGATCGCGCCGTCGGCGTCGAGCCGCGCGATGCCGTCGGCGACCGTCACAGCGAGGCCGCCCAGTTCGTAGCGGCCGTCGGCGGCACCCGCGGCGGCCATCGCGTCGGTGACAAGGGCGATGCGACCGGGTGCGCCGGCGAAGGCGAGGGCGATCACGTCAGGGTGCACGTGGACGCCGTCGGCGATGATCTCCAGGGTGACGCGCGCGTCGCGCATCGCCGCGATGACCGGCCCGGGTGCCCGGTGGTGGATACCGGCCATCGCGTTGAAGGCGTGGGTGAGGATGGTGGCGCCGGCGTCGAAGGCGGCGGCGGCCTGCTCGGCGGTGGCGGAGGTGTGTCCGACAGCGGCGGCGACCCCGGATGCCGCGAGGTGGCGGATGGCATCCATCGCACCCGGGAGTTCCGGTGCGAGGGTCACTTGACGGATCGTGCCGCGGCCCGCCTCCAGCAGCCGGTCGATCGCCGCCGCGTCGGGGGGCCTCAGGAGGCTTTCGGTGTGGGCGCCCTTGCGGGCCGGGTCGAGGAAGGGCCCTTCGAGGTGGCTGCCGAGCACGGTCGGGTCGTGGTCGCTCACCTCGGCGACCATGGCCGCGCGGGCGCACAGGTCGTCGAGCGGCGCGGTGACGAGGGAGATGACGGCGCGGGTCGTGCCGTGCTGCCGGTGAACGGCACGCGCGTGTGCGATCGCCTCCGCGCCGTCGTCGTACGACACGCCGCCACCGCCGTGGCCGTGGAGGTCGATGAAGCCGGGCGTGAGATACCTGTCGCTGCCGTCGACCTCATCGGACACCGGCAGGCTTCGCCAGGTCGACCCGGTGCCCGCCGCGCTCACGACGCCGTCGGTGAAGGCCACCCATGCGTCGTCGGTGATCGTTCCGTCGTCGACGAGGCGGGCGGAATGGATGACGGTGGTCATGACGGCAGGTCCTCCCTGACGGTCCAGTCGATCTCGGCGAGCGGCGCGAAGCGGATGCCGTGCGCCTGCCACAGCGGGGCCAGTCCCGCCACGCGGGTGCGGAACGACTCCCACGTGCGGTCCGGAGTGCTGCCGGCCGCCGGCGACCAGGCCGCTTCGGCGGCGGCGGCGATGCGGGGGAAGGCGAGCGCGTCGATGTCGGCGAGGTCCCGCACGGTCTCGGTCCACAGGGGCGCCTCGACGCCGAGGATCTGATCGTCGCCCACGCCGGCGATCACCTGGGCCGGGTCCCAGTCGTACGCGCGCTGGGCGGAGGTGACACCTCGGGCCCACGTGAGCCCGAGGGGAGAGTCGGGGTCGGCCTTCATGTCGAGGTACACGGCGTCGGCCGGAGAGAGGATGACGCGGGCGCCGTGCTCGATGAAGGCGCGCGTGCGCTCGTCGGCGCCGTCGACCGGCGACACGAAGCCCCAGTACTGTCCGACCGTGGAGCGATCGAGGCCCGCTGCCGCCCCGGCCTCGTGCCAGGCGATCGGCGTCTTGCCGAGCGCCGCCACCATCGCGCTCACACGCGCGACGAAGCGTGCGTAGGCGTCGGGTGCCGTGCCGAGCGCCTCGTCGCCGCCGATGTGCACGTACGGTCCGGGCGTGAGTGCCGCGGTCTCTCGCAGCACGTCGTCCACGAACGTGTAGGTGGCCTCGTCGTCGATGCGCAGCGAGGAGAACCCGACCGCCATCCCGTCGTAGGCGGTGCCGTTGACCGGCAGCTCCCCGCCGTAGTCGCGCACGACCTCGTGGATGTGCTCCGACAGCACCGGCTCCTCCGAGAGCTCGGGGTAGGCCAGCGACACGGCGTGCGTGTGACCGGGCATGTCGATCTCGGGCACGACGCTCATGTGCTTCGATGCCGCGTAGGCGACGAGGTCGGCATACTCCGCCTGCGTGAAGAAGCCGCCCGGGTCGCCTCCGACCGACGATCCGGCGGCTCGCTCGGTGAGGAGCGGACGCGAGCGCATCTCCAGGCGCCACCCCTGATCGTCGGTGAGGTGGAGGTGCAGCACGTTGAACTTCAGGGCCGAGGCGCGATCGATGTAGGCCTTCACGGTATCGACGCCGTGGAAGTGACGCGCCACGTCGAGCATGACTCCGCGGTAGGGGAAGCGCGGGGCATCGGAGATGCGCACCGCCGGGACCGTCCCTGCGCCGTCGTGGACGCTCAGCAGCTGGCTGAGTGTGTGCACGCCGTAGAAGAGGCCGGCGGCATCCGCGCCGACGATGCGCACCGCGTCGGGCGTGACCTCGAGCGTGTACGACTCCGGGGCTCCGCCGGGGGAGACGGCGAGGTCGATCGCGCCATGGGCCGGGTCGAGGGCGTCATCGTCGGGGAGACGCGCCTCCAGGATGCGGCGGAGTTCGGCGCCGGCGGCAGGGTCGCCGGTCAGGGGTGTTGCGAGTGAGACGGCGAATGGCGCGTCGCCGGTCTCCTCGACCGAAGCGGGCAGCGGGGCCAGGGGAAGGGAGGTCACGATCGCTCCATTCTGCTCAGCGCCGGGGCGGCACGCCAGGAGCAGGACATGTAAGGATGCCTAACAAATTGGGTGACGAAAGCCTATCAGCGGGTCATCCGGTATGGTGGATGCGTCGCGACTGGCGTTGAGGTGGGCCACCACCGGGGAGCGACCGACACGGCATTCGACCGCACGCCTGGGCCGATGCGAGATTCATCCCGAAAGCCGTCGTCAGGAGATCGTCATGACCGATTCTGTCTTCAACGCCCCGCTCGCCGAGGTCGACCCCGAGATCGCGCAGGTGCTCGACCGCGAGCTCGCCCGTCAGCGCGGCTACCTCGAGATGATCGCATCCGAGAACTTCGTGCCCGTCTCCGTGCTGCAGTCGCAGGGCTCCGTGCTCACCAACAAGTACGCCGAGGGCTACCCCGGGCGCCGCTACTACGGCGGCTGCGAGGAGGTCGACGTCGCCGAGGAGCTCGCGATCCAGCGGGCGAAAGACCTCTTCGGCGCCGAGTTCGCCAACGTCCAGCCCCACTCGGGCGCCTCGGCGAACGCCGCCGTGCTGCACGCCATCGCCCGCCCCGGCGACACGCTGCTGGGTCTCGCCCTCGATCAGGGCGGTCACCTCACCCACGGCATGAAGATCAACTTCTCCGGCCGCCTTTACAACATCGTCGCGTACGGCGTCGACCCCGAGACCTCCGTCATCGACATGGACGAGGTCGCCCGCCTCGCCCGCGAGCACCAGCCGAAGGTCATCATCGCCGGCTGGTCGGCGTACCCGCGTCAGCTCGACTTCGCGCGCTTCCGCGAGATCGCCGACGAGGTCGGCGCGCTGCTGTGGGTCGACATGGCGCACTTCGCCGGTCTCGTCGCCGCGGGCCTCCACCCGTCGCCCGTGCCGCACGCCCACGTCGTCTCCTCGACGGTGCACAAGACGATCGGCGGCCCCCGCTCGGGCTTCATCCTCACCAACGACGCCGACATCGCGAAGAAGATCAACACGGCCGTCTTCCCCGGTCAGCAGGGCGGTCCGCTCATGCACGTGATCGCTGCGAAGGCCACCGCGTTCAAGCTCGCCGCGACGCCTGCGTTCAAGGAGCGCCAGGAGCGCACGGTGCGCGGCGCCGCGATCCTCGCGGAGCGCCTCAGCCAGCAGGACGTGAAGGATGCCGGCATCGCGATCCGCTCCGGCGGCACCGACGTGCACCTCGTGCTCGTCGACCTCCGCGACGCCGCCATCGACGGCAAGCAGGCAGAAGACCTCCTCCACGACATCCGCATCACGGTCAACCGCAACGCCGTGCCGAACGACCCGCGCCCCCCGATGGTCACGTCGGGTCTGCGCATCGGCACCCCGGCGCTCGCCACCCGCGGCTTCGGCGACGCCGAGTTCACCGAGGTGGCCGACGTCATCGCCCTGGCTCTGCAGCCGGGCGCTGACCTCGACGCGCTGCGTGAGCGCGTGGCGAAGCTCGCCGACGCCTTCCCGCTCTACCCGGGCCTTCAGCAGTGACCGCGCAGCGCCTCGACGGGGTCGCGACGGCATCCGCCATCAAGTCGGAGCTGGCGGAGCGTGTCGCCGCGCTCGCCGCGAAGGGGATCGTGCCGGGGCTCGGCACGCTCCTCGTCGGCGACGACGGGGCATCCCGCTCCTACGTCACCGGCAAGCACCGCGACTGCGCGGAGGTCGGCGTCGCGTCGATCTCCGTCGAGCTTCCTGCCACCGCGACGCAGGAGGAGATCGCCGCCGCCGTCCGCGGTCTCAACGAAGACCCGGCGGTCACCGGCTTCATCGTTCAGCTGCCGCTGCCGGCGGGCATCGACGAGAACGCCATCCTCGAGCTCATCGACCCCGCCAAGGATGCCGACGGGCTCCACCCGACCAACCTCGGCCGTCTCGTGCTCGGAGTCGACCCGCGCAACGCCGTCGCCGCGCCACTGCCGTGCACGCCCGCCGGCATCGTGGAGCTGCTCGAACGGCACGGCGTCGCCATCGCCGGCAGGCACGTGACGGTGATCGGCCGGGGGATCACCGTCGGCCGGCCCCTGGGGCTCCTGCTCACCCGCAAGGGGACCGATGCGACGGTCACCCTGACCCACTCCCGTACGCCCGATCTGGCCGCCGAGGTGGCCCGCGCCGACATCGTGGTGGCGGCGGTCGGACAGCCGCACCTCGTGAAGCCCGAGTGGATCAAGCCGGGCGCGGCCGTGCTGGATGTGGGGGTGACCCGCGTCGGCACGACCGAGACGGGGCGCGCGAAGCTTGCGGGCGACGTCGATCCGGCAGTCGCCGAGGTCGCCGGCTGGCTGTCGCCCAACCCGGGCGGGGTGGGCCCCATGACCCGTGCGATGCTCGTGGCGAACGTCGTGGAGGCCGCGGAGCGTCACGCCGGCTGACCGATCGCGAGCTCCCGCGCCGTCAGCCGTTCAGGCGGTGAAGCGCGCCAGGAACTCTCTGGTGCGCGGATGCTGCGGCGCGGCGAACAGGTCGGCGGGCGACCCCTGCTCGATGATCGTCCCGGCGTCGAGGAAGATCACGCGGTCGGCGACATCGCGCGCGAACGCCATCTCGTGGGTCGCCATGAGGATCGTCGCGCCCTCCCCGGCGAGATCGCGGACGAGTTCGAGCACTTCCCCGACCAGTTCGGGGTCGAGGGCCGAGGTGATCTCGTCGAGGAGGAGCACCTCCGGGTTGGTCGCGATCGCCCGGACGATCGCCGCGCGCTGCTGCTGACCCCCGGAGAGGCGGTCGGGGTGCTCCTTCGCCTTGTCGGCCAGTCCGATCCGCTCCAGGAGTGTGAGGGCGCGGGCCTCCGCTTCCTTCCGCGGCATCCGGTGCACGACGCGAGACGCGAGGGTCACGTTGTCGAGCACCGACAGGTGGGGGAAGAGGTTGAAGCTCTGGAACACGGCGCCGAACCGGGCGCGCACACGGTTGGCGTCCACGCGCGGGTCGGAGATGTCGTCGTCGCCGAGGAAGATCTGGCCGTCGTCGATCGGCTCCAGCAGGCCCAGGCAGCGCAGCAGCGTCGACTTCCCCGATCCGCTCGCGCCGATGAGCGCCACCACTTCGTGCTGGGCGAGGGCGACATCGACGCCCTTCAGCACATCACGGTCGCCGAACGCCTTCCAGATGCCGGTGGCGTGGAGCAGAGCACTCACAGCACGGCTCCCGTCTGCTCGCGCATGCGCAGGCGCGCGGTGTACCAGTCGGTGAGCCGCACGGTCGGGATCGCCAGGAGCACGAAGAGGATGCCGGCAACCACGTACGGCGTGAAGTTGTATGCCTGCGATGCCTCGATCTGCGCCGCGCGCACGGCATCCATCGCCCCGAGGATCGAGATGAGACCGACGTCTTTCTGCATCGAGATGAAGTCGTTCATGAGCGGCGGGGTCATCTTCCGCAGCGCCTGCGGCAGGACGACCCGGCGGAGCGTCTGCACGTAGCCGAGACCGAGGGCGCGCGCCGCGAGTCGCTGCGACGGATGCACCGCCTCGATGCCCGCCCGGATCACCTCGGCGACGTACGCGGAGTACGTGAGGGTCACGGCGATGACACCGAGCACGACCGGGGGGATGCGGGTGTCGAGGATGGTTGGAAGGCCGAAGCCCACGAGGAACAGCACGATGATGAACGGCACGCCGCGGAACAGGTCGGTGTACGCCGCCGTCAGCACGCGCAGAGGGAAGAAGACGGGGCCGCGCAGCGTGCGCAGGAGAGCGATCACGAGCGCCACCGCACCGACGGTGACCACCGAGATGCCGAGCACCTGCAGATTCAGCAGGAAGCCCTCCCATACGCGGGGAAGGGCTTTCAGGGCCACTTCGGGGTTGAAGAAGGAGCGCTGCACCGCCTCCCACCCGGGGGTGTTGATGACGGTCGCCCACACGATGCCCGCGAACGCGAGGGTAGACGCGATCGCGACAAGAACCGACCGCCGCTCGCGGCTCTTGCGGTACGCGCGACGACCGAGCTCGAGGTCGCTCGGCTGGTGCGGAGGCGCAGGTGTGGACACGGAAGAAGACGCTAGCGCGTCGTCACTTCAGAAGCGGGGCCCCGGCCGTCAGCACGGAGAGCCACTCGTTCTGCAGGTCGTCGAGCGTGCCCTCCTCGCGGAGCTCGTCGACGGCGGCGGTCACGCGTTCGGTGAGCGGCGAGTTGTTGGCAAGGAGCAGTCCCCACTCGTCGGCGACGCCGGCGGTGGGCAGCTCGCCGACGAGGAACGAACCGTCGATGTACACGTTGACCGCGACGTACGACGTGGGCAGGTCGAGCACGATCGCGTCGATCTGGTTGGCGGTGAGGGCCGCCACGGCATCCTCGTTCGAGTTGTAGAGCTGCGCGGGGGTGTTCGGCTGCACGGCCTTCTCGATCGTCGTGGCGCTCGTCGAGCCGGCCATGGCGCCGAGCTGCAGGTCTTTGAGCCCCGCGATGTCGGTCACGCCTTCGGCGGCACCGCCCTCGAGTGCGACGACACCCTGGCTGGCGGAGTAGTACGGCGACGAGAAGTCGACCGCCTGCTCGCGCTCCTCGGTGATCGTGTACTGCTGCACGTTGAAGTCGAAGTTCTTCGGGCCCGGTGCGATCGCCGACTCGAAGCTCGTGCGCACCCACACGACGTCGTCGTGCGAGAAGCCGAGCTTGTCGGCCACGGCGTATGCGACGGCCGCTTCGAAGCCCTTGCCCGAGGCGGGGTCGTCGCCCATGACATACGGCTCGTACGCGGTCTCGCCGGTGGCGATCGTGAGCTTGCCGGGGGTCACGTAGCCCTCATCGGCCGACGGCGACTCGGATGCCGTAGGCGTCGTGCCCGAAGCGCATCCCGCCGCGAACAGGACGGATGCGGCCAGCGACGCGGCGAACACGGTGCGCAGGACAGGACGAGACATGCGAAGGCCTCCAGGGGAGATGATCGGCGGGAGCTCGGGTGGGGGTCGTCGCCGGCGTCCGCCGGATGCCGTGGGCGACGCTCCCGGCATCCATCATCCCGCGTCAGGGCGCGCCACGGGTCGTCTGGCGTCGGATTGTTACATCCGGTTCATCAACCGAGCTCGTCGAGCATGCGACGCTGCTCGGGCGTGAGGCCGTCGTCGGGCTCGACGCGCTCCGGACGCGCCGCGGTGCCCGGCGCCGGCGCGGCCTCCGCGGCGGGTGTGGTGGCACCGCGCCCGCGAGCGCGGTCGTAGAGGTCGCCTGCGCGCGCCTCGATGCGGTCGTCGACGACGTCGTAGATCATCCACGCGATGAGAAGGAACAGGGGAGGCAACACGTACCCCCAGAACCAGCCGCGCACATCGACCGCGGAGAGGATCACGACCAGCAGCCACACGATCAGTTCGACGGCGAACACGCTCGCGTACTGCACGACCTTCTCGCCTGCCTTCGTGCGCTGCGACGCCGAGCGGCGCGCCCCGGCGGCGAACGCCTTCGCGATGACCGGCTTCAGCCAGATCGTCGCCGCGGTGAGGATGACAGACGCCCACAGGGCCGCCCACCCGACACGCACGCTCGACAGGAGCGCGCCGATGAGAAGCAGCACGGCGACGTTGAAGACGTACAGCGACACGAAGCGCACGATCCAAGACCTCATGGATCTAGCGTGGCATGCCGGGTCGCCCGCGGCGAGGGTTGACTCGGGGTCCGGCGAACACCTGGGTGATGGAGGGCCGGCTCAACGCTGTCGGGCCGAGCGTGGACGGCGACGCGATCTCGCCACGGCGACGACGACCACTGCGACGATCAGCACGCCGAAAATCGCCAGCGGGATGGCTCCGACGCAGCCATGATCATGGGGGGTTTAAAACGCACGCTTATAAGCACTATGGTCGATGTTCACCCTAGGAAAGGACACGTGATGTCTGCGCGCACACGCGCTCTTCGGATCGGTTCCCCGACCGTAAGACTCGGTCTCTTCAGGTCCGGGGTCGTCGCAAGCCACGACGATCTGCACTCTCGTACTCGCACCGTCAAGACACTTCTTCCTGGCGCCCTGATCGGCACGATCGTGCTCGCGGGCTCAGCCAACGTGGCATATGCCCACACCGATGACCTCCCCGGGTCAGCGCTGTCGCAATTCCGCGATAACCTCGCTGCGGCATCGGACATTGCGGCCTTCGACGCTCTGACGGAAGAGCAGCGCGCGGACCTTGCGAGATACCTGCTCGGCGAGACCGACCCGCTCTCGCAGCTGTCCGACTCCGACCCCCACGTGGGAGATTTCGAACTCCGGGTAGGCGGGCCGGCCTCGGCGAGCATCACGCCCCTCGCTGCAGGCGCGACGCGAACGGTGAGCGCCTGGCAGTCGTTCCTGTTCGCGGGAATCACGATCTCCAAGACCACGGTTCGCGAGACCTACTTGTATTCGGGGGCGAATGCCACGCGGATCGCTTCGTACTCTTGCGTGGTGGACGCCAACTACGACCCGTTCGCGGAGGTCAGCGTCGCGAGGGACGGCTCCTGGATCAGCTCAGGTAAGGCCATTGCGCAGTGCAAGGTCACTGTGAAGCGGGGCGCGCCGAGCCCATGGGGACAGGTGACCTGGAGTACGGCGTCAAACGTCCAATATGTGTCCGGCAACGGGTACGGCAAGGTAGTCAGCCACGGCTGGCGCTGAACTACGATCGCGCGCATGAATCCGTTGATTCCGGGAGTCGGCGATGTTGTGTTGGCGGCCGTGGTCGCCTTCAACACCGTGTTGATAGTCCTCGCCCTCGTTGCTTTGTTCCGATCAACGAACAGGATTCACTGGCTGACAATCGTCCTGCTGACGTTTCTCGTTCCGATCGGAGGCCCCATCGTCGCTCTTGTCGTGTTGCGGCGGCGCAACGCCCGTGGCGTCGCTGCGACCGGTGAAGCGACCGCGACTTCCTAGCGAGCAAGGGGGGAAATGGGTGAGGTCTCCGTGGGATCGACCGCGGAGGCATCAGCTCGCATTCCGTGTAGCCCGGTTGCTCACGACCCGCCAGGCAGAACAGCCGGAAGTGGTCGAGGGATGAGCTCCAGGCTGTCATCGCGGAAGAGCTCGGCTGAGACCGAGAATACTCTCGCCGACCCGGGCAGACCGCGCCCCTGCCGCGTTCTCAGTACGAGGCGCGCTCGCCGTCGTCGGATGCCGGCACCCACGCGGCAGCGAACGCCTCCGAACCGCGGGCCAGCATCGCGACGTCGGCGCCGACGAGCACGAACGATGCTCCGGCGTCCACGTATGATCGTGCGACTTCCGGGTCGAAGGCGTTGACGCCCACGGGCTTCCCGGCGGCGCGGACGGCGTCGAACGCGCGCTGCACGGCCGTCGTCACGTCGGGATGCGTCTGCTGACCGAGCAGCCCCATCGACGCGGCGAGGTCGGACGGGCCGACGAACACCCCATCGACCCCGTCGACGGCCGCGATCTCGGCGGCGTTGTCGACGCCCTCCGCGGTCTCGATCTGCACGAACACCGACGTGTGGCGGTCGGCGTCCTGCAGGTAGCCCTCGACGCGGTTCCAGCGGGCCGACCGGGCCAGGGCCGATCCGACGCCGCGCCTGCCACGCGGCGGATACCGCACTGCCCCGATCACCTCTCGTGCCTCGTCGGCGGTCGAGATCATCGGCACGAGGAGATTCTGGGCGCCGAGGTCGAGCACCTGCTTGATCGTCACGACGTCGCCGATCGGCACCCGTACGACCGGCGTCGCGGCGTAGGCGGCCACCGCTTGCAGCTGCGCGAGGGTCGACTCGAGTCCGTTGGGGGAGTGCTCCATGTCGATGAGGAGCCAGTCGATTCCCGAGCCCGCCAGGATCTCGGCGACCAGCGGCGACCCGGAGCACGCCCACAGGCCCGCCAGCGGGCGGTCGGCGTCGGCGAGACGATCGCGGAAGGTCGCGGTCAGATGAAGCGGCATGAGATTGTCCCCATCGGTCCGTAGTCGCACAGCACCTCGTCACCGCGCGAGACCCACATGGGCCTCGTGAACGAGCCGGCGAGGATGATCTCGCCCGCCTCGAGTCTCGCACCGTGCTGGTGGAACTTGTTGGCGAGCCACGCCACGCCGGTCGCGGGATGACCGAGCACGCCCGCGGCGACGCCCGTCTCCTCCACCTCGCCGTTCTTGAAGAGCACGCCCGGCACCCACCGCAGATCGATCTCGTCCACGCGCTTGCGGGTGTCGCCGAGCACCATCGCGCCGTAGGCGGCGTTGTCGCTGATCGTGTCGACGATCGTGCGCCCCTCCAGTTCGATGTGCGAGTTCAGCACCTCCAAGGCGGGCACGACGTAGTCGGTCGCGCGAAGCGCGTCTTCGAGGGTGGCATCCGGGCCCTCCAGCGGCTCCTTCAGTACGAACGCCAGCTCGACCTCGATGCGCACGTTGGAGAAGTGGTCGACGGGGATGCTGTCGCCGCTGCGGTAGACGGTGTCGTCGAACATGACCCCGTAGTCGGGCTCCGTGATGCCCGTCGCCTGCTGCATGGCCTTCGAGGTGAGGCCGATCTTGCGGCCGACGAGCGTGCGGCCCGACGCGATCATGCGGTCGCGCCAGACGCCCTGGATCGCGTAGGAATCCTCGACGGTCGCCTCCGGATACCGCGCGGTGATCCGCGGGATCACCCCGTGGGTGCGGTCGGCGTCGGCGAGCTCTTCGGCGATCGCGGCGATCGTGTCGGCATCCAGCATCCGTCGTCTCCTGTTCGAATTGATCGTGCTGCGGGCGGGCGGCGATGTGCGCCCGCGGCGAATTCTGAGGGCGCGGGGCCGGAGACCAGGGGGAGAGCCTCCGGCCCCGCCGCCGCTCAGAGCTGGTGGCCGAGCTTGTACTCGCCCTGCTTCCACGAGGGCATCTCGGCCTCGTCTTCGGGACGCGTGTACGAGAAGCCGTCGGCGCCGATCGTCACCGCCATCTCGCTCTTGTCCTCGCGGGCGATCACCGGCTGCGGGTTGCCGTCGAGGTCGAGGACGAGCGAGGCCTCCGTGTACCAGCTCGGCACGACGGGGGTGCCCCACCAGTCGCGGCGCTGGTTGTCGTGCACGTCCCACGTGATGACGGGGTTGTCGGGGTCGCCCGTGTAGTAGTCCTGCGTGTAGATCTCCACGCGGTGCCCGTCGGGGTCGCGCAGGTACAGGTAGAACGCGTTCGATACGCCGTGGCGGCCGGGGCCCCGCTCGATCGCGTCGGAGCGGCGCAGCGCCCCGAGCTTGTCGCAGATCGCGAGGATGTTGTGCTTCTCGTGCGTCGCGAAGGCGACGTGGTGCATGCGGGGGCCGTCGCCGCCGGTGGCGGCGGTGTCGTGCACGGTGGGCTTGCGGCGCATCCAGGCCGCGTAGACGGTGCCCTCCTCATCCTGGATGTCCTCCGTCACGCGGAAGCCGAGGTCCTGGTAGTGGCGCACGGCGCGCGGCACGTCGGGGGTCACCTGGTTGAAGTGGTCGAGGCGCACGAGCTCACCGGGGGTCTGCAGGTCGTAGCGCCAGGCGAGACGCTCGACGTGCTCTGTCTGGTAGAAGAACTCGTACGGGAACCCCAGCGGATCCTCCACGCGCACGGAGTCGCCGATGCCCTTCGTGAACCCTTCGGCGCGGCGCTCGACACGGCATCCGAGCTCCTCGTAGAACGCGACGGCCTTGTCGAGGTCTTCGGGGGTGCGCACGCGATACGAGAAGGCGGCGACCGCGGCGATCGGCCCCTTCCGCAGCACCAGGTTGTGGTGGATGAACTCCTCCGTCGAGCGGAGGTAGATCGCCTCGTCGTCTTCCTCGGTGACGTGCAGTCCGAGGATGTCGACGTAGAACTGGCGGGATGCCGCGAGGTCGGTGACCACGAGGTCCATGTACGCGCAGCGCAGGATGTCCGGGGCGGGGCTCTTCGGCGTCGGAAGGGCGTTGGCGGCCTGGATCGGCGCCTCCTTCGTCACGTAGAACCCGGAGGAGGTCTTGATGCGTTCTTCGGTCATGATCGTTCCTTGATCTTGATGGGGGTGTGACGGGCCGCCGGCTCAGTGGGCCGACGCGCCCTCCTTGCCGAATGTGGGGTTGTGCACGGCGCCGAGCGTGATGTGCACGGCCTGTTGGTCGGTGTAGAAGTCGATCGAGCGGTAGCCGCCCTCGTGTCCGAGTCCCGACGCCTTCACGCCGCCGAACGGCGTGCGCAGGTCGCGGACGTTGTTCGAGTTCAGCCACACCATTCCCGCCTCGACGTTCTGCGCGAAGTTGTGGGCGCGCTTGAGGTCGTTGGTCCACACGTAGGCGGCCAGGCCGTACTTCGTGTTGTTGGCGAGGGCGAGGGCCTCTTCCTCGGTGTCGAACGGGGTGATCGCCACGACCGGTCCGAAGATCTCCTCCTGGAAGATCCGCGCGTCGGGAGACACGTCGGCGAACACGGTAGGTGCGACGAAGTTGCCGAACTCGAATCCTTCGGGCTGGCCGCCGCCGGCGACGAGGCGCCCCTCGGTCTTGCCGATCTCGACATAGCCCATCACCTTCGCGAAGTGCTCAGGGTGCACGAGCGCCCCCACCTCGGTGGCCGGGTCGTGCGGGTAGCCGACCTTCACACGCCGGGCCTGGGCGGCGTAGCGCTCGACGAACTCGTCGTAGATCTCGCGCTGCACGAGGATGCGGCTGCCGGCCGTGCAGCGCTCACCGTTGAGGGAGAAGACGCCGAAGATGGTCGCGTCGACGGCCGCTTCGAGGTCGGCATCGGCGAAGACCACCGCGGGGCTCTTGCCTCCGAGCTCCATCGACAGGCCCTTCAGGAAGGGGGCGGCGTTGCCGAAGATGATCTGCCCGGTGCGGCTCTCGCCCGTGAAGGAGATGAGCGGCACGTCGGGGTGCTTCACGAGGGCGTCGCCGGCGTCTTCGCCGAGACCATGCACCAGGTTGAAGACGCCCTGCGGAAGGCCCGCCTCCTCGAAGATCTCCGCCCAGAGCGACGCCGACAGCGGGGTGAACTCGGCGGGCTTCAGCACCACGGTGTTGCCGGTGGCCAGTGCCGGGCCGAGCTTCCACGACTCGAGCATGAAGGGGGTGTTCCACGGCGTGATGAGTCCGGCGACGCCGATCGGCTTCCGGTTCACGTAGTTGATCTGACGGCCCGGCACCTTGAAGGTGTCGTCGGCCTGGGCGACGATCAGGTCGGCGAAGAACCGGAAGTTCTCGGCTGCGCGACGGGCCTGGCCGAGCGCCTGAGTGATGGGAAGGCCGGAGTCGAACGACTCGAGCTCGGCCAGACGCGCGTCGCGCGACTCGACGATGTCGGCGATGCGGTGGAGCACGCGCGAGCGCTCGCGGGGCAGCATCTTCGGCCACGGGCCTTCGGTGAAGGCGCGGCGGGCGGCGGCGACAGCGCGGTCGATGTCGGCCTTCTTGCCGGCGGCGGCCTTCACGTAAACCTCGTTGGAGACCGGCTCCAGGACATCGAAGGTGTCGCCGTCGAGCGAGTCGACGAACGCGCCGTCGATGTAGTGCTGGATGCGCTCGGGAAGGTCTGCGGGCACGTGGCGCGCGTCGAGGGCGGGGGCGGTGGTGTCGGTCATGTGGTGCTCCTGTCGGAATGCGGGATCGCCGGGTCAGTAGGCGAGCAGCCTGAGGTTCTCGTCGGGGTGCTCGTGGATCAGGTACGCGTCGAGGGTCGCCGACCGGTGGCGGCGGGCGGCCATCTCGATCTCGCCCAGGGGCGCGCCGGACTCGATGAGCTGCAGGAGGCTCTCGTGTTCGGCCACCGACTCGCGGGCGCGCCCCGGGACGAAGGTGAAGGTCGATGCGCGCAGGTGCCCGAGACGGGCCCATTCGGCTTCGACGAGCTCCCGCATCCGAGGGTTCGTGCACGGTGTGTAGAGGATCGAGTGGAACTGCTGGTTGAGGGCCGTGAAGGCGCGCGGCTCGAAATCGTCGAGGCGGGCGATCATGCGCTCGTTGATCTCGCGCGCCGCACGGATGTCGCTCTCGGTCAGGTTCCGCGACGCGAGGGCTGTTGCGGTGCCCTCCAGGATGCTGAGGGCCTGCATGCTGTAGCGGTAGTGCGAGTCGTCGACCATCGAGACGTGGGCCCCGACGTTCCGTTCGAATGTGACGAGGCCCTCGGCTTCGAGTTGTCGGATCGCTTCCCGCACGGGCACGACGCTCATGTCGAGCTCACCGGCGATGGCGCCGAGCACCAGCCGGTAGCCGGGGGTGAACTCCTGGTCGTGGATGCGCTGACGGATCCACTGATAGGCCTGCTGCGATTTGCTGAGGCTCGCGTCGGCGGCGGTCATGAGCCCGTCTCCTCGCGGTAGCGGGCACGCCACTGCGCGTTCATCGGGAACAGGCCGTCGACAGGGTGCCCCTCGGCGACGCGAGCGGCGATCCACGCATCCTCCTCCTCCTGGGCGAGGGCTGCGTCGACGACCTCCTCGACGAGCGAGGGCGGGATCACGATCACGCCGTCGGCGTCGCCGACGATGATGTCGCCGGGCTGCACGGTCGTCCCGCCGCACGCGATCGTCACGTCGTGGTCCCACGGCACGTGGCGACGGCCGAGCACGGCCGGGTGGGCGCCCGCGGTGTACACGGGGATGCCGACCGCGGTGACGGCGTCGGCATCGCGCACGCCGCCGTCGGTGACGATGCCGGCCGCACCCTGTGCGTGGGCGCGGATGGCGAGGATGTCGCCGAGCGTTCCCGATCCGGTTTCGCCGCGTGCCTCGATGACGATGACCTCACCCTCGCCGACCGCGTCGAAAGCGCGCTTCTGTGCGTTATACCCGCCGCCATGGCTCTGGAAGAGGTCTTCGCGGAGAGGGACGAAGCGCAGCGTCTTGGCCGTGCCGACGAGCTTCGCGTCGGGGTGGAGCGGGCGCACCCCGTCGATCGTCACGTTGTCGAGACCGCGCTTGCGCAGCTGCTGGGAGAGGCCGGCGACCGGTGCGTGGAGGAGCTTGGCGCGCAGCTCTGCCGACAACGCGGGAGCGGTGTCGCCGGTGGTGCTCGTGCTGCCCGGAAGGCCCGCCGCTTCGCGCGAACCCGTGCTGTCGGGAAGGCCCGCCGCTTCGCGCGAGCCCCAGGCCTCTTCGCGCTGCGTGTCGTCCACCGCGGGAAGCGACCCGAGCTCGGGGTCGTAGGCGGGGCCGTGGCCCTCGACCACCGTCGTGACGAGGCGGCCGCTCGTGGCGCCGGTGGCGGGGGAGTCGACCTCCACTTCGACCACGTCGCCGGGCACGATCACCGACGAGCCCGCCGGGGTGCCGGTGAGGATCACGTCGCCCGGTTCGAGCGTGAAGTGCTGCGAGAGGTCGGCGACGAACTGCGCGAGGGGGAAGATGAGGCCGGCGGTCGTGTCATCCTGCACCAGGGTGCCGTTGACCCAGGTGCGCACGCGAAGAGCCGTGGGGTCGACGGTGCGGGCGTCGATCAGGCGGGGCCCGACGGGGGTGTACCCGTCGCCGCCCTTCGAGCGCACGTTGGAGCCCTTGTCGTTCGCGCGCAGGTCGTAGAGGCCCAGGTCGTTCGCGGCGGTGACCCAGCCGACGTGGGCCCAGGCGTCGGCGTAGCCGACGTGGCGGGCGGCAGTGCCGATGACGAGGGCGATCTCGCCCTCGAACGCGAGCAGCTCGGTGCCGACGGGGCGCTCGACCGTGCCGCCGCTGGCGGCCACGGAGCTCGCAGCCTTGAAGAAGTAGGAGGGCGCGGCCGGGCGTCGGCCCCGCTGCTGCGCGCGCGACTCATAGCTCAGGTGCACCGCGATGATCTTTCCGGGGCGGCCGGGGAGGCCGGAGAACCGCTGATCGGTGGTGTTTTCGATAGTCATGAGCTCCCTCGCTCTTGCGTCGTATTCGAAATCGTATATGATCGGGACTCGTCCGGCAAGCGAGCCGCCGGCAGACAGAGACGTCTTCAGACACAGGAGTCACAATGAGCGCATCCTCGACCCCGCCGGGCGGCCTCACCGCCACCGGCACCATCGCAACGGCCGCCGACCGGCGCCGCGTGGTGTTCGCCACGGTCATCGGAACCACCGTCGAGTGGTACGACTTCTTCATCTACGCCTCGGCGGCCGGGCTCGTGTTCGGGCAGCTCTTCTTCGCTCCCGCCGGCGAGCAGTTCGCGCAGATCCTCTCGTTCATCACGGTCGGCATCAGCTTCCTGTTCCGCCCCTTCGGCGCGTTCCTGGCGGGCCACCTCGGCGACAAGTACGGCCGTCGCCTGGTGCTCATGCTCACCCTCATCCTCATGGGTGCCGCCACCACTCTCGTCGGCGTCCTGCCGACGTATGCCCAGATCGGCGTCCTCGCGCCGATCCTGCTGATCTTCCTCCGCATCCTCCAGGGCATCTCCGCGGGCGGCGAGTGGGGCGGCGCGGTCCTGCTGGCCGTCGAGCACGCACCCAAGAAGCGTCGCGGTCTGTTCGGCGCCGCGCCGCAGATGGGCGTCCCGCTGGGTCTTCTGCTGGCATCCGCGGTGCTCGCGATCGTCGCCATCCCGGGTGAGGAGTTCTTCCTCACGTGGGGCTGGCGCATTCCGTTCCTCCTCAGCGTCGTGCTGATCCTCATCGGCTACTACGTGCGCCGTCGCGTCGAGGAGAGCCCGGTGTTCACCGAGATCGCCGAGCGCAAGGAAGAGACGCGGATGCCGATCGTGCAGCTGTTCCGCAACCACGCGCTGCTCGTCATCATCGCCGCCCTCGTGTTCGCCGGCAACAACGCCATCGGCTACATGACCACGGGTGGATACATCCAGCGCTACGCGACCGACCCCGAGGGTCCCGTGGGTCTCCAGACCTCCGAGGTCCTGTGGGCCGTGACGCTCTCGGCCGTCTCGTGGCTCGTCTTCACGTGGGTCGCGGGCATCGTGTCCGACCGCATCGGTCGCCGCTCCACCTACATCATCGGCTGGATCCTGCAGCTGGTCGGCGTCGTGCTGCTCTTCCCGCTGGTCAACACCGCGAACGTGGCGTTCCTGGCGCTCGGCCTCGTGATCCTGACGGTGGGCCTCGGCTTCACCTACGGTCCGCAGGCCGCGCTCTACGCCGAGCTGTTCCCGGCGTCGATCCGCTTCTCCGGCGTGTCGATCTCGTACGCGATCGGCGCGATCCTCGGCGGCGCCTTCGCCCCCACGATCGCCCAGTGGATCGTTCAGCAGACCGGTTCCACCGAGGCGGTCACGTGGTACCTCGCGGGCATGACGGTGCTGGGTCTCGTGGCGACGCTGCTGCTGCGCGACCGCAGCGGCATCCCGCTCGGCCCCGACTTCGAAGCCGAGCAGTCGGTGAGCCCCATCCGCGGACTCGCCAAGGCCTGATCGCCGCCTGAGTGCGACGAGGGCGGATGCACGCGTGGCATCCGCCCTCGTTCGCGTCTTGGCTCAGCCTCCGAGCGCCTCGCTGATCGCGTCGGCGGAGCGCTGCAGACGCGCGGCGACGGCTGCCGGCTCCGCCGACAGACCGACATGCACGACGGCGATCGCCGCCGGGCGGTGACCGCCGCGCAGCCGCAGGGGGACCGATACCGCCTGCACCGTCGGGATCACCTCGTCGTGACTCGTCGCGTACCCGCGTCGTGCCGCCTCGTCGATCTCCGCCCGCAGAGACGCGCTCACCTCGACCGGCCACTGTGCCGGCGCAAGGGTCGACAGGATCGCCTTGCTGGGGGCGCCGACCGTGATCGGATGCCGTGCCCCCGGCCGCTGCGCGACCGACGCGATCGCGTGACGCGGCTCGACCGACGCGAGGGTGATGCACTCGTCGCGGTCGAGGACGGCGAGGAAGCAGGTCATGCCCAGCTCGTTCGCGACGGCGGTGAGCTCGGGCAGCGACTCTGCCTGCAGATCATGGGCCACACCTGCCGCGAGCGCCGCCATGCGCGCTCCGAGCGCGACGCGGCCGGAGGAGTCGCGGGCGACGAGCCCGTGGTCTTCGAGGGTGCGCAGCAGCCGGTATGCGATCGAGCGGTGCACCTCGAGACGTACGGCGAGCTCGTCGATGGTCAGAGCCTCGCGGGCGTCGGCGAGCAGCTCGAGCAGGCGGATGCCTCGGCTGAGGGTCTGGGAGCCCGTGGCGGCACGGTCGGCGCTGGACGCGGCCATTGCACCCCTCCGTCTCTCGCGCGGACGCGCGCTCTTGCGGACGCGGCCCCTTGCGGCATCCGGAACGCGTCGTATACGATCTGTTCAATAGTAGAACGTCGCGTTCGAATATAGAACACGGCGTCTCTTCCGGCAACACCCCGACCGCGCGCGTCGGGGAAGGGAAATCGACGACGATGCAGTTCCACCACCACGGATACGTTTCCGGCAACCCGCTCGTGCAGCCCGCCGCAGGCACCGGGATCGACCGGCCCGCTGACCTCCCCGACGAGATGGACGTCCTCATCGTCGGCTCCGGTCCGGCCGGCATGCTCCTGGCGGCCCAGATGTCGCAGTACCCGAGCGTCGTCACGCGCATCATCGAGCGCCGCGACGGACGCCTCGTGCTGGGACAGGCCGACGGCATCCAGCCGCGCAGCGTCGAGACCTTCCAGGCCTTCGGGTTCGCCGAGCGCATCACCGCCGAGGCGTACAACATCGGCTGGATGAACTTCTGGGGCCCCGACCCCGCCGACCCGAGCCGCATCGTGCGGCGCTCACGCACCGAGGACTACGCGTTCAAGATCAGCGAGTTCCCCCACCTCATCGTGAACCAGGCCCGCGTGCTCGACTACTTCGCCGAAGCGGCGCTTCAGGGGCCGGGGCGCATCGAACCCGACTACGGCATCGAGTTCCTCGGCCTCACCCGCCACGACGACGGCGAATACCCGGTGGAGGTGCGCGTGCGTCACGTGGCCGGCCCGCGGCAGGGGGAGGAGCGCGTCGTGCGCGCCAAGTACGTTGTCGGCTGCGACGGCGCCCGCAGCGGGGTGCGCGAGGCCATCGGCCGCACGCACGTCGGAGAGATCTCCATGCACGCCTGGGGCGTGATGGATGTGCTCGTCAACACCGACTTCCCCGACTGGCGCATCAAAGCCGCGATCAACTCCGAGCACGGCAACATCCTCCACATCCCGCGCGAGGGCGGTTATCTCAGCCGCATGTACGTCGACCTCGGCGAGGTCGCCGCCGACGACGACCACCGCGTGCGTCAGACCCCCATCGAGGAGATCATCCGGCGCGCCAACGAGATCCTGCATCCGTACTCGATCGACGTGAAGGAGGTCGCCTGGCACAGCGTGTACGAGGTCGGCCACCGGGTCACGGACGGCTTCGACGACGTCGCGGAGGGCGTCGACCGCGACCCGCGTGTGTTCCTCACGGGCGATGCCTGCCACACCCACAGCGCCAAGGCCGGTCAGGGCATGAACGTGTCGATGCAGGACGGTTTCAACCTGGGATGGAAGCTCGGCTCCGTGCTCACCGGACTCAGCCCCGTCTCGCTCCTCTCGACCTACACGGCGGAGCGGAAGCCCGTCGCACAGCAGCTCATCGACTTCGACCGCGAGTGGTCGTCGCTCATGGCGCGCAAGCCCGAGGACATCACCGACCCGGAAGACCTCGCGACCTACTACCTCGCCACCGCGGAGTTCCCCTCGGGGTTCATGACGCAGTACGCGCCGTCGATGATCGTCGGAAGCAGCGCCCACCAGTCGCTCGCCGAAGGATTCCCGGTCGGCAAGCGCTTCACCTCCGCCCCCGTCACCCTCGCGTGCGACGGCAACGTCGTGCACCTCGGCCACCACGCCAAGGCCGACGGGCGCTGGCGCATCTACGCCTTCGCCGACCGCGCCCTGCCCGGAGAGGAGTCGGCGCTCCGCCGGTGGGCCGAATGGCTGGCCACCGGCGACGACTCGCCGGTCGTCCGGCACACGCCCGCCGGCGCCGACATCGACGCGGTGTTCGACGTGAAGGCCGTCTACCAGCAGGCCTACGACCAGTTCGAGGTGTCGGACGTGCCGACGATCTTCCGCCCCGAGACCGGGCCGCTCGCCCTCACCGACTGGGAGAAGGTGTTCGCCGCCGGCCCGTCGGCGTGGAATCCGGTCGACATCTTCGAGGAGCGAGGCCTCTCGCGAGACGGTGTCGTCGTCGTCGTGCGTCCCGACCAGTACGTCGCCGCGGTGCTCCCGCTGACCGAGAGGTCGGAGCTGGCCGGCTTCTTCCAACAGCATCTCCTTCCCGCCTGACGGTCTCGCCGTCAGGTCATCGCGAGCGACCAGGCTCCGTAGGCTGGAGTGGTGGCATCCGTACTGAACATCTCGGCGTACCTGTTCACGCGCATCGACGATCCGCACGCCCTGCGTGAGGCGCTGCGCGCGCGGGCGGTGGATGCCGGTCTGAAGGGCACCGTGATCCTGGCGGAGGAGGGGATCAACCTGTTCCTCGCGGGGGCGCCCGAGTCCGTGCGCGGTTTCGTCGCCGACCTCGGCGCCGACGAGAGGTTCGCCGGCCTGACGACGAAGGAGAGCTGGTCGTCCGCCCAGCCCTTCCGGAAGCTGCTCGTCAAGGTCAAGCGCGAGATCATCCGCATGGACCGTCCGGCCATCCGTCCGAGTGGGGGCCGTGCTCCCGCGGTGGCGCCCGACACGCTCCGCCGGTGGCTGGATCAGGGACGCGACGACGACGGCAGGGAGGTCGTGCTGCTCGACACCCGCAACGCCTTCGAAGTCGACTACGGATCGTTCCGGGATGCCGTCGACTGGCGCATCGAACGCTTCACGCAGTTTCCCGACGCGGCGGCGGCCGCCGCGCCGGATCTGGCGGGGAAGACCGTCGTGAGCTACTGCACCGGCGGGATCCGCTGCGAGAAGGCGGCGATCCTCCTCCGCGAGTTCGGGGTCGCCGCCTACCAGCTCGACGGCGGCATCCTCAGCTACTTCGAGCAGGTGGGCGACGCGCACTGGGACGGCGAGTGCTTCGTGTTCGACGAGCGCGAGGCCCTGACTCCCGACCTGCAGCCGCGGGCGGGCGCCGCAGCATGACGAAGGATGCGCCGGCGCAGGGTGCCCGGTCACGGTCCGGCGCGGTCGTCGCGGCGGCCCTCATCGATGCGGCCTCCGTCATCTCGTTCGCCGCTGCGGGACGCGCCAGCCATGACTCAGACGTGTGGACGGGGCTGTTCACGACGGCGTGGCCGTTCCTGACGGCCCTGATCGTCGGGTGGGTCGTGGCCCGCGGCTGGCGGGCACCTTTCGCGCCCGTCCGCACGGGCGTCACCGTGTGGCTCGTGACGGTCATCGGAGGGATGCTGCTGCGAGCCGCATCCGGTCAGGGCACCGCTTTCGCGTTCATCCTCGTCGCGACACTCGTCCTCGGCGCGCTCGTCGTCGGCTGGCGCGGGATCGCCGTCCTCGCCGCGCGCCGCCTCGGCCGGAGCTGACGGCAGACTCGCACCGCCGGATTCGGACCGATCCGTCGCTCACGAGTTCACGCGGATGATCTCCTGCTGGTACGGCGCGATCACGTCGCCCGAGATGCGGCAGTCGAGCAGCAGGAACGGCCGCTCGGACGCCGGGCGTGCCGCCCACTCCGCCAAAGCGGCCAGGTCGTCGAGCGTGCGCACGACGACACCTTCGGCCCCGACCGACCGGGCCAGACCGGCGAAATCCACCTCGGGGATGAGCATCGGCTCGCGGGCGAGCCCCTGCAGCCCATACAGGTTCACCTCCGCCCCGTAGGCGGCGTCGTTCCACACGACCGCCAGACCGCGGCCGCCCGCCACCCGCACGGCCGACTCCAGATCGGCGAGGGCCATGAGCCCGCCGCCGTCGCCGGTAGACAGCACGACCGTGGCATCCGGCTTCGCGAGTGCCGCACCCGGCACCGAGGGGAACCCGAGGCCGATCGACTGATACGCGGTGCCCACCATCATCATGCGGTCGGGTGAGGCGACCGGCCAGTACATGTTCGCCCAGCCGATGAAGTGGCCGCCGTCGGTGACGACGACGCGGTCGCGGGTCGAAGAGTGCTGCTCGAGCGTCTCGCCGATGAGCGCCGCCAGCGACCGGGGGTCGAGGCGGCCGTCGGGGGCGAGGTCGTCGCCGGGCTCTCGGGCGCGCAGCGCCGCGATGTCCACCGACTCCCGCCAGCCCGACGGAGCGGGGTCTGCTGCCAGCGCCTCCGCGAGGGCGGATGCCACGACCGCCGCGTCGCCCCGAATGAAGCTGCCGACGTGCGGGTGGGTCGCCGCCGGGGCGACATCGACCTGCACGACGCGGGTTCCGGGAGAGAAGAGGTCGCCGAAGCGCATCGTGAACTGGTTGAGACCCGCGCCGAACACGACCGCGACATCCGCCGTGCGGATGAGGTCCATCGCCCCCTCGGCGCCGAATCCGCCCGTCACGCCCAGGTCGAACTCCGCTCGGGGGAACACGCCGCGGCCGAGCGCGGTGGTCGCCGTGACCGCCCCCGTGAGATCGGCGAGCCGGCCGAGCGCCTCGCCCGCCCCTGCGACCCATGCGCCACGGCCCGCCAGCAGAAGCGGGCGCTGGGCGCCGCGCAGCGCGGCGGCGAGGTCGGCGATCGCCGCCTGCGCGAACGGCGACGGCTGCAGTCGACCCGGAAGCACCGGCTCGGGCGCCTCCGGCACCGGCCCCGCATCGAGCTTCGCGACGTCGTAGGGGATCGCGAGCACCGTCGGCACCCGGTACGACAGGGCATGCTCGATCGCGATGACGGTGGTGGCGGCGGCATCCGCCCGTCCCACCGTGTACGTGCGTGCGCCCACCGCCGAGGCGAGCGCGATCTGATCGACGTCCCACGGGCGCGGGCCGGAGGTCGGCTCGTCGCCGACGACGAGGATGAGCGGCACGTGGGCCTGCACCGCCTCGGCGAGGGCGGTGAGGGTGTTCGTGAAGCCGGCGCCGTACGTCGCGGTCGCCGCGGCGAGCCCGCCGCCGGCGCGGTGGTAGGCGTCGGCGGCGACGACGCCGCCCGCCTCGTGACGCACCGCGGTGAACGACACCTCGGTGCTGCGTTCGAGGGCATCGAGGAAGTGGGCGTTGCCGTTGCCCATCACCCCGAACACGTGGTCGATATGACGGGCGAGGGTGCGGGCGACGTGGGCGGACACGGTCGTCGGGGTCGCAGAGGACATGGCATCTCCAGCGGAAACAGAACGGATATGAGGCCGTATGTGTCTCGCTCGCCGGCGATGCGGCGGCTGCGTGCCCTTTTTTCGAGCACCGGCTGACGTCGACGTCTGCCGGACGGATCGAGTGTATCGGAGCTTCGCACCCGCCCCTGTCCGGCCGGCTGCCGCGTAACTCCTGCGATACGAGCAGGCGGGCGCGGCGAGCCCGCGGAATTCTGCGGACGGCAGGTCCGGTCGGCGCCAATTTGCAGGAGTTACGCAGACGCTCGCGACTCGGCACGGCGACCCGAGAATCGGTGGCGAGCGCGCGGATGTCCGCGATGGATGCCAGGATGCCGGGCATGGACACCGCGACGATGCGTCCTGCGCGGCTGCGCAGCCACCGGCTCTCCGCCCCCGCGGCGACGATCGCAGAGGCCGCCGCGCACATGACGGCCACCCAGGCGCAGGAGTTCTGGGGCGGCCGGTGGGCGCTCGCCGCCCGCACCCGTCGAGAGCCGACCCTGAGACAGGTCGACGCCGCGTTCGAGTCGGGCGCGATCGTGCGCGCCTGGACCCAGCGCGGCACCCTGCACATCCTCCCGGCGCGAGACCTCGACTGGATGCTGCGGGTGACCTCCGCCCGTCAGTCGCGCCAGGCGGAGCCCGTGCAGCGCGGGCTCGGCATCGACGTCGACCATCTCGCCGGCGCGGAACGTGCGGTCCGTGCCGCACTGGCGGGCGGCAACCGGCTCACGCGTGCGGAGTTCGCGGGGGTGCTGGCCGGTGCGGGGCACGAGACCGCGGGGATGCGCGGCAACCACATCCTGTCGGCGCTCGCCGTGCGGGGTGTGGTCGTGTTCGGGCCGGTCGTGCCGCGCGAGGGCGGTCCGACCCGCGACCAGTACCTCGTCGCCACCGACGACTGGATCCCCGAGTCGACCTCTCCCGGCGACCCGTTGGCGGAGCTGCTCGTGCGCTACCTGCGCGCCCACGGTCCGGCGCTCCTCGCCGACTTCTCCTGGTGGGCAGGTCTCCCCAAGGGCATGGCGGCGCAGGCCCGGGAGGGGGCGGGCGACCGCGTCGTCGACGTCGGCGACGGTCTGCTCAGCGTGTCCGAGCCGCCGCCTCGCCGCAGCGCCGCCCCGGAGGTCATGGCGCTTCCGCCGTTCGACGAGTACTACCTCTCCTACGCCGACCGCAGCCTCGCCTGCCCGCCGGAGCTCATGCGCGAGATCGGCCCCACCATGAACGGCATGGTGCGACCGATCCTGGTGCGCGGCGGCGAGGTGGTCGGCACGTGGTCGCAGTCGATGGCGGCCGGCAAGCATCATCTCGACCCGGTGGCGACGCTGTTCGCGCCGGTGCCGGCATCCGAGGTCGATGCGGCGCTCGCCCGGTTCCGCCGGTTCCTCTCCGGCTGAATGCGACGTTCGTCGCAGGCGGCTCGCTCAGCCCTGCGCGTGCCGGTCGAGGAACGCGTAGACCTCGCCGTCGTCGACGCCGGGGAAGGCGCCCCGGGGAAGCGGTGAGAACATCTGCATGTGCACGCGGGCGCTCGGCCAGGCCTTCCCTTCCCAGCGGGCGGTGAGCTCCGCGTCGGGACGTCGGCAGCACGACTCGTCGGGGCAGGTCGACACGGCGCGCTTCTGCGTCTCGCGTCCGCGGAACCAGCGGGCATCGTCGAAAGGGACGCCGACGGTGATGGAGAACTCGCCGTCGGAAGTCGTGCCGGTCTGGCTCGAGCACCAGAAGGTGCCGGCAGGGGTGTCGGTGTATTGGTACTGCTCGGTCGTGCGGTTCTGCTCGCCGAAGGCGGAGCGGGCCGCGAACCTGCGGCAGACGATCTGTCCCTCCACGGAGCCTGTGACATCCATCGGCAGCGGCAGCTCGTCGTTCTCGTAGACGCGGCTGATCGCACCGGTGCCGTCGACCCGCAGGAAGTGCAGGCGGATGCCGAAGTGCTCGGTGAGGAGGTTGGTGAGGCGCATCCCGGCGGCCTCGTGGGTGACGCCGAACGCGTCGCGGAAGTCTTCGACGGCGAGGTTCCGGTCTTTCTTGGCCTGCGCGAGGAAGGCGACGGATGCCGTCTCGGGCATCAGACAGCAGGCGGCGTAGTAGTTGATCTCGAGTCGCTGCTGGAGGAAGTCGGCGTAGTCGGTGGGAGGGGTGTGTCCGAGGAGCCGGTGGGCCATCGCCTGCAGCGCCATCGATCGCAGTCCATGCCCGCCGGGGATGGAGGCGGGCGGGAGGTAGATGCGGCCGTTCTCGAGGTCGGTGACCGAGCGTGCCGAGTGGGGGAGGTCGTTCGCGTAGATGAGCTCGAAGCCCAGCTGCTCGGCCATGATGCTCACGGTGCGGTGGGTGAGGGCTCCGGAGGTGTGCCCTGCGGCTTTGAGCTGCTTCTCGGCGAGCTTCTCGATGTCGGGAAGGTAGTTGCCGCGCTCGCGCATGCGCAGGCGCAGCTCGGTGTTCGCGCGGCGCGCCTCTTCGGGTGTCGCAATGGCTTCACGCTCGCGGCGGTGCAGCTCGCGGTGGAGGGCCAGCACCGCCTCGATCGTCTCGTCGCTCATCGTGCGCGTGACCCGCAGGGGAGGGGCCCCGAGCCGGCGGAACACGGGGCTCGTCTGTGCGCGCTCGAGTTCGAGTTCGAGGGCCGCCCGGCGGTTCGGTGGCTCGGTCGACAGGAGGTCGCTCACGTCGGTGCCGGTCGCGGCGGCGATCGCCTGCAGGAGCGAGAGCTTCGGTTCTCGCTTGCCGTTCTCGATGAGACTCAGCTGGCTGCCGGCGACGCCCACGATGGCGCCGAGCTCGTCGAGCGTGTAGCCGTGCGAGACGCGCTGGTGACGGATGCGGTGGCCGAGGGTGGAGAGCTCGAGTGCGGTGGGCGCCATTCCTTGAGCATAGCGAAAGAAAGACGATTCTTGACGCCGAAGCTCTCAGAAAGTGGCGCGGATGTCGAGGGAAAGTAGAGGAACGGAACTTCCGAGCCACACATCGAAGGAGATCGCCATGGCCCTCGCCGACATCTTCACCCGCCCCGTCACCGCGGTGCGCCCCGAGGAGAGCCGGGTCTATGGCCGCGCTCCCGAGTTCGTCGACGGGCTCGGCGAACTGCGCGCCTGGGTCGAGGAGATCGCCGCGCTCACCAAGCCCGACCGCATCCACTGGGTCGACGGCTCCCGTGCCGAGAACGAGGCGCTTCTTCGCCAGCAGGTCGAGGAGGGGAAGCTCATCAAGCTCAACCCCGAGTGGCGGCCCGGCTCCTACCTCGCCCGCTCCCACCCGAGCGACGTCGCCCGCACCGAGGGGCGCACCTTCATCGCCTCGGAGCGCGAAGAGGATGCCGGTCCCACCAACAACTGGGTCGCCCCCGACGAGATCCGCGCCGAGATCACCCCGCTGTTCGACGGGTCGATGCGCGGACGCACGATGTACGTCGTGCCCTTCTCGATGGGGGCGGTGGGCGGACCGCTCTCGCACATCGGCGTCCAGGTGACCGACTCCGCGTACGCCGTGACCTCGATCGGCATCATGACCCGTGTCGGCACCGCCGTGCTCGACCAGATCGCGGCGGGCAAGCCGTGGGTGAAGACGGTGCACACCGTCGGCGCACCGCTCGCGCCCGGCGAGCAGGATGTGGCGTGGCCCTGCAATGACGAGAAGTACATCGTGCACTTCCCCGAGACGCTCGAGGTGTGGTCGTTCGGTTCGGGCTACGGCGGCAACGCCATCCTCGCGAAGAAGTGCTTCGCGCTGCGCATCGCGTCGGTCATCGGCCGTGACGAGGGCTGGCTGGCCGAGCACATGCTCCTCATCCGTGTCATCAGCCCCGAAGGCCGCGCCTACCACCTGGCGGCCGCGTTCCCGTCGGCCTGCGGCAAGACGAACCTCGCCATGCTCCGCCCGACCATCCCGGGCTGGCGCGTCGAGACCCTCGGCGACGACATCGCGTGGCTGCGGCCGGGTGAAGACGGCCGACTGTGGGCGATCAACCCCGAGGCGGGTTTCTTCGGCGTCGCCCCCGGCACCGGCGAGTCGACGAACGTCACCGCCGTGGAGACGCTGTGGGGGAACACGATCTTCACGAACGTCGCGCTGCGTCCCGACGGCGACGTGTGGTGGGAGGGCCTCACCGACGAGGTGCCGGCCGAGCTCACCGACTGGGAGGGCAAGCCCTGGACGCCGGCATCAGGCCGTCCGGCCGCGCACCCCAACTCGCGCTTCACCGTCAGCGCCGGTCAGTGCCCGCAGATCGCACCCGACTGGGATGCGGCGGAGGGCGTGCCGCTGGATGCCATCCTGTTCGGCGGGCGCCGGGCGACGAACGTGCCGCTCGTGCTGGAGGCCACCGACTGGACCCACGGCGTGTTCCTCGGGGCCAACGTCTCCTCGGAGCGCACCGCCGCAGCGGAGGGCACCGTCGGAGAGCTGCGCCGGGACCCTTTCGCGATGCTTCCCTTCTGCGGCTACAACATGGCCGACTACTTCGGGCACTGGCTCAAGGTGGGTCAGGCGCTGCGCTTCGACCGTGCGCCGCGGGTCTTCCAGGTCAACTGGTTCCGCAAGGGTGCCGACGGCCGTTTTCTGTGGCCGGGCTTCGGTGACAACTCGCGCGTCATCGAGTGGATCATCCGTCGCATCGACGGCACCGTGGGCGCCGCGGAGAGCCCCATCGGCCGCCTCCCGCAGCCGGGCGATCTGAACCTCGACGGCATCGAGGTCTCCGACGACGACCTCGCCGAGCTGTTCGCGGTCGACCCCGCGCTCTGGCTCCAGGAGGCCGATCTCACCGAGCAGTTCTTCTCCACCTTCGGCGGCCGGGTCCCCGCGCCGCTGTACGCGGAACTGGCCGCACTCCGGTACCGGCTGAAGCTCGCTCAGCAGAGCTGAATCCCGCCTCGCAGCGCCCTCCCGTGCATCCCCTCGCTCCTCCGGCGGGATGCGAGCCCCCTGGGCCGGGAGGGCGCTGCGGCGTGCGGCGACCGTCCGCCCGCCCGACGGCCGCCTCAGACGAGCAGCTGGTGTTCGGCGAGCTCTCGGTACAGCGGCACGGATGCCACGAGCTCCTCGTGCGTTCCCTGCCCCACGACCTCGCCGCCGTCGAGCACGATGATGAGGTCGCTGTCGACGACCGTCGAGAGTCGATGGGCGATGACGATCAGGGTCCGCCCGCTGGCGACCGCGTCGATCGCCTCCCGCATCCGCTGCTCGTTGAGTCCGTCGAGTGAGGATGTCGATTCGTCGAGGAGGAGGATCGGGGGAGCGGCCAGAAGTGCGCGAGCCAGCGCGAGACGTTGGCGCTCGCCGCCGGAGAGCATGACGCCCGCCTCTCCCACGGGGGCGTCGATGCCGAGCGGGTCGCGCTCGAGCACCGCCCCGAGGTTGACGGCCCGCAGCACCTGCTCGCAGTCGTCGTCTCCGGCGTCGGGGGAGGCGAGGCGGAGGTTGTCGGCGATCGTGCCGGCCAGCGTCGGCGCGTCCTGCTCGACGTACCCGAGCTGGGCGCGCAGGCGGGTGCGGTCGATGGTGCGCACATCCACGCCGTCGAGCAGGATCGCTCCGGCGTCCGGGTCGTAGAAGCGCTCGATCAGAGAGAGAGTGGTCGACTTCCCTGCGCCCGATGGGCCCACGAGCGCCACGCGGGCACCGCGCGGCACCGAGAACGACACACCCTTGAGCACGTCGCCGTCGGTGGCCCGGGGGAGGTCTACGCGCGCGTCGTCGACGTGGGCGTCGGAGAGCGTGCGGCGCACGTCGGTCTCGGCCGTGCGGCGGGCGGCGACGACGGCAGCCGGATAGGAGAAGCGCACATCGCGGAACTCGATCGCGGGCGTCGCCGGTCCGATGGAGGCGGTGTCGGCGGGGATCGCGGCGGCGACACGGTCGTCGCCGTCGGTCTCGGTGGGCAGGTCGAGCACTTCCTGGATGCGGCCGAGCGCTCCGAGCGCCTGGTTCACCGAGGTGACGGCCCCGAAGAAGGTGCCGACCGGCCCGACGAGGAAGAAGAGGAACATGACGAAGGTGACCAGCTGCGCGATCGTGATGGCCCCGGATGCCACGCGAAGCCCGCCCACGCCCAGCACCACCAACAGCGACACCTGGAGGGCGACCCCGGCGATCGGCACGACGAGGGCAGAGGCCCGCGCCACCCGCACGCCCGCGTCGTAGGCGCCGCGGGCGGTCTCGTCGATGGCGCGCTGTTCGCGCAGGGAGGCGCCCGAGGCGCGGATCGTGCGGATCGAGCCGACCGCCCGCTCGACGCCCGACGAGAGCTCTCCCACACGCTCCTGCTGCAGCTGGGTCGCGCGCCGGATGCGGCCGCTGAGCACCCCGACGACCGCCGCTGACACGGCGAGCACGGCGAGGATCAGCAGGAGGAGGACCGGGTCGATGAACGCCATCGCCACGATGGCGCCCGCGAACACGAGGACGCCGCCCACGGAGTCGGCGAGGCCCTGCGTGAGCACGGCGTAGAGAAGAGTCGTGTCGGTGCCGACCCGAGAGACGAGGTCGCCGGTGCGGCGCGCGTCGTACTCCTGGATGGGGAGGTGGAGCAGACGCGCGATGAGACGGCGGCGACTGGAGTAGACCACCGCGGTGCCGGTGCGCTGGAGCAGGTAGTGCTGGTATCCGCCGATGAGGGATGCCGCCACGACCAGCCCCACGAGGATCCACACAAGGGAGCCGAGCGGCGCCTCCGACTGCACGCGATCGACGAGCTGGCCGGTCACGAGCGGCTGGCCGAGGGTGGCGGCTGCTTCCAGCACGCTCAGGATCGCCACCACCCACAGCACGGCCTTGTGCTCGGCGAGGAAGGGGAGCAGTTCGCGCAGACGGGCGCGGGGGCCCTCTTCTTTCGACGGTCTGCGGGTGCGGCTGCGGGTGGGGGAAGACATGCGAGTGCGTCCTCGGTTCTCGGGCGGGGTGGAGAGGCGACGCTGCCGTCTCTATCTTCTCTCGTTTTCCGGTGTGGCGTCTGAGGACGGCCGTTCCGTCGTCCCCGTCCGGTCGATGTCTCTCCCCGGCGCTAGGCTTTCCCGGTGCCGTCCGCCGTGATCTCCGCTCAGAACCTCGTCAAGACCTACCGCGTCAAGGGAAAACCCGACTTCGTCGCCGTCGACGACCTCAGCTTCGAGGTGGCCCCGGGTGAGTCGTTCGGCCTTCTCGGGCCGAACGGGGCGGGGAAGTCCACGACGATGAAGATGATCGGCGCGGTGTCCACCCGCACGTCGGGCGACCTGTCGATCCTCGGGCTCGACCCCGACCGGTACGGTCCTGAGATCCGGTCGCGGCTGGGCGTCGTGCCTCAGCAGGACAACCTCGACGGCGAGCTCAACGCCCGCGAGAACCTCTACATCTACGGGCGCTACTTCGGGCTCCCCGGGCGCGTGTGCCACCAGAAGGCCGACGAGCTCCTCGCCTTCGCGCAGCTCGAGGACAAGGCGAAGAACAAGGTCGACCAGCTCTCCGGCGGCATGAAGCGCCGCCTCACGATCGCCCGCGGGCTCATCAACGACCCCCGCATCCTGCTGCTCGACGAGCCCACCACCGGTCTCGACCCCCAGGCCCGTCACGTGCTGTGGGACCGCCTCTTCCGGCTGAAGGAGCGCGGCACGACCCTCGTGCTCACGACGCACTACATGGATGAGGCCGAGCAGCTGTGCGACCGGCTCGTCGTCGTCGACAAGGGGCGCATCATGGCCGAGGGTTCGCCGTCCTCCCTCATCCGCGAGCACTCGAGTCGCGAGGTGGTGGAGCTGCGCTTCGGATCCGACCGCAACGAGCAGATGGCGGCGCAGCTGCAGGGCGTCGGCGATCGCGTCGAGGTGCTGCCCGACCGCATCCTCATCTACGCGCACGACGGCGAGGCGGTGCTGGAGCGCGTCACGGCCGACGGCCTCCACCCCATCACGAGCCTCGTGCGCCGCTCGAGCCTCGAAGACGTGTTCCTCCGACTCACGGGAAGGTCGCTGATCGAATGAGCGTCACGACCACCGAATCGCTCGACGAGCTGCGCGAGGAGGCGCTCGCGTGGGGTCGCCGGCCCCGCCGCTTCGGCAGTCTCTACGTCACCGAGCACATGGTGCGCGCGATGCGCGCCTACGGCTGGACCATCATCGTCGGCGCGCTCGGGCAGCCGATCATGTACCTGCTGGGCCTCGCCGTCGGACTGGCCGCGCTCATCCAGGTGCCGGTCGTCGACCACGGCCAGGAGGTCGGCTACCTCGTGTTCGTCGCCCCGGCGCTCCTGGTCACCGCGGCGATCGCGGTGGCATCCGAGGAGATGACCTATCCCGTCATGGCGGGCTTCAAGTGGCGCCGCTACTTCTACGGCTTCAACGCCTCGCCGCTGTCGAGCCCGCAGATCGCGAACGGCGTCATCGCGGGGGCGACGGCGCGCATGGCCGTCGCGGTGGGGGCTTACTACCTGTTCCTGTGGATCTTCGACTTCTTCGTCGAGACCGTGCCGCTCACCTCGACCGGCTGGCTGTCGATCTTCGCCGGTGTCGCTGCGGGCCTCGCCTTCGGTGTGCCGCTCATGGCCTACGCCGGGTCGATCGAAGACGACAAAGGGCAGTTCGCGCTCGTGCAGCGGTTCCTGTTCATGCCGATGTTCCTGTTCTCCGGCACGTTCTACCCGCTCGACACGCTCCCGCTGTGGCTGCAGTGGATCGGGTGGATCTCTCCGCTGTGGCACGGTGCCGAACTCGGACGCCTCGCCACCTACGGGGCGGCGATATCGCCGGTCATGGTCGCCGTCCACATCGGCTACCTCCTCGTGCTCATCGGCGGCGGCTATCTCTGGGCCCGTCGCGTCTTCACCGAAAGGCTCGCGAAATGACCGCCGTCGCCGAGGCTCCCGTCCGAAGCGGCGGAGTGCGGGCGCTGTGGGCGGGAAACCCCGGCGCCGTCGTGCAGCGCGGCCTGATCGCGGCGCGCTCCTCGAGCTGGATCGTCGTGCTGTCGGGCTTCTTCGAGCCGGTGTTCTACCTGCTGTCCATGGGCATCGGGCTCGGCGCCCTCATCGGCGACGTGCAGACCTCGCAGGGCGTGGAGGTGCCCTACGCGGCCTTCATCGCCCCCGCCCTGCTCGCCGTCTCGGCGATGAACGGCGCCATCTACGACTCGACGTGGAACGTGTTCTTCAAGCTGAACTACGGGAAGCTCTACGAGGGCATGCTCTCCACGTCGCTCGGGCCTCTCGACGTCGCGCTCGGAGAGATTCTCTACGCGCTGCTGCGGGGGCTCCTCTACGCGACCGGCTTCATGATCATCATGCAGCTGATGGGGCTGAACCTCGCGTGGACGGCCGTGCTCGCCCTTCCCGCCGTGCTCCTGATCGCCTTCGGGTTCGCGAGTGTCGGCATGGCGATCACGAGCTACATGAAGACCTTCCAGCACATGGACTGGATCAACTTCGTGCTGCTGCCGATGTTCCTGTTCTCCGCCACCTTCTACCCGATCGCGGTGTACCCGGGCTGGGTGCAGCAGATCGTCATGGCGCTGCCGCTGTGGCACGGCGTCGAGCTGATCCGTGGCCTCACCACCGGCATCCTGCACACGGGGATGCTGTGGCACGTGCTCTACTACGTCGTCATGATCGCGATCGGGCTCGTCTTCACCACGAAACGTCTCCGCGCCCTCTTCCTCGACTGACGCGACGGCCCGTCCGGTCCGTCGCCGAGAACGGGCCCTGCATGCCACCGACCGGGGCGCCGTGAGAAGGCGTCCCGGTCGGTGGGCGGTGCGGGCAGTCAGCCGACCGCATTGATGACACCGGTGAGCAGCAGTGTGATGGCGGTGGTCCACGCGACGATCGCGACGGCCTGCCAGATGAGGATGCGCCCCTTCGTGACACCCACGGCCGCGAGCATCGTCGCCGTGAAGTGCGTGGGGAGCAGCAGCGGGCCCAGCAGGCTCACGCCCGGAAGGCCGTAGCGTTCGAACGCCCGCTGGAACTTCGCGACCCGGGGCGAGACCTCGATGGAACCGGCGACCGCTGACGCGGGCATCGGCACCGGGGTGCCGTCGGCGCTCACGCCGACCGGCACGCGCGCGGCCGTGCGTGCCCGGTGCCGCGACACGACCGCACCTCGGGCGCCCGCGCTCAGCAGCACGAGCACGGCGACGGTGACGAAGTTGCCGATGGCGCCGGCCACCGCCGCGACCACCGGGTTGATCCCGCCGATGATGCCGATCGCCGCGGCGCCCTCGCCCTCGATGAAGGGCACGGCGCCGGCCAACGCCACGATCGCGGGCTGCAGCAGTTCGGGGACCTGGGCGACAAGGTCTTGGAAGGTGGAGATGAGGTCCATGTCTTCGCTCCTGTTCAGGTGGCGGAGGGGGTCTCCGCCGGACATGCACCAGTCCACCGGAGCGCTCAGAACCGCGGAAGTGTCACCCTGTCACCGGTTCGCATGGGTCTCTCACGACCGATGGGTGACATGTGTCATGGCCCTATCGTGGTGGCTATGACCCCCCGCGCCGCGGCGCTCCACATTGCGCCCACCCCGCCCCGACGCGACGAGCGGCAGCTCGCGCGCAGCATCACCGTCACCTGGTGGTACACCGTGTCGGGCGTGCTCGTCTTCGAACTCGTCGTCGTGTTCGTCGCGACCGTCGTCATCTCGACGGCCGCGTCACCCGCCGCCGTCGCCGTCACCGGCATCGGCGGGATCGTCTGGTGGGGTGCGACGCTCGCTCTCCTCCTGCGCTACCGCCGCGGCTCGGCAGGAATGGCCCGCCGGGAGTGGCCCACCGTTGCCGTTCCGCTGCTGCTGTGCGCCGCGTACGGGGTGACCGCCGCGGTCCTCACCGGAATGTGGAGCATCGGCGGTTTCGCGGTCATCCAGCCGCTGCTGCTGCTCGCCTGGCCTCCAGGGGTGCGACTGCGGCTGGTCGTGGCCGCCACGCTCGTGCTGATCGGACTGTGGACGCTCGACCAGCAGTCGGCGGTGCGCCTCTCGGGTGGCGAGCCGTCGTCGTGGTGGACGTTCGGACTGTTCGCGATGGCCCTGCCGATGATGAGCGTGCTCACACTGTGGTGGTGGGATGTGCTGGTGCGTCTCGATGACGCCCGGGCTGCGGCGGGGCGGCTGGCCGCCACGCAGGAACGCCTCCGCGTCGCGACCGACGTGCACGATCTCCAAGGTCACCATCTGCAGGTGATCGCCCTCCAGCTCGAGCTTGCCGAGCGGCTCATGGACCGCGACCAGCCGGCGGCGATGGAGCAGTTGCGACAGGCGCGGCGCAGCGTCGATGAGGCGCGGCAGGGCACCCGCGAGATCGCCGCGCAGTTCCGCACGGTGTCGCTGACCGACGAGATCGCCAACGCCGTCGACCTGCTGCGGGCCGCCGGCGCGACCGTCGACGCGTCGGTGGATGCGGATGCCGACCTCGCCCCGGCATCCGTGATCGGCCCCGTCATCCGCGAGACGACGACGAACGTGCTGCGGCACGGAGGCGGCAAGCGCGCCCGGCTGGTGCTGCGAAGGGCAGCCGAGGCATGGCGATACGAGATCGTCAACGACCCCGGCACGGGCTCCGTCGCCGCCGACGGCGCGGGCCTGGCAGGGATCGAGCGGCGCGTGCGCGACGCGGGCGGCACCGTCGCCGTCCGACGTGAGCCGCACGAGTTCGCCGTCGTCGTCACCGTTCCCGAGGCGCAGCGATGATCCGGGTGCTGGTCGCCGACGACGAGGCGATGATCCGGTCGGCTCTCGCGGCGCTCCTGAACCTCGAAGACGACATCGAGGTCGTCGCGGAGTGCGCCGACGGGAACGAGGCCGTCGCGGTTGCGCAGCGGCTGACGCCCGACGTGTGCCTGCTCGACCTCCAGATGCCAGGCCTCGACGGAGTGGAAGTCGCTGAGCGGCTGCGGCGCACGGTCGCGACCCGCTGCATCGTCGTCACCCGTCACGCCGGCACGGGGGTTCTCCGACGCGCGCTGGCCTCCGGGGTGGCGGGCTTTCTGCCGAAGTCGCGCGGTGCCCACGAGGTGGCCGAGGTCATCCGTCGGGTCGCGGCGGGAGCCCGGTACGTCGACCCGCAGATCGCCGCCGACGCCCTCAGCGACGAGCGGTGCCCGCTCACCGACCGGGAGCTCGACGTTCTGAGGGCAGGGCGGCGGGGAGAGACGACCGGCCAGATCGCCCGCACGCTGTCGCTTGCTCCAGGGACCGTCCGCAACCACATCTCGGCGGTGCTGCGCAAACTCCAGGTGCCCACGCGGCAGCAGGCGGTGCTCCTCGCCGAAGAGCGCGGGTGGATCTGACGCCGGATGACCGAACGGGTGCCGCCGGAGATCCGGTGACACCCGTTCGCAGGCACCCGATCAGCGGGCGGCATCCTCCGTGTGGCCGATGTTGGTCTCGTAGTCGACGTCCTTGGTCTCCTTCGACACCCACAGCGAGATGAAGGTGAGCACCGCCGAGGCGGAGAGGTAGATGCCGACGAGCCACGGCTCGCCGCCTGCCGTCGCCCACAGCGCGACCGCGACGATGGGGGCGAGGGCGGCTCCGAGGATCGACGACACGTTGTACGAGATCGCCGAGCCGGTGTAGCGCACGTTGGTCGGGAACAGCTCGGGGAGGATCGCGCCCATCGGGCCGAAGGTGGCGCCCATGAGCATGAAGCCGAGCACGAGGAAGGCCTGCACGAGAGCCCCGGTGAACTTCGGGTCGAGCTGCGGCAGCAGGAACACGTTGAAGGTGAGCCCGAACACCGCGATGGCACCGGTGACCCACAGCAGGAGCGTGCGGCGTCCCACCGCGTCGGCGATGGGTCCCGACAGCAGGGTGAAGATGCCGAAGAACACGACGCCGATGATCTGCATGATGACGAAGTCGGTGTAGCCGAAGCCGAGGCCCGGAACGTAGGTCGCCGCGTCGAAGGCGGCGCCGGTCGTCTGCGCAGCCTCTTCGGCGCCTTCCAGGGTCGCCTTGGTGCCGTACGACAGCGTGAAGCTCGTCATCAGGTAGAAGAGCACGTAGGTGGCCAGCATGATGAACGTGCCGAGGATGAGCTGCCACCAGTGCTTGCGGATGACCTCTCCCAGCGGGAACCTGCGGATCGCGCCGACCTTCTCGGCGCGCGAGAACGTCTCCGACTCGACGAGCTTCAGTCGCACCCAGAGGCCGACGATCACCATGACGGCCGAGAACAGGAACGGCACGCGCCAGCCCCAGGCGAGGAACTCCTCGGAGCGCTGTGCCGGACCGTCGGGGTGGGGGAGGGCGAAGTTGATGATGAGGAAGACGCCGTTGGCGATGATGAAGCCGATGGGGGCGCCCAGCTGCGGGAAGGTGCCGTACCAGGCGCGCTTGCCCTTGGGGGCGTTCTCGGTGGCGACCAGTGCGGCCCCCGACCACTCGCCGCCGAGCGCGAAGCCCTGGCAGAGGCGCAAGACGAGCAGCAGCAGCGCCGCCCACCAGCCGATCTCGTTGTACGTCGGAAGGCACCCGATGAGGAACGTGGCGATGCCCATCGTGAGCAGCGAGGCGACGAGGGTGGCCTTGCGGCCGAAGCGGTCGCCGAAGTGGCCGAACACGACGGCGCCGATGGGGCGGGCGACCATGGCCGCCCCGAAGACGGCGAACGACGACAGCAGGGCCGTGGTCTCGTCGCCGGTCGGGAAGAAGAGGAGGGGGAAGACCAGCACGGCGGCGGTCGCGTAGACGTAGAAGTCGTAGCACTCGATCGTCGTGCCGACGAGGCTCGCCGCGATCACGCGCGAGCGCGGGTTGGCCGGAGTGGCAGAGGAGGCGGCGGCGGAGGATGCGGGGGTGTGGGACATGAGGTACCTGAACAGACGCGGCGAGTGGTGCGTGGTCCTCGTGGGGCCTGGGCAGTCGCGCGGCGCGCGGGGTGGTGCGCGGGGGCGGCCGGGTGTCATCGGATGCCGGTGCGGAGCCGATGGACGACAGACCAGTCAAGCATCGCGACCGGGACGTCACCGCCCCCGCACGACGAACCGCCCGCCGCTGATGCGACGGGCGGTGGTGTCTGTGCGACGGGCGGTCAGCGCCAGATGACGGCGAGGCCCGCGTTGAGGAGGGTGAGGAGGCCCACACCCCAGAAGACGGCCGTTGGCACCGAGCCGCCCTTGCGCTCGCGCGCCGCGCCGATGCCGAGGAGCGCGCCGATGACCACGAGCACACCCAGCTTGATGGCGATCTTCGTGTAGTTCAGGTCGTGGTCGAGGCCCCAGGGGGCAGACAGCACGAGGCCCGCGGCGAGGGCGATGCCCAGCCCCCAGTGCATGACACGCGTGATGCGTCGCTTGCCGACGGCTTCCACGACCCAGGCGCCGAAGAGCACGGCGAAACCGACGAGGTGGACGAGGACGACGACGTGGCGCAGGATCTCCATGGCCTCAGTCTAGCTGAAGGGGCCGTAAGATTCCGACATGGTGTCGCGATGCGTTCCGGGTGGCGGGGTCAGGCGCGGAGATCGCGCAGCAGCAGGGCGGTGCGCAACGCAGCATCCGCCGCCTCAGCGCCCTTGTCCTCCTTCGAACCCTCGAGGCCTGCGCGATCGAGACCCTGCTGCTCATCGTCGAGGGTGAGCACGCCGAATCCCACCGGCTTGCCGGTGTCGATCGCCACACGGGTGAGACCATCGGTGGCCGCGGACGAGACGTACTCGAAGTGAGGCGTGCCACCCCGGATGATCACGCCCAGCGCGACCACCGCGTCGGCACCGGCCTCCAGCGCCGCCTTGCACACGACGGGCAGCTCGAACGAGCCGGGCACGCGTACCAGCCGCCAGGAGGCGCCCGACGCCTCGAGCGTGCGCTGGGCCCCGGCGATGAGACCGTCGGTGATCGTGTCGTGCCAGGTGCCGGCGACGACGACGACGTCGAGGCCGCTCGCGTCGATCTGCCGGGTTTCGGGGGCGCCGTGGCCGCTCATGCCTTCTCCTCCTGTGCGCCGGCGAGCGCGTTGTCGAGCTCCGCCTCGTCGATGATGTGTCCCATGCGCTCGGCCTTGGTGGCGAGGTACTGGTGGTTGTTGGGGCCGACGCCCACCAGCAGCGGCACCTGCTCGACGATGTCGAGTCCGAGGTCGCGCAGCTGATTGACCTTGTCGGTGTTGTTGGTGAGCAGGCGCACGCGTTCGATCCCGAGGTCGGCGAGGATGCCGCCCGCCGCCGCGTAGTCGCGTGCGTCGGCGGGGAGTCCGAGTGCGAGGTTCGCGTCGACGGTGTCGAGGCCGCGCTCCTGCAGGCTGTAGGCGCGCAGCTTGTTGATGAGGCCGATGCCGCGGCCCTCGTGGCCGCGCATGTAGATGACGACGCCGCCGCCCTGTTCGATCGCGTCGAGCGCGGCATCCAGCTGCGGCCCGCATTCGCACTTGAGCGAGCCGAACGCCTCGCCCGTCAGACACTCCGAGTGCACGCGGACGAGCGTCGCGTCATCGGTGAGGTCGCCCGACACGACCGCGATGTGGTCGGTGCCGGTGATGCGGTCTTTGTACGCCAGGAAGCGGAACGACCCGTGCGCGGTGGGCACCTGAGCCTCGGCGCGCAGACTGACGCGCCGGCGGGCGGGATGCTCGGGTCGCGGCTGCTCGCCGTCGGCGGTGTCGAGGAACGCGATGAGCTGCTCGATCGTGATGACCGGCACCCCCTCGCGCTCGCCGAGTTCGAGCAGGCCCGGAAGGCGCATCATGCTCCCGTCTTCGGCGACGACCTCGCCGATCGCACCGACCGGCTGGAGCCCCGCGAGCCGCATCAGCTCGACGGCGGCCTCCGTGTGGCCGGCGCGTTCCCGCACACCGCCGTCGACGGCGCGCAACGGCAGGATGTGGCCCGGTCGAATGACGGATGCCGGTGTCGACGCAGGGTCGGCGAGCACGTTGAGCGTGTGGGAGCGGTCGGCGGCGCTGATGCCGGTCGACACGCGGTCGGCGGCATCCACGCTCACCGTGTAGGCCGTGCCACGAGCGTCTTCGTTCACGGCGACCATCGGCGGCAGGTCGAGCCGGTCGGCCCAGTCTGCGGGCATCGGGGCGCACAGGAAGCCGCTCGACCAGCGGATCGTCCACGCGAGCCATTCGGGCGTGGCGAGCTCCGCCGACAGGATGATGTCGCCCTCGTTCTCGCGGTTCTCGTCGTCGGCCACGATGACAGGGCGGCCGGCGCGGAGCGCGTCGAGTGCTTCGGGAATGGTGGCAAGGCTCATGCGGAGCCTCCTTCGATCGTTGTGCGGAGCTCGGTGGGAGAGGAGAAGGCGAGGAGGCGCTGCACATGCCGCGCCAGGATGTCGGTCTCGAGGTTCACCCGGTCTCCGGGCGCGAGGGCGCCCAGAGTGGTCTTCTCCAGCGTCTCGGGGATGAGAGAGACCTCGAACCAGGCAGGCTCGGCCCCGGCGGGGGAGACGTCGGAGACGGTGAGCGACACGCCCTGGAGGGCGATCGATCCCTTGTCGACGACGAGCGGGGCGAGACCCGCGGGCAGGGAGACACGGATGACGCGCCACTGGGCGCCGGGTCGCACCTCGAGCACGGTGCCGGTGCCGTCGATGTGACCTTGCACGATGTGCCCGCCCAGTCGGGCGTGCGCGGCCAGCGCCCGCTCGACGTTGACCTCGCTGCCCACGCCGAAGTCGCCGAGCGACGACATGTCGAGCGTCTGCTTCATGACATCGGCGGTGAACCAGTCGGCCCCCTGATCGGTGACGGTGAGGCAGACGCCGCTGATCGAGATGGAGTCTCCGCGCTGCGCGTCGGAGACGGCAAGGGGCGCGCGCACGGTCAGGCGCACGCCGTCGCCTGACGGCTCGACGGCCGTCACGGTGCCGCGCTCCTCGATGATGCCGGTGAACATCAGTGGTCCTCCTCGGACGACGGGGCCTCGGGCGGCGAGGCGGGGGATGCGGGCCGCGCGACGACGAGAAGGTCGTCGCCGAGACGGTCGACGGATGCCACGGCGAGCCGGCGCTGGTCGGAGATCGTCGAGACGCCGATGTCGCCGACCGCGAGGCGATCGCCGCCGAGCAGGGTGGGGGCGATGTACACGAGCAGCTCGTCGACGAGTCCTTCGCGAAGGAACGAGCCGGCGAGGGTCGGGCCGCCCTCGACGAACACGCGGTGCGCACCCAGCTCGCGGAGGCGGTCGAGAAGATCCGGAAGGTCGTCGCCCTCGTCCTGCATGAACGGACGCGGGTGGCTGCGCACGCGGGCTTCTTGGGGCACGCCGCGCACGCCCACCACGACGGGGCGTGGCTGGCGATCGAACAGTGTGCCGTCGGGGTGACGCGCGGTGAGGGCGGGGTCGTCGGAGAGAAGGGTCCCGGTGCCGACCACGATGGCGTCCGCGTCGCTGCGGCGGCGGTGCACGTCGTGGCGCGCGACAGGTCCGGTGATCCATTGGCTCGTGCCGTCGGCGGCGGCGGCACGACCGTCGAGCGACTGCGCCCACTTCACGGTCACGTGCGGCCGGCCGAGTCGCTGCACCGTGAGCCAGCCGTCCAGGAGCGCGCGACCCTCGGTTTCGAGGACGCCCGACTCGACATCCACGCCCGCCTGGCGCAGACGCTCCGCACCGCCCGAGGAGGCGTCGCCGGGATCGTCGACGGAGTAGACGACGCGCGCGACCCCTGCGGCGATCAGCGCTTCGGAGCAGGGTCCGGTGCGGCCGGTGTGGTTGCACGGTTCGAGCGTCACGACCGCGGTCGCGCCGCGCGCCTCATCGCCGGTGAGCTTCGAGAGGGCGTCCACTTCGGCATGGGGCGTGCCGGCACCGCGATGCCAGCCTTCGGCGAGCACGTCGCCCGTGGGCGAGAGCAGCACCGCGCCCACCTGCGGGTTGACTCCCGAGGGGCCGTGGAGCGCAAGCGAGAGCGCGCGGCTCATCGCGGCGCGTTCGCGTTCTGTGGCGGCCATTCCTCGGTCCTTCGTCCAGGCTCCGGGGAACGGGCGACGCCATCGACCGCAGGGCTCTCACCGTGCGGTCTGTGCTTCCTCTCATCCGGACTCGCGACTCGCGTCGCATCACCGTCGGTCCCGGAATTCCACCGGATCAACCCCCTGTCGACCAGGGGGGTCGCGGACTCTCACCGCCGGTTCGGATTCTCACCGACCCCGGAGCACATCGTGCTTCCGAGTCTACTCAACGCCGATGAGGCGGTTTCATTCCGTGTCGGTCTGCGGCGGGCGTCCGCTCACGCGAGCAGGGCGAGCGCGCTCGGCTCGTCGATGACGAGATCGGTGACCAGGCCCGCGGCGATGGCTCCCCGGAGGGCGTCGAGCTTGGCCGGTCCGGCGACGACGCACAGGCGCCGGGGCACGCGGCGCAGGGTCTCGAAGCTGGGTCCGGTGGCGCGTTCGTTCAGTCGGATGCCGTCGTCGGAGCCGTCGGCACGGAAGAACACCGTGGCGACGTCTCCGACCACCCGGTCTTCACGGAGCGAACGCAGGTCGTCGGGGCCGAGGTAGGCGCCGGAGTACACGTGGCTCGGGACTCCGGCGCCGGTGGCGCCGACGCTGAAGACGACCAGGCGCATCGTGTCTTGGAGCGAGATCAGCCGCTGCGTGCTGCGTTCGCGCCAGACGGCGCGGCGGGTCTCGGCATGGTCGAAGAACGCGGGCACGGGGAACTGCTCGACGCGGGCGTCGAACGCGCGCGCGAATCGCTGGAGGATCTCGCTGGCGTAGAGGAGCCCGCTCGTCTGGGTGTTGCCCGATCCGTTCAGCTGTACGACCGTGACGTTGCGCGTGGGCTTCGGGGTGAGGTGCCGGCTGACGGCCGCCATCGTCGATCCCCAGGCGACACCCACCGTCTGGTGCGAGTCGACCGAGGCCCCGACCACCCGGGCGGCCGTGGCCGCGACGCGCTCGAGCCGGTCGGCCTCCGACACGTCGGAGGGGACGGGAGCGACGTGTGCCGACACGGAGAAACGGGTGCGGATGGCGGCTTCGATCCGGCGCGGCTCGACGAGCGGAGACTGGATGCGGATCTCGACCAGCCCGGCCTCGCGGGCGTAGGAGAGCAGTCGCGACACCGTCGACCGCGATGTCTTCAGCTCAGCGGCGATCGCCCCCATCGTGTGGCCCTGGATGTAGTAGAGGTGCGCCGCGGTCAGCGCATCCTGCTGCTTGGGTTCGGGATCGCGAGGGCTCATCCGTCGATTCTGCACGTTTGTGCAGCTGGCTTGCAACGATGCGCGTCTCGCGTTCAGCATGGAAGCACCGACCACGCGCAGCCCACACACCAGGGAGCACCATGACCGAGCGGACCGGCGCCCACGCATCCACCACGCTTCGCGATCGGCCCTACGCCGACGTGCTCATCGTCGGAGGCGGCATCAACGGCCTCGCGACGTTCCGTGACCTCGCGATGCAAGGCGTCGACGTGGCACTCGTCGAACGCAGCGACTTCGTCTCCGGAGCCTCCGCCGCATCCAGCCACATGATCCACGGCGGTATCCGCTACCTCGAGAACGGCGAGTTCCGTCTCGTGCACGAAGCGGTCACCGAGCGCAACAGCCTCCTGCAGATCGCGCCCCACTACGTGCGTCCCCTGCAGACCACCATCCCGATCTACTCCACCTTCTCCGGCATCCTGTCGGCCCCGCTCCGCTTCCTCCGCCACGGCGGCGGAAAGCCGCAGGAGCGCGGCGCCGCGCTGATCAAGATCGGCCTGGTCATCTACGACTCGTTCTCCCGCGGAGGCGGCCTGTTCGGCCGGGGCACCGTCCCCCGTCACGCGTTCCGCGGACGACGCCGGTCGCTGGCGGAGCTTCCCGACCTGAACCCGCGCGTGAAGTACACCGCCACCTACTGGGACGCCTCGCTCCACGACCCCGAGCGGCTCGCGCTCGACGTGCTCCGTGACGGCATCGCAGCCGGCGGCGACCGTGCCCGCGCGGCGAACTACACCGCCGCCGTCGGGGTCGACGACGGCAAGATCGTGCTCCGCGACGAGAACGGCGACGACTTCGCCTTCACGGCGTCCGTCGTCGTGAACGCCTCCGGCCCCTGGACCGACCTCACCAACCTCGCCCTGGGCGACCCCACGCACTACATGGGCGGCACCAAGGGCTCGCACATCGTGCTCGACCACGACGAGCTGCTGGCCGCCACCGGCGGACGCGAGATGTTCTTCGAGCACTCCGACGGCCGCATCGTGCTCATCTACCCCCTCAAGGGCAAGGTCCTCGTCGGCACGACCGACCTCGAGCACGACATGGCCGACCCCATCGTGTGCACCGACGAGGAAGTCGACTACTTCTTCGACCTCATCGGCCATGTCTTCCCGAAGATCGCCGTCGACCGCTCGCAGATCGTGTACCGGTTCTCCGGCGTCCGGCCCCTTCCCGGCCACGGTGACCTCGCCCCCGGCTTCGTCTCCCGCGACTACCGCATCGAGGAGGCGCGCCTCCCGATCGCCGGCGGCGCGGGCGACGCGCCCCGCACCGGCCCGACCGTGCTGAGCCTCGTCGGCGGCAAGTGGACCACCTTCCGGGCCTCCGCCGCCCACCTCGCCGATCGCGTGCTCGAGACCCTCTCGGTGCCGCGGCGCTCGAGCACGAAGGGTGTCGCGATCGGAGGTGGCGCCGGGTTCCCGCAGTCCGAACGCGCCCGCCACCAGTGGGTCGCCCCCTACGAGCCGACCGTCGGCCGGGCCCGCGCCTCCGTGCTGCTCGACCGCTACGGCACCGTCGCCGCCGACGTCATCGCCCACCTCGGCGACGACGACCGACCTCTTGACACCCTGCCCGACTACAGCACGGGCGAGCTGCGCCACCTCGCCCGCACCGAGCAGGTCGTCCATCTCGACGACATGCTGCAGCGTCGCACGAGCATCGCGTTCACGGGCCGCGCGACCCCCGAGGCCGTCGAGGAGATCGCCGCCGCGATCGCGCCCGTGCTCGGATGGGATGCCGACACCCGCGCCGCCGAGGTCACCCGCGCGCTGCGTCTCGTGCGGGCGGCCGAGCCCGATCGCGACGCCGCCGGCGCGCGATAGCGTGATCTGAGTCCCACACCCGACGACCTCCTGAGGAGACGCCGATGCCCCGCCACGTGATCGCGGTCGATCAAGGCACCACTTCGACCCGTGCGATCGTGTTCGACGACACGGGCACCATCGTGACGAGCGCGCAGCGCGAGCACCGCCAGATCTTCCCGCGGGCCGGACGGGTCGAGCACGACCCGATCGAGATCTGGGAGAACACGTCCGCTGTGCTCGCCGACGCGGTCGCCGAAGCCGGCCTCTCCGCCGCAGATGTGGCCGCGATCGGCGTCACCAACCAGCGCGAGACCGTCGTCGTGTGGAACCGTCGCACCGGCGAGCCGGTGCACAACGCCATCGTCTGGCA
>JAEYVZ010000001.1 GCA_023431405.1 Actinomycetes bacterium
GTGTATGACGTCGCGGACCAGCCGAGCTGAGCCGAGGAGGTCAGGGCATCAGATGCCGAGCTGCCCCTCGAATTCCGCCGCTTCGAGACGAGCCTTCACCGCACCGAGGAAGCGGGCGGCGTCGGCGCCATCGATGGTGCGGTGGTCGTAGGAAAGCGCCAGGTACACGTACGAGCGCACCGAGATCGCCTCCTTGCCGTCCACCATGACCACACCTGGCCGCTTGACCACGACGCCGGTCCCGAGGATGGCCGACTGCGGCAAGAACACGACGGGCGTGTCGAACAGCGCGCCACGCGACCCCGTGTTGGTCAGCGTGAACGTGCCTCCCGCGAGCTCGTCCGGCTTGAGCTTGTTGTCGCGCGTGCGGGCTGCCAGGTCGGCGATCTCGTGGGCGATCTGTGCGATGTTCTTGGAGCCCGCGTCGCGAAGCACCGGCGTGAGAAGGCCTCGTTCCGTGTCGACCGCGATCGAAAGATTCTCGGTGGCCGGGTAGACGATGTCCGTCCCATCGACCGTCGCATTGACGATCGGGAACGCCTGCAGCGCCTCGGCGGCAGCGAGGGCGAAGAACGGCAGGAACGACAGCTTGTCGCCCGTCTTCTCCTGGAAGCTGCCCTTCACCTGGTCGCGGAATGCCGAGAGCTTCGTCACATCGACCTCGACGACGGTGGTGAGCTGAGCCGTCTGCTGCATCGAAGCGACAGCCCGCTCGGCGAGCACCTTGCGCAGGCGTGACATGGGCTGCGTCGTTCCGCGCAGCGGCGAGACCTCCAGCTTCGGTGCCGCGGGCGCGGACGGGGCAGCGGCCGGCGCCGAGGCGGCCGACTCCGCGGCCTTCAGCACGTCCTCCTTGCGGATGCGGCCACCGACGCCGGTGCCTTTCACACGCGAGAGGTCGACGCCCTGCTGCTGCGCAAGCCGACGCACGAGAGGAGTGACGTACGTCGGGCCGTCGTCATCCTGCGCCAGCGAGGGCGCAGCGGGCTGAGCGGGCGTCGCCGGAGCCGACGGAGCGGGCGCGGCCTGAGCGGCAGGAGCGGCCTGAGCGGCAGGAGCGGCCTGGGCGGCAGGAGCGGCAGGAGCGGGCTCCGACTGCGCGGCGGACTCCGGCTGCTGGGCGGGCTCCGACTGCGCCGGTGCCGCAGCGGGCGCAGCACCGGATCCGATCCGTGCGAGCACTGCCCCGACGGCGACCGTCTCGTCTTCCGAGACGACGATCTCCTGAAGGACACCGGCGAACGGCGACGGGATCTCGGTGTCGACCTTGTCGGTCGAGATCTCCAGAAGCGGCTCGTCGGTGGCGACGTCCTCGCCCACCTGCTTCAACCAGCGGGTGACGGTGCCTTCCGTGACGCTCTCGCCGAGCTCAGGCAGGACGACGTCCTTCGCGTCTCCGGATGCCGCCGCGGGGGCCGCAGCGGACGAGGACTCAGCCGGCGCAGCCTCAGCGGCGGGCGCCTGAGCGGGCGCTGTCTCGGCGGGCGCCTGCGCAGCCTGCGCGGATTCCTCGGCCGGTGCCTCGGCGGCGGGCGCCTCAGCAGGTGCGGAGGCGCCGGAGCCGTCGCCGATCTTCGCCAGCACGGCGCCGACCTCGACGGTCTCGTCTTCCTGCACGAGGATCTCTTCGATCACGCCGCTGACAGGGGACGGGATCTCTGTGTCGACCTTGTCGGTCGAGATCTCGAGCAGGCCCTCGTCGGCCTGAACGGTGTCACCTACCTGCTTGAGCCAGCGGGTCACCGTACCCTCGGTGACGCTCTCTCCGAGCGCGGGGAGGACCACGGATGTGCTCATGGGTGTGTCTCCTTCAGACGTTTCGATTGCTTCTCTAGCTTAGTGACCCGCGAGGTGGGTCGTCAGATGGCGTGGAGCGGCTTGCCCGCCAGGGCCAGGAACGCCTCGCCGAGGGCCTCGCTCTGGGTGGGGTGCGCGTGGATCAGAGGTGCCAGGTCTTCCGGGTGCGCCTCCCAGCCGACCGCGAGCTGTCCCTCCGTGATCAGCTCCCCGACCCTATCCCCGACGAGGTGCACGCCGACGACAGGCCCGTCGGCGATCCGCACGACTTTCACGAGCCCTCCGGTGCCGATGATCTCGCTCTTCCCGTTGCCCGCCAGGTTGTACTCGTACGAGACGACCTTGTCTCCGTGGGCCGACCGCGCCTGATCCTCCGTCAGGCCGACCGAGGCGACTTCGGGGCTCGAGTAGGTGACCCGCGGAATGGTCGACTCGGGCACCGGCACGGGGGAAAGGCCGGCGATCTGCTCAGCGACGAAGATGCCCTGCTGGAAGCCGCGGTGTGCCAGCTGGAGACCCGGAACGATATCGCCGACGGCCCAGACGTGCGGGGCGCTCGTCTGCAGGCGGTCGTCGACGGTAACGAACCCACGATCCATCGCGACACCGGCCTCCTCGAAGCCGAGGCCGGCCGTCGCAGGGCCGCGCCCGACAGCGACGAGCAGGTAGTCCGCGGTCAGGCTCGATCCGTCCTCGAGATGCAGGGTCACTTCGGAGTCGGTCTGGGTCGCCGAAGAGAAGCGCACCCCGAGGCGAGCCGTGATGCCGCGCTTGCGGAAGGCGCGTTCCAGGCCCTTGCTGAGGGCGACATCCTCATTCGGCACGAGGTGGTCGAGCGCCTCGACGATCGTCACCTCGGAGCCGAAGGAGCGCCACACACTCGCGAATTCGACACCGATGACGCCGCCTCCGAGGATGATGACCCGGCCGGGCACCTCGTCGAGCGCGAGCGCCTCCTCGCTGGTGAGAATCCGACCGCCGACCTCAAGGCCGGGAAGGAGGCGGCTGTACGACCCCGTCGCCAGTACGACGTCAGCGCCGCGGTACACGTCGTCGCCCACGGCCACCCCGCGATCGGGGAGGAGCCGCCCCTCGCCCGCGACAACGGTGATGCCGCGGGCCTTCACGAGACCCTCGAGCCCCTTGTACTTCTTCGCGACGATGCCCTCGCGGTAGGCGCGCACCCCCGCGACATCGATCCCGTCGAACGACGCCGTCACTCCGACCGAAGCCGCATCCTTCACGTGCTCGGCGACCTCGGCGGCGTGCAGGAGAGCCTTCGTGGGGATGCAGCCGCGGTGCAGGCAGGTGCCGCCCACCTTGTCCTTCTCGATGAGGACGACGGTCTTGCCGAGCTCCGAGGCGCGCAGGGCGGCGGCGTAACCGCCGCTTCCCCCGCCGAGGATCACGATGTCCGAGGTGTGGTCTGTCATGCGTCATCTCCCTTGATGAATTCGATCAGCGAGCGCACGATCGCGCCCGTCGGTCCCTTGTCGGTCGCGCCGTAGGCGGCCTTGGTCGTTCCGGAGCCCGCGATGTCGAGGTGCACCCACGGGATGCGGGGAGCATCAGGCTCGTCGGAGACGCGTCCGACGAACCGGCGGAGGAACAAGCCCGCGAACAGCGCGCCCCCGGCCGGATCGCCGATCTTCGCGTTCTGCAGGTCTGCGATGGGGGAGTCGAGCTCCTCCTCCATGTGCTCGGGCAGCGGCATGGGCCACGCCAGCTCGCCGGCGCGCTCCGCGGCGCTGAGGAAGGCGGCGACCACATCGTCGTCGCCCATCACTCCCGTGTGTCGATTGCCGAGCGCCACGACGATCGCCCCGGTGAGGGTCGCGACGTCGATGACGACATCAGGACGTTGTCTGCTGGCGGCGGCGAGGCCATCGGCGAGGACGAGACGGCCTTCCGCGTCGGTGTTGAGCACCTCCACGGTCGTGCCGTCGAGCGTGCGGACCACGTCCCCAGGGCGGGTGGCGCTGCCCGATGGCATGTTGTCGGCGATGCACAGCCAACCGCTCACCCGCACGGGCAGGCCGATGGCCGCGGCAGCCTGGACGACCGCGAGGGCGACGGCGGCCCCGCCCATGTCGTACTTCATGCCGACCATGCTCGCCGGCGGCTTGAGGGAGAGTCCGCCCGTGTCGAAGGTGATCCCCTTGCCGACGATCGCAATGTGTCGAGCGGCGCCAGCGGGCGCATAGTCGAGGTGCACGAAGCGTGGCGGGCGCACGGAACCCTGGCCGACCCCGAGGATGCCACCGAATCCCTGTTCGGCCATCGCCCGCTCATCGAGCACCTCTACCGATACGGGCAGGCCGTCGACCGCTGCGGCCGCACGGTCGGCGAGGTCTTGCGGCCCCATCCATTCGGCCGGAGTGTGGACGAGGTCCTTCACAAGAGCCACGGCCGAGCCGATGGCGGCCACGTCTGTGGCGTCGGTGTCCGGAAGCGGCGCCGGGGCCGCGATGATCACCGACGAAGCCCGGAGCTTGCCCGGATCGCTCTTGTACCCCTCGAAGCGATACCCGCCGAGGGCAGCCCCCTCCGCGACGGCGCGGGTCGATCCGGCGGCGAACGGCGCTGCCACCGCGATGGTGGCGAAGCCCGTCGTCGTGCGCACGGCGGCGCCTATCGCGTCCCGCAGCACCGCATCCGTGGGCTCCGCACCTGTGCCCACGACGATCAGCGGACGCTCGGTGACTTCGGGGGCGTGCACGCGAACAGTGCTTCCGGCGGCGCCTGAGAAGCCGACGCCGCGCAGAGCCGCTGCCAGGCCCGGCCATTCCGGCAGTACCGCGTCGTCGGCCAGCGGGGGAAGCGCCAGCATCAGTGCGTCGGCTTCGATCTGCGTGGGGGCGGCGGTGGTGTACGACAGCTCCGGATGCGGCATGCGTCCATCCTAGTTTTGTCTCGCGGCCGTCGCGGCCGGACGCGGTCGGCGGACGTGCGCGCATGTTCGCTGTCAGCGCGACGAGCGTCGAGCCGACGTCTCCGACAGGCTCGTACAGTGGAGTCATGCCACTGTCGGGTCCTCTCTACGAGCGCGTCGCGACCGCACCTCCCGTTCCCGGGGGACTGCCCCTCGTCGTCGTCCTCACCGGTTTCACGGATGCCGGAAGCGCCGCCTCGCGCATGCTCGACTACTTCCGTGACGATCTTGACCCGACCCCGATCGTGTCGTTCTCCGCCGACGTCCTGCACGACTACCGGGCACGTCGTCCGCTCATCACCTTCGAAGCGGATCACCTGACGTCGTACCGCACGCCGCGCCTGGAGCTGTCGCTCGCGCACGACGCGATCGGCCAGCCGTTCATCCTGCTGGCCGGTTACGAGCCCGACTTCGCGTGGGAGGCCTTCACCGAGACGGTGATCGGACTCGCAGAGGGACTGCAGGTATCGACGGTCACCTGGGTGCACGCCATTCCCATGCCCGTGCCACACACCCGTCCGATCGGAACCACCGTCAGCGGCACCCGCGGGGAGCTCACGCAAGCCCACTCGGTCTGGAAGCCGCACACGCAGGTCCCCTCGACGGTCGGCCATCTTCTGGAGTATCGCTTCGCGCAGTCGGGCGCGGAGGTGGCGGGCTTCGTTCTTCTCGTGCCCCACTATCTGGGAGACACCGACTACCCGGCGGCCGCCATCGCCGGCCTGGACAGCGTCTCGGTGGCGACCGGACTCGTGTTCGACCTCGACGACCTGCGAGAAGAGAACCGCGTGTTCCTGGAGAAGGTCACCGAACAGGTGACCGCCAGCGACGAACTGACGACGATGCTGCGCAATCTGGAGGATCGCTACGACGCGTACATGGCGGGCTCGAACCTCGGCCAGCCCATCATCCATACCGGCGACCTCCCGAGCGCCGACGAGCTCGCCGCCGAGCTCGAGCGCTTCCTTGCGAGCCGTCCGCCCGGCGAGGACGACAAGCGCAGCGGGTTCTGAGACGACCTCAGCCTCGCTCGACGATTCCCCGCGCGGGGAATCCCAGAGGCCACAACGGCGTTGTGTCAGACACGGCTTCTGCGCGTGCGGCGCGAACGGGCGAGAACACCACGTACCGTCGACGGCGGGCCACGTCTGTCGAGCATCACGGCGGATGGACGCAGGGGCTCCGACAGATGTATGCGACAATGGATGATCTGACCCGTTGTCAACCCCCGGTTCCCCGCTCGTGCGGGCCCCGCCGGACTTGACAAGGGTCTTACTAGTGTCCGAAAACCCGATGGATTCCCGTCGGTGAAAGGCGAGACGTGACGTCAGGCACGAAGAGCACCCGCACCCGCAAGGCTGAGGACACCGACGAGGTCGCCGCGGCCGCGGCGGAGAAGCCCGCCACGAAGGCGGCGAAGGCTCCTGCGAAGGCGAAGACGGCCACCAAGACCGCCGCCAAGGCGAAGGCCGCGCCCGCCAAGGCGCGCGCGAGCAAGGCGAAGGCGAAGTCGGACGAAGAGCCCGAGATCGAGGAAGACGTCGAGATCGACCTCACCGAGGACGTCGAGGTCGACGACGTCGACGAGGCGCCCGCCGACAAGAAGGACAAGAAGTCCACGAGCGCCGACGACGACGAGGAGGACGAGGAGGCGCCGAAGCCGGCGTTCACCGAGCCCCTCCCGACGGGCGCGATCGTCATCTCGTCGAGCGATGAGGACGATGTCCCCGTCTACTCGACCCAGATCACCGGCGCCACCGCCGACCCGGTCAAGGACTATCTCAAGCAGATCGGCAAGGTGCCGCTGCTCAACGCGGCCGAAGAGGTCGAGCTCGCGATGCGTATCGAAGCGGGGCTGTTCGCCGAGGAGAAGCTGTCGCACATGTCGGCGGCAGAGAAGTCCTCGCAGCTCGGCCTCGATCTGCAGTGGGTCGCCCGCGACGGACAGCGTGCGAAGAGTCACCTCCTGGGTGCGAACCTTCGTCTGGTCGTCTCGCTCGCCAAGCGCTACACCGGACGCGGCATGCAGTTCCTCGACCTGATCCAGGAGGGGAACCTCGGTCTCATCCGCGCCGTCGAGAAGTTCGACTACACCAAGGGCTTCAAGTTCTCGACGTATGCGACGTGGTGGATCCGCCAGGCGATCACGCGCGCCATGGCAGACCAGGCTCGCACCATCCGCATCCCCGTGCACATGGTGGAGGTCATCAACAAGCTCGCGCGCGTCCAGCGACAGATGCTGCAGGACCTCGGCCGTGAGCCCACGCCTGAGGAGCTCAGCCGCGAGCTCGACATGACCCCCGAGAAGGTCATCGAGGTGCAGAAGTACGGCCGCGAGCCGATCTCCCTGCACACACCGCTGGGTGAAGATGGCGACAGCGAGTTCGGCGACCTCATCGAAGACACCGAAGCGGTCGTTCCGGCCGACGCGGTGGGCTTCACGATGCTTCAGCGCCAGCTCGAGTCGCTCCTCGACTCGCTCTCCGAGCGGGAGGCGGGCGTCATCCGCATGCGCTTCGGCCTCGGAGACGGTCAGCCCAAGACACTCGACCAGATCGGTGACACGTTCGGCGTGACGCGCGAGCGCATCCGTCAGATCGAGTCGAAGACGATGGCCAAGCTGCGCCACCCCTCGCGTTCCCAGTCGCTGCGGGACTATCTCGAATGAGTGCGCAGGCCAACGACGGCAAATCCCTCGAGATCGCCGTCGACGGAGCGTCGTATGCCCGCATCCCGATCCGCACCCGGGTCGTCATGCCGGGCGACGACCTCGACGCGTTCGTCGTCGAGTACGCCAAGGATGAGCTCCTTCCCGGCGACCTGCTGTTCGTCACCGAGAAGATCGTCGCCATCACACAGGGACGCTCGTACCTGGTGGAGGACATCCGACCGCGCCCGCTCGCTCGATTCCTCTCGCGCTACGTCGTGAAGACCTCCTACGGCATCGGCCTCGGCATGCCCGAGACGATGGAGATGGCCCTGCGCGAGTGCGGCACGCCGCGCATCCTCTTCGCCGCCGCCGTGAGCGCTGTCGGCAAGCTGTTCGGAAGGCGGGGCGACTTCTACCGCATCGCGGGAGACAAGGCTCGCTCGATCGACGGCCCGACCCGTCACACGATTCCGCCGTACAACAAGGCGGTGGTGCTGGGGCCCGTGGAGCCGGAGAAGGTCGCGGCAAGGCTCAAGCACCTGCTCGGCGGAGGCAATGAGGTCGCCGTCGTCGACATCAACGACATCGGGGGCAACATCCTCGGCTCCACCCTCGACAAGGCGGGGGAGCGTCGGCTCGTGCAGATCCTCGGAGACAACCCGCTCGGGCAGGGACACCAGTCCACGCCGCTGGGCATCATCCGCCGCAGCGACGCCGCACCGAAGGACTGACCGGTGAGCGCGCTCAACCGCCTGTACCGTCGCGCGCGCTTCTTCGTGAAGCGCGTTGTCTCGTTCGACCGGGAGCGAGTGCTCCAGTTCGCGCGCCAATCCTCTGCACTCTCGCGCGCACCGCTGTGGTGGGTCGTCATCGACATGGCATGGTGTGCGGTGCGGTATGAGACCACTTTCGAGAATTACTCGGAGTGGGACTTCCGCATCCTCACGCGACGCGAACGTAAGACCTACATGACCGACCCGAAGTCGTTCCACCTGTCGCGCAAGCTGAACGACGACTCTCAGCGTTCGATCTTCGACGACAAGCTCCGCTTCGCCGAGCACTTCGGCGACGAGCTCGGGCGGGCCTGGCTCGACGTGACAACGTCAGATGCCGCGGCCCTCGGCGACTTCGTGCGCCGCTACGATCGCGTCATCACGAAGAACCCGGGCGGCGTCGGCGGAAACGGCATCACGATGCGCGACACCGCTGACATCACCGACCCGGCAGCGCTGCGCGAGGAACTGCTCGCGTCCGGACAGACGCTCGTCGAAGAGGTTCTGGTGCAGCATCCGGAGATGGCACGCCTCTACCCGGGGAGCGTCAACTCACTGCGGATGGTGACATACCTCGACCCGGACGGTGAGGTGCATCTCCTGGCGGGCGTTCTGAAGATCGGGAACGGCGGCGTCATCGACAACTTCAGTAACGGCGGCATGTACACGATGCTCGACGAACAGGGGCGCGCCCTGCACGCCGCCAGTGACGAAGAAGGCCGTCCGTTCGAGGTGCACCCCATCACCGGCGTGACCATCACCGGTTACCAGGTGCCCCTGTACACCGAGATCCTGGAGCTCGTCGATCGCCTTGCACGGCGTGTGCCTGCCCTGCCGTACATCGGCTGGGACATCGCGATCACCCCGGAACGCCCCGTCGTCATTGAGGGCAATCACAACACAGGTGTGTTCCAATCGAAGCCGTCGGTCTCGGGGATCCGCCATGGGCTCCTTCCTCGCTACCGCGCAGCGATGCGCTTCTGACACGCGATCACAACCTGAGGAAGGATCCCCCATGGGTCGAGCCACGGTCCGTCTGCGTTATCTCGCGCGCCGCGCCCGCAAGCTTCGCCCGGGCAACCTCGTGGAGTTCGCGCGTCAGGCGCAGAAGGTGTCGAAGGCGCCGCTGCCGGTGATCGTCGCCGACATGCTCTGGTGCTCGCTCAAGTACGACATGGGCTTCCGCGACTACGCCGTCTGGGACATCAGACTGCTGAACGCCAAAGAGCGCGCCACCTGGATGACGCACCCGAAGTCGTTCCGCATCACCCGCATGTACAACACTCCCGAAGGCCGCTCCAAACTCGAGGACAAACGCAGGTTCGCGCGTGAGTACGCCGACCTGCTCGGACGCGAGACGATCGAGCTGCGCGACGTCGACGATGAGCAGCTGGGCGCATTCCTCGCCCGTCACCCGAAAGTGCTGGCAAAGCCCGTCGAGGGTCAGGGCGGCGGCAACATCACGCTGCACGAGAACGTCACCGACCCCGCCGCCTTCCGCGCCGAGGTCACTGCGGCAGGCCAATCGATCGTCGACGAGTTCATCGAGCAGCACCCCGACATGAGCGCGCTGTATCCCGACAGCGTGAACACCGTGCGGATGATCACCTTCCTGGGGCGTGACGGCACCGTGCATCTTCTGGCGGCGGTGCTGCGCATCGGCAACGGAGACGTGATCGACAACTTCGCCTCGGGCGGGATGTACACCATGCTCGACGCCGACGGCGTCGCGCTGTACCCCGGCGTCGACAAGCAGAGCAACGTGTACCGCGAGCATCCCGTGACCGGTACCCCGATCGTGGGCTTCCGCGTGCCGATGTACGACCGCGTGTGGGAGCTCACTCAGGAACTGGCACGCCGCACCCCGGAAGCTCCCTACGTGGGGTGGGACCTCGCCATCACACCGAACGGCCCCGTGGTCATCGAGGGCAACCACAACTCGAGCGTCTTCCAGCCGAAGCCGACGGCATCCGGCGTCCGCACCGGTCTCCTCTCGGTGTACCAGGCCGCGGTCGGCTTCTGACGGCGGCAGGAACACGGCCGGGAGCGTCGGCGCCCGGCTCGGAGATCAGTCACGACCTCCACGAACGCGACATCGCCGCGTCCCCGTGTGAAGGGAACGCGGCGATGGAGATCTGCGGGTGCGAAGGCGCTCAGGCGTTGAGACGAGCGGTCTCGTCGTGCCACGACGTGGCGACGGCGCGCAGCTTCTCTTCGTACTTGCGACCGTGGTGGGCGCAGAAGAGCAGTTCGCTCCCGTTCACCTCAGCGGCGATGTAGGCCTGCGCACCGCAGGAGTCACAGCGGTCGGCGGCCGTCAGACGGTGCTCGAGGACGGCCGGCTCTGCGGTGGTCGAGATGCTCATGATGGGTGCCTCCTCGGGTGTGTGCTCCAACGTGGTCACTTCATACAACCACGCGCTGGTTCCGAGAATGCCCGGCGCTGGAGACATTTCGCTCACCGCGTACGGCGTTTCCGACGCCGGCGACAGGTGTACCTGCGGGTGCGTGTGTCGGCGCGGGTCAGGGGGTGAGCGCGGATACGCTTGAGGATTGTGACCTCCGAGTATTCCGCCCATCACCTCCAGGTGCTCGAAGGACTCGAAGCAGTCCGCAAGCGTCCCGGCATGTACATCGGATCGACCGACTCGCGGGGTCTCATGCACTGCGTGTGGGAGATCATCGACAACTCGGTCGACGAAGCACTCGCCGGGCACGGCAGCCGCATCGAGATCCTGCTGCACGCCGACGGCAGCGTCGAGGTCCGCGACCGCGCACGCGGCATCCCGGTCGACGTCGAGCCGCGCACCGGGCTCACCGGCGTCGAAGTGGTCTTCACGAAGCTGCACGCGGGTGGCAAGTTCGGCGGCGGTTCCTATGCCGCCTCGGGCGGTCTGCACGGCGTCGGCGCCTCCGTCGTGAACGCACTGTCCGAGCGCCTCGACGTGGAGGTCGACCGCGCAGGCAAGACCTATGCGATGTCGTTCCACCGCGGCGAGCCGGGGATCTTCGCCGGCCCCGCTCCGGACTCTCCCTTCACTCCGTTCGAGAAGTCCTCCGAACTCCGCGTCGTCGGCAAGGCACCGAAGGGCGTGACGGGCACCCGCATCCGCTACTGGGCCGACCGGCAGATCTTCACGAAGGATGCCGCGTTCGCCCTCACCGAGCTCGAGCAGCGCGCACGTCAGACCGCCTTCCTCGTTCCCGGGCTGGAGATCGTCATCGTCGACGACCGGGCCACCGGCGATGGCGGGGAGCGGGTGGAGACGAGCTTCCGCTACGACGGCGGCATCTCCGAGTTCGTCGAGTACCTCGCTCCTGACGCAGCCGTCACCGATACGTGGCGCCTGACGGGCGAGGGTCGGTTCACCGAGACGGTTCCGGTGCTGCAGGCCTCCGGCGCCATGGTGCCCACGGAGGTGGAGCGCACCTGTCATGTCGACATCGCGCTCCGGTGGGGCACCGGCTACGACACCATCACCCGTTCCTTCGTCAACATCATCGCCACTCCCAAGGGCGGCACCCACCAGGCAGGCTTCGAGCAGGGGCTGACGAAGCTCATCCGCGAGCAGGTGCAGCAGAACTCGCGGCGCCTGAAGGTCGGTTCGGGGGAGAAGATCGAGAAAGACGACATCCTCGCCGGACTCACCGCCGTGCTCACGGTGAGCTTCCCCGAGCCGCAGTTCGAGGGCCAGACGAAGGAAGTGCTGGGAACTCCCGCCATCCGCGCCATCGTCGCGAGCGTCGTGGCCAAGGAGCTCGGCGCCCGGTTCTCCTCCACGAAGCGCGACGACAAGTCGCAGACGGCCCTCGTGCTCGAGAAGGTGGTCTCCGAGATGAAGGCGCGCATCTCGGCGCGCACCCACAAGGAGACCCAGCGGCGCAAGAACGCGCTCGAGTCGTCGTCGCTTCCCGCGAAGCTCGCCGACTGCCGCACCAACGATGTGGCCGAGTCGGAGCTGTTCATCGTGGAGGGCGATTCTGCCCTCGGCACCGCCAAACTGGCCCGCAACAGCGAGTACCAGGCCCTCCTTCCGATCCGCGGCAAGATCCTCAACGTTCAGAAGGCGTCGATCAGCGACATGCTGTCCAACGCCGAGTGTGCCGCGATCATCCAGACCATCGGCGCAGGCTCTGGTCGTTCGTTCGACCTCGACGCGGCGCGCTACGGCAAGATCATCCTGATGAGCGATGCCGATGTCGACGGCGCGCACATCCGCACCCTGCTGCTGACACTGTTCTTCCGCTACATGCGCCCCCTGATCGAGGCGGGACGAGTGTACGCCGCGGTGCCGCCGCTGCACCGGGTGATCGTCGTCAACCCCGGGTCCAAGCCCAACGAGACCATCTACACCTACTCCGAGCAGGAGCTCCACGCGCTGCTGACGAAAGTGCAGAAGTCTGGTCGGCGCTGGCAGGAGCCGGTCCAGCGTTACAAGGGCCTCGGAGAGATGGATGCCGATCAGCTCGCCACCACCACGATGGACCGCAGTGGTCGCACCCTCCGACGCGTGCGCGTGGAGGATGCGGAGGCGGCGATGAGCGTGTTCGAGCTGCTCATGGGCTCGGACGTCGCGCCGCGTCGAGACTTCATCGTGTCATCGGCCGACCGTCTCGACCGCGAGTCGATCGACGCCTGAGCGCGCGAGACGTCGAGACCGCGCGGCGCTGCCTGGCTGCCGTCCTCAGCTGACGGGCGCGCCGACAGCGGCCACGACGGCGTCGAGCGGCTGGCCTGACGCGTCGCGCTTGGCCCCGGTGTCCGGCAGCTGGCGCACTGAGCCGTCCGCGCCGACCGCGCGCGGCTCCGACCCGACCCACGCGAGGATGAGCGTGTCTTCGCCCTTGAGGAACCGCTGTGCCCGAACGCCACCGGTGGCGCGTCCCTTGGCGGGGAACTCCGTGAACTCCGACACCTTGCCACTGCCGGCGTCGGTGCCGGGGAGCGACTGCGCCGACCCGGCGATGGTCACGACCACCGTGTCGTCGGCGGGTGCCACGGCAGCGAACGCGATCACTCGCGCGCCCTCTGCGAGACGGATCCCCGCCATGCCGCCGGCGGAACGCCCCTGGGGGCGTACGGCGTCCGCGGAGAAGCGGAGCAGCTGGGCATCGCTCGTGACGAAGACGAGTTCGATGCCGTCGGGAGCGGGTGCCGCGCCCACGACGGCGTCTCCCGGCTTCAGAGAGATGATCTCGATGTCGCTCTTGTTCGCGATCTCGCTCGCGGCGACGCGCTTGACGACACCCTGCGCGGTACCGAGGGCGACCGGTGGGTCATCCGTCAGCGCGACGACGGCGACGACGTGCTCGTTCGGGCCGAGACCGAGATACTGGTCCGCACGTGTCCCGGCGGCGAGCTGGACGGAGTTCGCGGGCACCGACGGCAGGTCGACGGGGGAGAAGCGCACGAGACGGCCCGTGGTCGTGACGGCGCCGAGCTCACCACGGGTCGTCGTATCGACCGCGGAGCGGATCGCATCATGCTTGGAGCGGCGCGCGGGCGGGACCACCGTGGCATCCGCGGTCTCTGCGCGCACCATACGGCCGGTGACCGACAGGAAGACGCGGCAGGGCGCGTCGGCGATCTGCAGGTCTGCCGGGGCCGCCGCGCGCGAACGCGTGGTCACCGGTCCACCGTTGAGGAGTAGCGTGCGGCGCGGGGTTCCGTACGTCTCCGCGGCCGCGTCGAGTTCACGCGCAACCTGCCCACGGAGCAGCACTTCGCTGGCCAGCAGCTCCTCGAGCTGCGCGATCTCCGCTTTCAGGCTGTCGCGTTCGGCCTCGAGTTCGATGCGGGAGAACTTGGTGAGACGGCGGAGCCGCAACTCCAGGATGTACTCGGCCTGCACCTGCGAGAGGTCGAACACGTCGACCAGACGCGTGCGGGCCTGCTCGCTGTCGTCGGAGGAGCGGATGACCTGGATGACCTCGTCGATGTCGAGGATCGCGATGAGGAGTCCCTCGACGAGGTGCAGGCGCTCCTGCTTGCGTGCAAGGCGGTAGCGGCTGCGCCGCGTGACCACCTGGAGACGGTGATCGAGGTAGACGCGCAGCAGTTCCTTCAGGCCGAGGGTCTGCGGCTGACCTTCGACGAGCGCCACGTTGTTGATCCCGAAGGAGTCTTCGAGCGGCGTGAGCCGGTACAGCTGCTCGAGCACCGCATTCGGGTCGAAGCCCGTCTTGATGCCGATGACCAGGCGGAGGCCGTGGTTGCGGTCGGTCAGGTCGGTGACATCGGCGATCCCCGTCAGCTTCTTCGCGTTGACGGCATCCTTGATCTTCTCGATCACCCGCTCGGGGCCGACCATGTAAGGGAGCTCAGTGACGACCAGTCCCGTACGGCGCGGACCGAGCGACTCCACCGACACCTTCGCGCGGGTGCGGAACGTGCCGCGACCGGTCGCGTACGCGTCTTTCACGCCGTCGAGACCGACGATGACGCCGCCTCCGGGAAGGTCGGGTCCAGGAACGAACTCCATCAGCTCCTCGAGGGTGGCCTCGGGGTTTTCGAGAAGATGCACGGCGGCGGCGACCACCTCGATGAGGTTGTGGGGCGCCATGTTGGTGGCCATGCCGACGGCGATGCCCGTCGTGCCGTTGACGAGCAGGTTGGGAAACGCCGCAGGAAGGACGTCGGGCTGCTGGAACTGTCCGTCGTAGTTGGGGATGAAGTCGACGACGTCTTCGTCGAGGTTCTCCGTGAGCGCGAGAGCGGCCGGGGCGAGGCGCGCCTCGGTGTAGCGGGGGGCGGCCGGGCCGTCGTCGAGCGAGCCGAAGTTGCCGTGACCGTCGACCAGCGGCACCCGCAGCGCGAAATCCTGGGCAAGACGCACGAGGGCGTCGTAGATGGCGGAGTCGCCGTGCGGGTGCAGCTTTCCCATGACCTCGCCCACCACGCGGGCGCTCTTGACGTGGCCGCGGTCGGGACGCAGGCCCATGTCGGCCATCTGGAAGAGGATGCGGCGCTGTACGGGCTTGAGACCATCGCGCGCGTCGGGCAGGGCGCGAGAGTAGATGACCGAGTAGGCGTACTCGAGGAAGGACCCCTGCATCTCCGCCGACAGATCGACGTCCTCGATGCGTTCACCAGACGGCACGGGGTCAGTGCGCGAAACAGCCATGGAAGTGAGAGTTCCTCCGGTCACGGGAAGGGGCCCGCTCAGCGTGTGCGAGACTGGCCCCGATGTCACTCAGCCTACCCGTCGACCCGTCTGCAGCCCGGAGCCTCACCGATGTCGTGCCGGAGTCGATCGCAGCGCTGGACGGCCGCTCCCGCTGGTTCCCGCCCGCCCGTTCGGCGGTCGTCGTCGTCGTCGACGGCCTCGGCAGGCACAACCTGTCAGCGCGCGCCGGGCACGCCCGGTTCCTCACCTCACGGCTGAGCAAGCGCGACGTCGCACGCACGGTGTTCCCATCGACGACCGCGACGGCGCTCACCAGCCTGCTGACGGGCCGCCCCGCGGGCGAGCACGGCATCGTCGGCTATCGCGTGCGCGTGCCGGGCACCGACCTCGCTCCCAACCAGCTCAAAGGATGGGAGACGGATGGACTGGACCCGCGGACGTGGCAGCGTTCCGCCCCGCTTCTGGAGCGGGAGAGCAGCAACGGCCGGCCCTGCTTCGTGGTCTCGAAGCCCATGTACGCGCACACGGGGTTCACACAGGCCATTCAGCGCGGCGCACAGTTCGTGGGCGCGGGGTCGATCGAGGAGCGCTTCACGCGTGGCGCCGAGCTGGCGGCGTCGCATGACGGCGCGCTCGTGTACGTGTACGTGCCGGAGCTCGACACCGTCGGCCACGCGGACGGCTGGGAGAGCGAACGGTGGACCGCGGCCCTGGAGCAGCTCGACGGCGTCGTCACGAACTTCGAGCGGACATTGGCCCCTGGGGTCGGCGCGGTGGTGACGGCCGACCACGGGATGGTCGATGTGCCCCGGCACAGACACCTGCTCCTGTCCGACGGCGATGCGCTCGTGGACGGTGTGCGGGTCGTGGCGGGAGAACCGCGGATGCTCCATCTCTATGCCGAGGACGGCGAGGCAACCGGCGTGCTGCGGCGGTGGCGGGATGCCGAGTCCGGCCGGGCGTGGGTGCTCAGTCGTGACGAGGCGATCTCCGCAGGGCTGTTCGGTCCATCCGTCGCCTCCGAGGTGGTTCCCCGCATCGGCGACGTGCTGGTCGCCGCACGCGCGGCAGTCGCTTACTACGACGACCGTCTTGCTGACAAGAAACCACAGGGCATGGTCGGCCAGCACGGCTCGCTCACTGAACAGGAACGCGTCGTACCGCTCGCTCGACTGGGCGCCTTCGCCTGACGGGAACCTGCGCTTCGGCCTCAGCCGTCTTCTGTGCGTGCCCCGAACACGATCTCGTCCCACGACGGCATCGAGGTGCGCCCCTTGCGTCGGCCACCGTCGGCCTGAGGCGAGTCGGAGGCCGTCGGTTCGGGCGCAGCGGGTTGCGCGTTCGAAGGCGTCGCAGCGTCGTCCGACGTCTCGTCGTAGCCCGGCTCGAGCGCGTCGAACAGGGCGACCGGCGACGAGGAGCCCCGCGCAGACGCACCCGTCGTCGCCGGGGCGTCGTCGGTCTCGCCCGGCATCGCCTCGCGCTGTCCGCGGCGGCGGCGGAGCGCTTCCAGAAGGTCTGCGGTGTCGGTGGAGGTCACGCCCTGCGCGGGCGCACGCTTGATCGCGGCCTGCTGCACCGCGGGGGAGACGGGCTCGCGCACATCAGGCGTGTCGATGTCGGCTTCCGGCAGACGCCGCGGGCCGAACGCGCCGCTGTCGAAGCGCGAGGCGTCTTTCACGCCGTTGGAATCGAGGGCTCGGAGGCGCGGGATGAGTCCCTCGGGGAGCGATCCTTGGCGGGACAGCTGCGTGGCGTCCGCGTTCTGCGGGGAAAGGGTGGAGCGCCGGGGGTCGAACGACCAGCGCGCGTCGCGTTCCACCTCTCCGGCTGTGAATTCGAGCTTGACGACCCAGCCGGACTGCTCACGCCAGCTCGTCCACCGTTCGCCGGTCGCGCCGGCCTCGGCCAGCTTGGCCCGCACAGCGGCGCCGAAAGTGGGCTGCGCCTCCGGGTCGAGTTCGCCGCTGATCAGCACGGGCACGGCAAGCGCCTGGCCGACGATGTGCTCGCGTTCGGCCAGGACAGGGCCCTCGTAGCGCGCCACGTCCTCCACTCGGATCCCGAGCAGCGCCGCGACCTCCTCGGCGGACAGACCCGCACGGATATGGGCCTGGATGTCACGGGGACTCGGGCGCGGGCCGCGAGCCTCCGGATCCTTCGTCGCGCGCCGCAGCTGCGAGCGCAGCGTCTCATCGACGGCCAGTGAGAAACGGTCTCCCGAGTCTGTGGCGAGCACGAGCACGCCGTCTTCGACGCCGATCACCTTGAGCTGTTCCATGCGAAACACGCCTCCGTTCCTGCCTGTCGCTTCATGGTGTCACAGGGCTTCGGACAGAGCGGGAATATCCCGCGCGCGCCGCGAGTTTGACGCGGAGCAGCGCCCGGAAAGCACGGGCGACGCACACGGCATCCGCGCCGCAGCGCCCTCTCGGAGCGCGGATGGTGCCGACCGGCATTTGCGAAAAAGAGTGCAGTCGTGCAAACTGTGGCCGCCCGAAATCGCGCTGCGATAAAACACCCCTGGAAGTAGAGACGTTCGACAATGGCAACGGATTACGACGCCCCCCGCAAGACCGAGGACGACAGCGAGTCGATCGAGGCCCTCAAGGAGCGCGTGCCTGACAAGCTGTCGGGATCGGTCGACTCGGAGGACGCGGACAACCCGTCCGGTTTCGAGCTGCCGGGTGCGGACCTGTCCGACCTGGAGCTCGACGTGGTCGTCCTTCCCCCGCAGGAGGACGAGTTCACCTGCATCGAGTGCTTCCTCGTGAAGCACCGCACGCAGATCGACCACGAGACCGCGTCCGGCGCGGTGTGCGTGGAGTGCGCCGCCTGAGCGGTACCCGAAACCGCTGACAGCGAATCGGCTCAGGCGATCTCTTCGGAGGTCGCCTGGGCCTTTTCCTTTTCGGCTGTGCCGCTTTCTGCCGGGCCATGCGTCGACGGCGCCGCGGTCTGTGCGCGGCGGATCGCCGCTGCCACACGGTCGGGTGTGCGCGTGGAGAAGACCCAATCTGTGACAGGATCGCGCGGATCGTCGAGCGGGACCGAGACCACTCCGTCGATGCCGGGCCGCAGGAGATGCCAGGCAGTGCGCCGCAGCCCCGTGCCCCGGGCCTCGCGCGCGGCGTCGCCGGACAGGGCGATCGGGTCTCCGAGCAGGTCGACGGCGACGTGTGCGCTGCCGACGCGCAGCTCTCCGCGCGAGACCTCCACGACGGGTGCCGACGCGACGAGCCCGAACGTGAGAGCGAGCCCGACCCCGATTCCCGCGATGAGGGCGATGGTGGCATCCACCGGCACGAACACGAGCGACACCATGGGTGCCGCCACGGCCGCCGACACCACGACCCACAGCGACGGGCTCAGCCGCTCGCGGTAGGAGGGAGAAAGGCTCAGGTCGCTCGGCATCTTGTGCATTACCCTCGTGGAGTGATCCAAAGTGTGGACATTCCCATCATCGCATCGCAGGTTCCGGTGTACGCGCACCCGGGCGATGCCGGCGCCGACCTCGTCTCCACAGAGCGACTGCGGCTCGAGCCGGGGGAGCGCGCTCTCGTCGGCACGGGCGTGCGCATCGCGCTGCCCGAGGGCTTCGTCGCCTTCGTCGTTCCCCGCAGCGGGCTCGCGGCAAAGCACGGCATCACGATCGTGAACGCCCCGGGCACGGTGGATGCCGGGTATCGCGGCGAGATCAAGGTGGCCTTGCTCAACACCGATGCCCGCGAGGCGTACGAGATCGGCGTCGGCGATCGTATCGCGCAGCTGATCATCATGCCCGTGCCGCGTGCCACCTTCATCCCCGTCGACGAGCTGCCCGAGAGCACGCGCGGCGAAGGCGGCTTCGGCTCCACCGGATACCAGACAGGAAGCCCCTCATGACCGATGCCAGCAAGGCCGCCCCGACGGACCGAGCCACTGCAGGGCCCTTCGACGAGTCCGAGGCGAACCCGGTACGTCCGTACATCGACCTCGGCGGGATCAAGATCCTCCCGCGCGAAGGACTGAACCTGCGGCTGGAGGTCGAGGAGCAGACGAAGCGGATCGTCGCGGTGGGTCTCGACTACGCCGACTCCACGCTCCAGGTGCAGCCGTTCGCCGCACCCCGCACGACGGGCCTGTGGGACGAGACGCGCGAGCAGATCCGCCAGCAGATCCGCCAGCAGGGCGGCCGAGTCGAGGAGCGGGAGGGGCCGCTCGGTCATGAACTGCTCGCCGAGGTGCCCGTGTCTGGCCCCGACGGCACCACCGGCAAACGCATCGCGCGATTCGTCGGCGTCGATGGACCCCGCTGGTTCCTCCGCGGCGTCATCGGAGGAGCGGCCGCGGGTGATGTCGAAGCGGCAGCGAAGGTGGAAGACCTGTTCCGCTCGATCGTGGTGGTGCGCGGCGGTACGCCGATGCCCCCGCGCGACCTCATCCCGCTGAAGATGCCCGCCGCCCCGGGAACCGCATGATTCAGGGAACGGCACTCGACACGGACAGGTCGGCCGCGTGAGCGACAGCAGTGAGACGCACCGGTCGCGCGGTGACGGCGAGGCCGTCGACCGCGGGTCGGCGTCGCTGACGCCGCCGCCGCCCGGCACCGCGTCAGAGCCGAGCGCCCAGCAGATCATCGCCCAGGCGCTCGGGGGAGCGGCCCGCAAGGCGGGCATGGATCCGGCCGTCGAGGCGTCAACCGGGCACGTCGTCTGGCACGCGATGGGCGGATGGCGCGGCCTGCTGGAGTCCGTCCTCCCCGGCCTGGCCTTCGTGCTGCTCTTCACGTTCACCCGGGACCTCGTGCTGTCTCTGGTCGTCTCGGTGGGCATCGCCGCGATCTTCACAGTCGTCCGGCTGATTCAGCGCTCGACCCTGACCGCGGCCGTGGGCGGACTCGTGGCGACCGCCGCCGCCGCCGCCCTCGCGCTGTGGACCGGACGCGGTGAGGACAACTTCGTTCCCGGACTCATCACCAATGCCGTGTACGGCAGCGCCTTCCTCGTCTCGGCCCTGGTCGGCTGGTCGCTGATCGGGCTCGCGGTCGGATTCCTCATGAACGAGGGGACCGCATGGCGCGCGGATCGTCGCAAGCGGCGCGTCTTCTTCTGGCTCGCGGTGGCGTGGGCGGCCCTGTTCTTCGCCCGGCTCGCGGTGCAGCTGCCTCTGTACTTCGCCGGGGACGTCACCACTCTCGGCACCTTGAAGCTCGTGATGGGGTTGCCGCTGTTCGCACCGCTCGTCGCGGTCACATGGCTCGCCGTACGCGCTCTCTACCCGCGTGAATCGTCGGCGGCCCAAGAGGACGGCACGCCCGGCGCGGCGTGATAGATTTATCTCGACATCAAGATAAATCTTCCCTAACGCCGGTTAGGCTGACCTCACTAGCCTGCACCTCCCGGCCACGCGAAGATGGAAGCGACAGGCCGTGCGCCTGCACCGCCGACGAAGGAGACGAGACGTGTCGACAGTTGACAGCTTCGGTGCCAAGAGCACCCTGACAGTCGGTGACACCGACTACGAGATCTTCCGGATCGACACCGTGGCGGGATACGAGAAGCTCCCGTACAGCCTCAAGATCCTGCTCGAGAACCTGCTTCGCACCGAGGACGGCGCGAACGTCACGAAGGCCCAGATCGAGGCGCTCGGCGGCTGGAACCCGGACGCGGAGCCCGACACGGAGATCCAGTTCACGCCCGCGCGCGTCGTGATGCAGGACTTCACCGGCGTGCCCTGCATCGTCGACCTCGCCACGATGCGCGAGGCAGTGACGGCGCTGGGCGGCGACCCCAACAAGATCAACCCGCTCTCGCCTGCGGAGATGGTGATCGACCACTCGGTCATCGCCGACCTCTTCGGCCGCGAGGACGCCCTCGAGCGCAACGTCGAGATCGAGTACGAGCGCAACGGCGAGCGGTACCAGTTCCTGCGCTGGGGGCAGACCGCGTTCGACGACTTCAAGGTCGTCCCGCCGGGCACCGGCATCGTGCACCAGGTCAACATCGAGCACCTCGCGAAGGTCGTCTACGACCGCCAGGTCGACGGCGTCCTGCGCGCCTACCCCGACACCTGCGTCGGCACCGACTCGCACACGACGATGGTCAACGGCCTCGGCGTCCTCGGCTGGGGCGTGGGCGGAATCGAAGCGGAGGCCGCCATGCTCGGCCAGCCCGTCTCGATGCTCATCCCGCGTGTCGTCGGATTCAAGCTCACCGGTGAGATCCCGGCGGGTGTGACCGCGACCGACGTCGTGCTCACGATCACCGACATGCTGCGCAAGCACGGTGTGGTCGGGAAGTTCGTCGAGTTCTACGGTGAAGGCGTCGCCCAGGTGCCGCTGGCCAACCGCGCGACGATCGGCAACATGAGCCCCGAGTTCGGCTCGACCGCCGCCATGTTCCCGATCGACGACGTCACGCTGGAGTACCTGCGCCTCACCGGCCGCGACGAGCAGACCGTGGCCCTCGTCGAGGCCTACGCGAAGGAGCAGTCGCTCTGGCACGACCCGGCGCGCGAACTCGTCTTCAGTGAGTTCATGGAACTCGACCTCTCCACGGTCGTCCCCTCGATCGCCGGCCCCAAGCGTCCGCAGGACCGCATCCTGCTGTCCGAGGCGAAGCAGCAGTTCCAGAAGGACATCCTCAACTACGCCGACACGGCCGAAGAGGACTCCGTCGAGCTCGAAGGCACTTTCCCGGCATCCGACCCCGGCGTCGCGCCCGGTCAGGATCACGAGCACGTGTCGCACGACGGCGTCTCGCACCAGCACGAGGATGCGCACGCGGACGCGGTGCTGTCCAGCGGAGCACGGCACGCGGCATCCAAGCCCGTGCGCGTGACCACCCCCGACGGCGAGGCATACCTCCTCGACAACGGCGCAGTGACCCTCGCCGCCATCACCTCGTGCACGAACACCTCGAACCCGTCCGTGATGATCGCCGCGGGCCTGCTCGCGAAGAAGGCGGTCGACAAGGGTCTCAAGCGCAAGCCCTGGGTGAAGACGACGCTCGGTCCCGGATCGAAGGTCGTCACCGACTACTACGAGAAGTCGGGTCTGGACAAGGCGCTCGAAGGGCTCGACTTCTACACGGTCGGCTATGGCTGCACGATCTGCATCGGAAACTCCGGTCCGCTGATCGACGAGGTGTCCGCCGCGATCAACGAGAACGATCTCGCCGTCACCGCCGTCCTGTCGGGAAACCGCAACTTCGAAGGGCGAATCAGCCCCGACGTGAAGATGAACTACCTGGCGTCCCCGCCGCTCGTGGTCGCCTATGCCCTGGCCGGGTCGATGAACTTCGACTTCGAGACCGACGCGCTGGGCACCGACGCCGAGGGCAACGACGTATTCCTCAAGGACATCTGGCCGTCGCCGGAAGAGGTGCAGGACGTCATCGACAACTCCATCTCTCGCGAGCAGTTCATCAAGCAGTACGCGACCGTCTTCGACGGCGATGAGCGCTGGAAGAACCTCCCGACCCCGACCGGCCCGGTCTTCGAATGGGACGAGAACTCGACGTACGTGCGCAAGGCGCCCTACTTCGACGGAATGGGCCTCGAGCCGGCACCGGTCACCGACATCTCCGGTGCGCGCGTGATGGCGACCCTGGGCGACTCGGTCACCACCGACCACATCAGCCCCGCCGGCAACATCAAGGCCGGCACGCCCGCCGCGCAGTACCTCACGGAGCACGGCGTCGCGCAGAAGGACTTCAACTCCTACGGCTCGCGCCGCGGAAACCACGAGGTCATGATCCGGGGCACATTCGCCAACATCCGGCTCAAGAACGAGATGGTCGCCGCGGTCAACGACGGCCAGGTGGTCGAAGGCGGCTTCACGCGCGACTTCACGGTCGAAGGCGGACCGCAGTCCTACATCTACGACGCGTGCATGAACTACCAGGCGCAGGGCACCCCCCTCGTCGTGTTCGGCGGCAAGGAGTACGGCTCGGGCTCGTCGCGCGACTGGGCGGCCAAGGGCACGAGCCTGCTGGGTGTGAAGGCCGTCATCACCGAGAGCTTCGAGCGCATCCACCGCTCCAACCTCATCGGGATGGGCGTCGTGCCGCTCCAGTTCCCGGAGGGGGAGAGCTGGAAGTCGCTCGGCCTCGACGGCACCGAGATCGTCTCGATCGAAGGGCTCGAACAGCTGAACGAGGGTGTCACGCCCAAGACGGTCAAGGTCACCGCAGCCCCGAGCGAGTTCTCGCCGGAGGGCAAGGAGACCGTGGTGTTCGACGCCAAGGTGCGCATCGACACGCCCGGAGAGGCCGACTACTACCGCAACGGCGGCATCCTGCAGTACGTGCTGCGATCGCTCGTCTGACTCAGCGGCACGAAAGCCCCGATGTCCTGCCGGACTCGGGGCTTTCGTGCATCCCGGGCATCTAGAATCATGGAATGAGCCTGCTCTCTTCGATCACCGGCCCCCGCGACCTCGATGGCCTGTCCACCGAGGAACTCGCGTCGCTGGCTCAGGAGATCCGCGAGTTCCTGGTCGAGAACGTCTCCCGCACCGGCGGTCACCTCGGCCCCAACCTCGGCGTCGTAGAGCTGACCCTCGCCATCCATCGGGTGTTCGACTCACCGAACGACCCGATCGTGTTCGACACGGGGCACCAGTCGTACGTGCACAAGCTGGTCACCGGACGTCAGGACTTCAGCAACCTTCGCGCGCGCGGAGGACTGGCGGGCTACCCGCAGCGGTCCGAGAGCCCGCACGACGTCGTCGAGTCGTCGCACGCGTCGAGCTCCCTCAGCTGGGCCGACGGCATTTCCCGCGCCCTGACGCAGACCGGCCGTTCCGACCGTCACGTGGTCGCGGTGGTCGGCGACGGTTCGCTGACCGGCGGCATGACGTGGGAGGCGCTCAACAACATCTCCGACGACAACAACCGCAACCTCGTCATCGTCGTCAACGACAACGGCCGGTCCTACGCCCCCACGATCGGCGGTATGGCCCGCTACCTCAACCGCGTGCGGACGACGGCGGGCTACGAGAGTCTGCGCCGAGGTTCGGCCTCGCTGTTCCGACGGTTCGGACCCGTGGGGCGGGCCGTCTACCGGGGCGTTCGCGGAGGAACCCACGGCTTCCTCTCCCGCTTCACGAACAACGCCGCCCTGTACTCCAACCTCGACATCAAGTACCTCGGCCCCATCGATGGTCACGACCTCGACGCACTGATCGAGACGCTGCAACTCGCGAAGGACTACCGGTCGCCGGTCATCGTCCACGCCATCACCGAGAAGGGGCGCGGCTACGAGCCGGCCCGGAACGATGACGCCGATCAGTTCCACGCCGTGGGCAAGATCGACCCCATCACCGGTGAGCCGCTGGGATCTTCCGACAGCGTCGCATGGACCGACGTCTTCGCGCAGTCGCTCGTATCGGCGGGCGAGGAGCGGAACGACATCATCGCCATCACCGCGGCGATGCTGCGCCCCACCGGACTGCTGCCGTTCGCGCAGCGCTTCCCCGACCGCGTCTACGACGTCGGAATCGCCGAGCAGCACGCCGTGGCGTCCGCAGCCGGTCTCGCCTTCGGGGGACTCCATCCCGTCGTTGCGATCTACGCGACGTTCATGAACCGTGCATTCGACCAGGTGCTGATGGATGTCGCACTGCACCGCGCGGGTGTGACGTTCGTGCTCGATCGTTCCGGCGTCACCGGTCCCGACGGGCCGAGCCACCACGGCATCTGGGACCTCGCCATGCTTCAGCTCGTCCCCGGCATCCGCATCGCCGCACCCCGCGATGCCGAAAGGCTGCGCGAGGAGTTCGCCGAAGCGGTCGCCGTCTCCGACGCGCCGACCGTCGTGCGTTTCCCGAAGGGCTCCGTGACCCCGGAGCTCCCCGCCCTCGAGCGACTCGACGACGGCGTCGATGTGCTGTTCCGCGCAGAAGGGGAGGACGTGCTGATCGTCGCGATCGGATCGATGGCACACCTCGCCGTCGACGTCGCCGGGCGCCTCCGCGCACAGGGGATCGGCGCCACCGTGGTCGACCCGCGGTGGGTCGTGCCGGTCGCCTCGTCGATCGTCACGCTGGCTGCTCAGCACCGGCTCGTCATCACGATCGAAGACGGCATCCGCGTCGGCGGCATCGGCACGAGGGTGCGACAGGTGCTCCGTGAGCAGGGAGTCGACACCGCGGTCGACGAGCTCGGCCTGCCCGACGCGTTCATCGACCACGCCTCTCGCGAGCAGATCCTCGAGGATGCCGGGCTCACCGCCGCCAAGATCGCTCAGGACGTCGTCGCGCAGGTGCTCGGCACGCGGATCCCCGTGGCCCGGCCGACCGCAGACACGAACGCGATGTGGATGCCGGCTCCCGACGGTTCTCGGCAGGACTCGCGCTGAGCGTCAGCGCCGCCACGACGTCACCTCCGCCTCGCTGACCGCGCCATCTCCGATGGCGGACGGGGCACGATGCCGCGTCACCCGTGCCGCCGTGAAAGCATGAAGATATGACGCGTCACGACCTCGCCCGTTCCGCAGACCTCTCGCGTGACGAGACGGCGGCGCGATCTGCGGGGGTGAGGCTGGCGACGGTGGAGATCGACCTCGATCTGCGCGATGCGTGCACAGAGACGGCATCCTTCCCGGTGACCTCCACGCTCACGTTCGGAAGCACGGTCGAGGAGACATGGATCGACTTCCTCGGCGAGTCCATCGATGAGCTCGTCGTCAACGGTGAACCACGGCCCATCGAGTGGGACGGTGCCCGGTTGCGGGTGACCGGCCTGACGGAGCACAACGTCGTCCGCGTCCGCGCTCGAGGGCGCTACAGCTCGTCCGGAGAAGGTCTGCACCGCTTCCGCGACCCGGTGGACGATGAGGTGTACCTCTACACCCAATACGAGCCCGCCGACTGCCGGCGGGCGTATCCCTGCTTCGAGCAGCCCGACATGAAGGCGCGCTGGAGGTTCCAGGTCACCGCCCCCGACGAATGGACGGTGCTGTCGAACGGTGCGGAAGCATCCCGCACCCCGGTAGAGGGGGGAGTACGCGTCGCCTTCGCAGAGACGCCCCCGCTGTCCAGCTACATCACGGCCGTTGCAGCCGGCCCCTATCACCGCGTCGACGGCGAGTGGCGGTCGGGAAGTCGCCGCGTCCCCCTGGGCGTCCTCTGCCGGCAGTCGCTGGCGCCGCACCTCGACGCGGATGGGATCATCGCCGTCACCCGCAGCGGCCTCGACTTCTTCACCACGGCGTTCGCATCCGACTATCCGTGGGGAAAGTACGACCAGATCTTCGTGCCCGAGTACAACCTCGGAGCGATGGAGAACCCGGGCCTGGTCACATTCACCGAGGGCCACATCTTCCGGGGCGCCTCCACGGCCGCGCAGCACGAGGCGAGAGCGAACACGATCCTGCACGAGATGGCGCACATGTGGTTCGGTGATCTCGCAACGATGCGGTGGTGGGACGACCTCTGGCTCAAGGAGTCGTTCGCCGACTTCATGGGCTCCCACGCGGCGGTCGCCGCCGGGGTTCATCCCGATGCCTGGGTGAACTTCGCCAGCCGACGCAAAGGCTGGGCATACGAACAGGATCAGCTGCCCACGACGCACCCGATCGTCGCGGACATCCCCGACCTCGAAGCGGCGAAGCTCAACTTCGACGGCATCACCTACGCGAAGGGCGCCTCGGTGCTCAAGCAGCTCGTCGCGTTCGTCGGGGAGGACGCGTTCTTCCGTGCGGCACAGGGCTACTTCGCGGCACATGCATACGGGAACACCACCCTCGAAGATCTGCTCACCGCGCTCGAGGCTGCCTCCTCTCGGGATCTGCACGCCTGGAGCGCCGCCTGGCTGGAGACGACCGGCGTCTCGGAGCTGCGGGTGGAGCGCGACCCTCATCCGACCGTCGTCCAGACCGATCCGCGGCCGCACCGCATCACGATCGGCCTGTACGCATTCGAGGGGGATGCACTCGTCCGCCGCGCCGGCGTCGACCTCGACATCGCGGGGGAGCGCACGCCGCTTCGCGCTCCCGTGCTCCCCGATGCCGATCTCGTGCTGCCGAACGACGACGATCGCACGTACGCCAAAGTGCGCCTCGACGCACGATCGACCGATGCCGTGGCCCGGGGACTGAGCACCCTCTCCGACCCGCTCGCCCGGTCGGTCGTCTGGGCGGCGCTGTGGAATGCGGTGCGCGACGCGCAGCTCCCGGTCGCGCGCTACCTCGACATCGTCATCCGGCATGCGCCCGTCGAACGCAGCATCGCGCTGTTGACCGATGCGATCTCACACGCCGGGTACGCGATCGCCCACTATGCCCCCGACGGCGACCGCCGGGCTCTCGCATCCCGCTGGCTCGACGCAGTATGGCAGGCGATGCTGACTGCCGCTGCAGGCAGCGACTCGCAGCTCGCCTGGGCCCGGGCCGTGGGCAGCGCGGCGACCTACGACGATACGCACGCCGCCGACATGGCGGGGATCCTCCGTGGCGAGTCGCCCGCGCCGGTGGGACTGGCGCTCGATCCCGATCTCCGGTGGTCCTGGTTGAGGGCGCTGTCGGCGTCCGGGCACGGCGATGATGTCGACGCAGACGCCGAACTGCGAGCCGACCCGACCGCGACCGGCCGTGTCGCCTACCGGGCTGTCCGTGCCGCACGCCCCGACGCCGAGGTGAAGGCCCGCGCGTGGGCCGACGCGTGGGAAGACTCCGAACTGACCAACGATCACCTCGACGCCACCATCGCCGGCCTCCGCGCAGGCGATCAGCGCGCGCTCCTGGAGCGCTTCGACGAAGACTACTTCGCCCGCATCCGGGCCGTCTGGGACACCCGCAGCATCGAGATCGCGCGGCGACTCGTGGCGGGCCTGTTCCCGGCGTCACCATCGCTCGACCCTGCCGACCGGTGGCTGGCAGACAATGCCGATGCACCTCCCGCGCTCCGCCGCATCGTCATCGAGCAGCGCGACCGACTCGCACGCGCTCTTCGGGTGCGCGCAGCGCAGCCGGCGGCGTGATGCGGGCGACCGATCAGTGGGCGCCGTCGCGACGATCGACGATCGCGTCTTCGACCATGGCGTCGATGTCGGCTCTCGGCCGGGGGTGAAGCAGTCCGGCATCCGAAAGGCGTGCCCGACGCTCGGCGAGCCACCAGGCCCACGGAAAGACCAGGGCGGGCACGGCCGCACAGGCGGCGACCCACCAGGAACCGAGGAGGTATCGCGGCGTCACCGACGTCAGGATCCCCATCACCGCCGTACCCACGAGCAGGCCCAGTGAGCCCTGCACGACGAGGTGCAGAGCCCGGACCCGGACCGCCCGCATCGACCGGGCGACGAGCATGACGAGCGGCGCGAACAGCAGCATGCCGACGAGGCCGACCGGAGCGATCAGAACGATTCCCCCCATCGTCGCGATCACGAGCCCCATGCCCGCCGCCGGCCACATCGCAACCCACGTGACCACGGCGATGCCGAGCACCGACATCCACCATGCCCGGCCGGCTGCGTCCCAGAACTCGTCTCGTGTGAAGGCGAACGGCTCGGTCGCCGTCCGGGGCGGAACCGCGGTGTCCGACGCGGTCACGTCGCACCGCCGGAGGGCGACACATCGCCGATGAGCGCCAGAAGGTCGGCGATCGGACGCCGCACCAGGGGGAGGCGTGCCAGTGGCAGCACCGAACGCAGCAGCCGCAACCCGCCGTCGAGGAGCCGCCGCGTCTTCCGCTGCCGTGGCGACGTGTCATAGACCCAGTGGAGCGCCAGGAGCAGGTAGGCGATGAACAGGGCGCGCGGAAGGCTCGCCGCGATGTCATCGGGCAGCGAGTGGGTCGAGCCGGCCACCGCGTCCGCGAAGATGCCCTCTGTGACGGCGCGTGCCGGTGACGACTCGTCGGCGAGAGGATTGATGTCGGAGCCGGGCGCCATGGCGGCGGAGACGAATTCGGACGCGTGGTCGTGGTAGGGCTGGAGCTCATCGAGGCCGGTCTCGTACACGGCGCGCAGCCGCGCGATCAGATCATCTGAGTCGGCGAGTCGCGCCGCCGCCGCTGTGCGGTGTCGCTCCTGCACGTCGAGGTACAGCTCCTGCACCAGTTGACTCTTGCCTGCGAAGTGGTAGTGGGTGGTTCCTACGGAGACGCCGGCCTCCTGCGCGATGAGGCGAATGGTCGTCGCGTCGTAGCCCCGCTCCCGGAACGATCGGAGCGCGATGTCGCGCAGGTGCGCGCGGGTCCGCTCGCTTTTGGTCGGGGAGGTGGCGCGCTCCATACTGAACATGTTCAGAAGCGTACACCGCCACTGCCGCAACGGCAGAAGGCCCCGGCTTCGAATGCCGGGGCCCTCTTCGGGAGGCGCCTGTCAGTCGCCGATGCCGCGGATGGGCGGATGGTGGAAAGTGTCACCGAACACGCGCTCCGACGCTCCCTCACGATCGAGGTACGGGGATGCCCCGCCGTCGATGAACGGCCACCCGGCACCGAGGATGAGGCACAGGTCGATGTCCTCGACCTCAGGCACGACCCCCTCGTCGAGCATGAGCTTCATCTCCTGAGCCAGCCCGTCCTGCACGCGGCGAAGGATGGTCTCCGAAGTGGCGGGGGTGCTGCCGACAGCACCCTTGACCACCTTCTGCGCCGCCTTCGTGAAGCCGGTCACACGACCGCCCTTGTCCTTCTCGACGACCGCATCGAGCTCGGCCAGCGCGTGGAAGTTCTCGTTCGCGTAGAAGCGATCGGGGAACGCCCGCACCATCGTGTCCTGCACGTGGGCCGCGACCTTCCAACCGACGAGATCGATCAGCTGGAACGGCCCCATCGGCAGCCCGAGGGGCGCGAAAGCCTTCTCGACATCGGCGACCGGTGTGCCTTCGTACACGGCACGCGCTGCCTCGCCCATCACCTTGGCAAGGAGACGGTTGACGACGAACCCGGGCGCATCGGCAGTGAGCACGGCGTTCTTGCCGAGGCTGCGTGCGACGACGAACGCCGTAGATAGGGCTGCGTCATCGGTCTGCGGCGTCTTGACGATCTCGATGAGCGGCATGACCGCGACCGGGTTGAAGAAGTGGAAACCGACGAGGCGCTCCGGGTGGGCCAGTGCCGAACCGATCTCCTCGACCGACAGCGAGGAGGTGTTCGTCGCGAGCACGGTGTCGTCGGAGACGATCTGCTCGATCTCGGCGAAGACGGCCTGCTTGACGCCGACCTCCTCGAACACGGCCTCGATGACGAAGTCGCAGTCGGCGTAGAGGCTCTTGTCGGTCGTGCCGGTCACCAGCGACCGCAGCTTGTTGGCCGCGTCGCCATCGAGACGCCCCTTCGCCTCGAGCTTGCCGATCTCTTCGTGGATGTAGGCGACGCCCTTGTCGACGCGCGCCTGGTCGAGATCGGTGATCAGCACCGGCACCTGCAGCTTTCGCACGAACAGCAGCGCGAACTGGCTCGCCATGAGACCGGCGCCGATGATGCCGACCTTGGTCACCTTCTTGGCGAGATCCTTGTCGGGCGCGCCGACCGGCCGCTTGGCACGCTTCTGCACGAGGTCGAACGCATACATCGACGCGGCGAACTGGTCGCCGGTCACGAGATCGGCCAGCGCCTCGTCTTCGCGGGCGAAACCGTCTGCCTTCGAGCCGCTCTTGGCCTTGTCGAGCAGATCGAGCGCGACGTACGGCGACTTCGGCACGGTGCCGATCTTCGACTCCAGCATTCCCCGTGCGACCTTGATCGCGATGGGCCACTTCGTGAGGCGCTCCATCTTGCCGGGCTCGTTTCGCCGCTCCACCTTGACCGTGCCGCCGAGCACACCGTCGGCCCACCGGAGCGAGTCCTCGAGATAGTTCGCCGCCGGGAAGATCGCATCGACGATGCCGTAGTCGAACGCCTGCTGAGGCTTGAGCATCCGGTTCTGCTTCAGCGGGTTGCTGATGACGACCTCGAGGGCGTTCTCGATGCCGATGAGGTTGGGGAGGAGGTAGGCGCCGCCCCAGCCCGGGATGATTCCGAGGAACACCTCCGGAAGCGCGATGGCCGCTGCGGACGCATCGACCGTGCGGTAGGTCGAGTTGAGCGCGATCTCCAGGCCACCGCCTAGAGCGAGGCCGTTGACGAAGGCGAACGAGGGCACGCCCAGCTCGCCGAGCTTGCCGAGCACGTGGTGGCCGAGCTGAGCGATCTTGCGCGCATTCTCCTTCGAGCCGACCAGGGTGATGTCGGACAGGTCAGCACCCGCGGCGAGGATGTACTGCTTGCCGGTGACCGCCACGGCGTGGATCTCACCGGATGCGGCGCGCGCCTTCAGCTCGTCGAGACGTTCACCGAGTTCCATCAGGGTCTGGGGACCGAGCGTATTGGGCCGGTTGTGGTCGCGACCGTTGTCGAGGGTGACGAGCGCGAGCACCTTGCCCGACGGGAGGCGCACGTCGCGCACGGGGGAGTGCGTGACGACCTCATCGGCGGCGAGGTCGAGGAGCGGGGAGAAGTCGATCGATTCGTAGGTCATCGCGGGTCCTCAGCGCTTCTTTCCGTCGTAGTGGGGGTTCTCCCAGATCACCGACCCGCCTTGGCCCAGGCCCACGCACATGGCTGTGAGGCCGTAGCGCACATCGGGGCGCTCCGCGAACTGGGCGGCGAGCTGGATCATGAGGCGCACGCCGGATGCCGCGAGCGGATGACCGAAGGCGATCGCCCCGCCCCACGGGTTCACTCGCGGGTCGTCGTCGGCGATGCCGAAGTGATCGAGGAGAGAGATGACCTGGATGGCGAACGCCTCGTTGAGCTCGAACAGTCCGATGTCGTCGATCGTGAGTCCGGCTTTCGCCAGCGCCTTCTCCGTCGAAGGGATGGGGCCGATGCCCATGATCTCGGGCTGCACGCCGGCGAAGGCGAACGACACCAAGCGCATCTTGGGTCGGAGGCCCAGCTCCTTGACGGCGCGCCCACCGGCAAGCAGTGACATGGTGGCTCCATCGGTCAGCGGCGAGGAGGTGCCGGCCGTGACGCGCCCGTGGGGACGGAACGGCGTCTTGAGCGCGGCCAGGTCTTCCATCGTCGTCTGCGGACGGCGGCCCTCGTCCTCGGTCGCGAGCCCCCAGGCGCCGTCGGCGTTTTTGATGGCGACCGGCACGAGGTCGGGCTGGATCTTGCCTGCGTCGTACGCGGCCTGCACCTTGTGCTGGCTCAGCATCCCGTAGCGGTCGGATCGCTCTTTGGTGAGATGCGGGAAGCGGTCGAAGATCCGCTCGGCGGTGACGCCCATGTTGAGCGCCCCGGGATCGACCATGCGCTCGGCGACGAAACGCGGGTTCGGGTCGGCGTTGCCCCCGATCGGGTGGTGTCCCATGTGCTCGACGCCGCCGGCGAGGGCGAAGTCGTACATGCCGACGCCGATCGAGGCGCCCATCGTCGTCACGCTCGTCATCGCGCCCGCGCACATGCGGTCGATCGCGAGACCCGGAACGCTCTGGGGGAGTCCGGCGAGGATCGCCACGGAGCGCCCGAGAGTGAGCCCCTGATCGCCGGTCTGGCTCGTCGCGGCGATGGCGACGTCGTCGATCCGGTCGGCAGGGACCGCCGGATTGCGCTCCATGAGCCCGATCGTCGCCTTGACGGCGAGATCATCCGCTCGGGTGTTCCAGTACATGCCCTTTTCGCCGGCGCGTCCGAAAGGGGTTCGCATGCCGTCGACGAAGTAGACGTCCGAAAGCTCGGCCACACTGCCTCCAATGATTGAGATCCAGTCCAGCCTAAGGTGGAACTGGGTGCCGTGAAATCGCTTGGATCGATCCTACGAAGCCGCGTCGGCGTCGCTCGTCGGCGCCTGCACGGATTCGACAAAGGCGTCCGCGATCATCTGTGAAGTGTACGCAACCTGCCACGGACGGGCGCCGAGGGCGGTGAGCGCCTCGCCTACGGATGCGGCGGTCACCGGTTCCGGCGGGCTCCACGCCACCCGGCGCAGCGTGTCAGGGGTGAGCAGGTTCTCCGTCGGCATCCGGAGCTCCTCTGCGAGCTGCTCGACACGGGGACGTGCGCTCTTCAGGCGAGCGTCCGCGGCCGGGTTGCGGTCTGCCCATGCGCGCGGCGGCGGGAACCCGTCGCCGGCGACCCGCTCGGCCGGGAGCATCTCGTCGGCCCGTCCGGCCTCGATCGCCGCCCACCACCGGTCGAGCTGCGTCCGGCTCGCCCGCCCGGTGAACTCTTTCAGACGCGCGAGGTCCTGCTTGGTCGCGGGGTCGGCGATCACGGCAGCCACGAGCGAGCGATCGGGCACGAGACGACCGGGGGAGACGTCCTGCTGCTGCGCGTACTCCTCCCGTGCGGTCCACAGCGCACGGGCCACCGCGAGGGAGCGCCGCCCGCGCACCGTGTGCAGGCCGCTCAGTCGCCGCCACGGCTCCTCGCGCGGCGGCTTCGCAGGCCGGGTCAGCACGGCGTCGAACTCCTGTGCGGCGATGTCTGTCTTGCCCTGCTCATCGAGCTCGGCTGCGAGCGCGTCGCGCACATCGATGAGATGGAGGACGTCGAGGGCGGCGTACTCGAGCCACGACTGCGGCAGCGGTCGCGTCGACCAGTCGGCGGCGGAGTGGGCCTTGGCGAGGGTGATCCCGAGCGTGTCCGAGACGACCGCCCCCAGACCCACTTTCTCGTGGCCGAGCAGCCGTGCCGCCAACTCGGTGTCGAAGATCGACGGCGGGACGAGGTCGGCCTCCCGCAGGGACGGGAGATCCTGACTCGCGGCGTGCAGGACCCATTCGGTGTCGCCGATCGCGTCTTGAAGGGGAGAGAGGTCGCCGAGAGCGGGCGGGTCGAACATGAAGACGCCCGAGTCCCTGCGGAAGACCTGGACGAGGTAGGCGCGCTGCGAGTACCGGAAGCCGGAGGCGCGCTCGACGTCGACGGCGACGGGGCCGACGCCGGACGCGAGGGCGGCAGCCGCCGTCTCCAGTCCTTCGCGATCGGCGATGACGGTGTAATCAACCACGTGTATTCCTGCGTTCACTGAAGACGGCGATGCCCTCGGAGCCGGGCGGGAGCCCGGCGAGCATGCAGACGAGCTCCGCCCACGCATCCAGATGCGCAGCGATGTCACCCGAGGGCGTCCACGAGGCGCGCAGCTCGATCTGAGCCCCGTCACCCTCGACCTCGAGAGTCCCGAATCCCTTCGACAGTGTCTTGGTCGCCGTGCCGGAAGCCGAATGGAAGTCGGCCCTGCGGGTCGCGAGCGCATCGACGAGCCACGACCACGCGACGTCTGCGAGCAGCGGATCGGTGCCGATCTCAGGCTCCAAGGGAGCCTGAGCGAAGCAGACGATGCGCCACGGCCCGCGCCACTGGTCGGGTTCCGCGTCGTCGTGCAGCAAGACGAACCGACCGGTGCCATAGGGCGAGTCGAGCCCGTCGTCACCAGGACGGATGTCGCCGGCGAAAGCGATCGCGTCGGGCGCCAGCGAGGCGGGGGCCGCGATCTCCCGCACCACGAAGTCGTCGCGGAACGTCAGCGCACGCAGGCGATCGGCGACCGCGAGGAAGTCGGGCGCTGCCGAGGGACGGGATTCATCCACATCGACAGACTAAAGTGAGCCCACGATGAAGGCATCCAGGCGCGCCGTCGGCCGAACTCCGCACCCCTCCCTCCTGCGAGGGCTGGTCGTCGTCCTCGGACTCGCACTCACGATGACCACGTCGCTGATGGCCGTCGTGGCCGCACGCATGGCGCGCCGCGTCGTCACGCCCGCCCGCCGCCTCGCCGACACGACGATCCTCGATGTCGACGTCGCCGCACAGACGATCACGCTCGGCCGCACCCCTGACACGGAGCTTCCGGGGATGTACGGCCTGTTCACGGCCGGAACGGCGGAGTACCTGAAGCTCGGCTCAGTGCTGTCGAGCGATGAGAAGAGCGTCACCCGCAAACTGCTCACTCATATCGGGCCCGATGCGCGACTGAGTTCGGCCGCCGCCTTCAGCGGCTGGTACTACGACGACCCCGACCAGCTCCACCTCCCGTACGAGTCGGAGCTCGTGGGCGCTCCCGTGGGACCCTGCCCCGCGTGGATCTTCCCCGCCGAGGAACCGAGCGACACGTGGGTCATCCAGGTACATGGCCGCGGCACGACCCGGGCGGAGTGCCTGCGCGCCGTGCCGGTCTTCCGTCGCGCAGGGATCACCTCGATGCTCGTCTCCTACCGCAACGACGGCTCGGCTCCGCGCAGCAGAAGCGGGACCTACGGGCTCGGGGCGACCGAATGGCGCGATGTCGACAGCGCGATCGGACTCGCTCGTCGCCGCGGTGCACGGCGGGTGATCCTCATGGGCTGGTCGATGGGCGGCGCGATCGCCATGCAGGTGGCCTTGAACTCGGCCCACCGCGACCTCATCGTCGGAGTCATCCTGGAATCGCCCGTCATCGACTGGCGTCGCGTGCTCACCTTCCACGCGAAGCTCCTCAACCTCCCGGCACCTGTCGCCGGGCTGGCCATCGGCGCCCTCAGCGCCGAATGGGCGACCCCGCTCACGGGTGCCGAGTCCCGCATCCCGTTCGACCGCCTCGACGTCATCGCGCGGGCAGGCGAGCTCCGGCACCCGGTCCTCATCCTCCACAGCGACGACGACGGATTCGTGCCTCCCGACGCCTCGTACGACCTCCTCGTCGCCCGCCCCGACCTCGTCGAGATGCAGGTGTTCGACACCGCCCGGCACACGAAGCTCTGGAACTACGATCAGGACCGCTGGAGCGCCGCCATCGCCGCCTGGCTCGAGCGGCGCGACCTGGGTCGGCAGCCGGTCTAAAGTTGAGGGCGTGAGCAGCGTCCCGGCCGGCATCCTTCATCTGACCGACCGCGCACCCCAGGTCTCGGGGGCAGAGATGGTCGCGGCTCTCACCCCGCCGCCGCAGTTCGGCGACGCGACGTTCGACACGTACCGCGCCGACGATCAGTATCCGTCGCAGCAGGCCGCCAAGGATCTGCTGATGACCTTCAGCGGCGTCGGCCCCGCACCGGCGAAGTCGGGCGGCTTCTTCCGGCGTCGCGAGAAGGCGCCGGAGATCAAGCCGGGCGTGTACCTCGACGGCGGGTTCGGCGTCGGCAAGACCCACCTGCTGGCATCGATCTATCACGCGATGCCGGGAAGGCGGAAGTACTTCGGATCATTCATCGAGTACACCGCGCTGGTCGGGGCCATCGGCTACCAGCAGACCGTCGCGCTGTTCCGCGGCGCGGACCTCCTCTGCATCGACGAGTTCGAACTCGATGACCCGGGCGACACGATGGTGATGACACGGCTCATCGGAGAGCTGGTGCCCTCCGGGACCCGCCTTGCCGCGACGTCGAACACGCCCCCCAACGCGCTCGGAGAGGGGCGATTCGCAGCACAGGACTTCCTGCGCGAGATCCACGCGATGGCGTCGAGCTTCCAGACCATCCGCATCGACGGCACCGACTACCGTCAGCGCGCCGTCGACGGACATGCCGTCGCACTCGACGACGCCGCGTACGGCGCAGCACTGGCCGCGGCGGGCCCACGAGCGACGGATGATTCGTTCGCCGACGTCGTACGCCATCTGGCTTCCGTCCACCCGTCGCGCTACATCCGTCTGATCGAAGGCCTCACCACGATCGGACTTCGGGATGTCGTGCAGCTCGACGACCAGTCGGCCGCCCTCCGCTTCGTCGCGTTCGTCGACCGTGCGTACGACGCGCAGATCCCCATCCGCGCCACCGGCGCCCCACTCGACGACGTGTTCTCCGAGGAGATGCTCGCCGGCGGCTACCGCAAGAAGTACCTGCGAGCCATCTCCCGCCTCGTGGCGCTGACCCACAGCTGACGGCGAAGCCGCAGACTCCCGACAGCGATCACGCCGTCGCCGGAAACGTGATGTTTACGTGCGCCCGTGCCGCGTAACCGACCCGAAACACGCCTCGTACCGTGGGGGAAACCGCGCGTGTGAACACTGGGTTCTACCCGAATGGCTCATCCGAAGGCGATGGTGGCCAGCCGGACCCAGTTGTCCCACACATTGAGAGGTAGTGATGGAACTCACTCCGTCCACGATCTGGATCGTCACCAGCGCCGCGCTGGTGCTTTTCATGACTCCCGGCCTTGCCTTCTTCTACGGCGGCCTCGTCAAGGCCAAGAGCGTCGTCAGCATGATCATGATGAGCTTCGGCGCGATCGCGCTCATCAGCGTGCTGTGGATCCTCTACGGCTACATGATGTACACCGGCGCCGGTGGCGACGGCGGTTACTTCGAAGGTGCCGCCGGCCTCATCCCGGGCATCGTCGGGAACCCGCTGGCAGGCTTCGGGCTGACCGCTGAGGGCATCGACCTGATCGACGTCGCGTTCGGTGCGACCTTCGCCATCATCACGACGGCGCTCATCTCCGGCGCGATCGCCGACCGCGCGAAGTTCGGCCCCTGGCTGCTGTTCGCCGGCATCTGGTCGACCCTCGTGTACTTCCCGGTCGCCGGCTGGGTCTGGGGCGGCGGATGGATCCAGAGCTGGACGATCGGCGACTACGCCGTGATCGACCTCGCCGGTGGCACCGCGGTGCACATCAACGCCGGTGCGGCCGCGCTCGCCCTCGCCCTGGTGCTCGGCAAGCGCGTCGGCTTCCAGAAGGGCATCAACAAGCCGCACAACGTGCCGTTCGTCGTACTGGGCGCCTCGATCCTCTGGTTCGGCTGGTTCGGCTTCAACACCGGCCTGTCGGGCACGCAGGAAGACCTCGGCCTCGCGTTCCTCAACACCATCGCCGCTCCCGCCGCCGCCGTGCTCGGCTGGCTCCTCGTGGAGAAGCTCAAGGACGGCAAGGCGACCTCGGTCGGCGCCGCGTCCGGTGCCGTCGCAGGCCTCGTGGCGATCACGCCGTCCGCCGGCGCGCTCACCCCCGGGTGGGCCATGGTGCTCGGCGTCATCGCCGGCGCTGTCGCCGCCTTCGCGATCGAGCTCAAGTGGAAGCTCGGCTACGACGACGCTCTCGATGTGGTCGGCATCCACCTGGTGGCGGGCTTCATCGGAACCGTGTTCATCGGCTTCGTCGGCACCGATGTCGGTCTGTTCACCGGCGGCGACTTCTCACAGCTGATCCTGCAGACCGTCTCGGCGCTGGCGGTGGCGCTCTACTCGTTCGTCGTCGCCTACGTCGTGGGCTTCCTGATCGAGAAGACCATCGGCTTCCGCGTCAAGAACGAGGACGAGATCGCGGGCATCGACACCGTCGTGCACGGCGAAGAGGGCTACGCACTCGTCGACTGATCCCCTCGACGCTCACAGCACACCAAGGGACGCTGGGCTCCGGCCTGGCGTCCCTTGGTGCGTGCGTCGCCGATTGTGCCCGTATCTCCGGCCCGGCGCGGGCGCTACTGTGACCAGGTGAGCACGCCAGACAGGGATTCCTTCGCCACCGGCCTCGTGCGCGGCATCGTCGACGCGTTCGCGGGAGGCCTGCCGGTCGTCGACGACCAGTTGCAGCGCGCCGCTCGCGACTCCGCCGAAGACACCCCGGGACGTTCCGGCTACGCGCGCACCGTGGAGGTGGATCCTCCTGGTGCCCGCGAACTGACGCTCACGTACGCGCCTCGACCCGATGGTGATCCGGATGCCGGCGAGGTCGTCTGGACGTGGGTGCCGTACGCGGAGAACGACGGCCGCGGGAAGGATCGCCCGGTGCTGGTCATCGGCATCCACGACACCGACCGGGTCTACGCCGTCAAGCTGACGAGCCGGTCGCACGACGGCGATCGCGACTTCCTGTTCCTCGGACCGGGGGAGTGGGACTCGGAGGGCCGACCTTCCTGGGTCGACGTCGACCAGGTCTACAGCGTGCACGCGGACGGCATGCGACGCGAGGCATCCGCCCTCGACCCGGAGCGATTCGACATCGTCGCCGAAGCGCTGCGGCAGAGGTACGGCTGGAGCACCGGCCGCTGACGGTGATCGGCAGGAGCCCGCGATGCGCATACGTCCGGTCGATCTCGTCGACGTTCTCAGCTACCTCGTCGTCCTGGGGGTCTTCACTCAGGTCTTTCCGGCGGTCATCACCGAGACCTTCCTCCTCGCGCTGCTGACCGCGGCGCTCTTGAAGATCGTGCTCGAGGGCGTCCTGCTCCTGAAGAAGGCGCTGGTGGCCCGGCTCCTGACCGCGAACAGCCGTTGGCGGCGAGCCTCGGCGCTGGTGATGCTGCTGCTCGTTCTTCCGGGCATCAAGTTCGTGGTGCTGGAGCTCGTCGCGCTCGCCTTCGCCGGCGATGTGTCGCTCGGCGGTTTCTTCTCCGTGACCCTGTTGATCGTCGTGCTCATGCTCACCCGCGAGGGCGTGCGCCGGCTCATCGACCGCCCCGACCGGCGCATCACCGCGGGCCTGTGAGCGGTGGCCCGACCCTCGATCCAGCGCTTGTGAGCGAGGCTGCTAGCGTGTCGCCGTGACCGTTCCCGAGGACCTCTGATGGCATCCGTGTGGAGCCTGCTGGCGCGACTGCTCACCCGGCGCCGGTCCGCACCACGTGTCGACGTCCCCTTCGACGTCACATCGACCTGGGAGGTGACCGACCCCCGGTCGCATCGTCTGCACCTCCGCTACGCTCCACGCAAAGACGGCATCCCGGATGCGGGTGAGGTGGTGTGGGCATGGGTGCCCTTCCAAGACGACCCCACTCTCGGCAAGGACCGCCCCCTCCTGGTGATCGCGCCGCACGACACTCAACGCGTCTACGCCCTGCGGCTCACCAGCCGGCCACCCGGTCGCGACGGACGGCACCTCGCGCTCGGCTCCGGGTCGTGGGACGGTCAGGGCCGGCCTTCATGGGTGGATCTGGATCGGCTCTACAGTCTGCACCTCCGCGGCATCCGCAGGGAGGCGGCCGCGCTCGACCGGCGACGGTTCACGCAGATCGCACGGGTCGCGGCTGAACGCCACGGATGGCGATTCGACGGCTGAACCGCCGCCGTGGCCCTCCGCCGGGCAGCGCTGAAACAACGAAACCCCCGGCAGGACCGGGGGTTTGCGGTGGGCGATACCAGACTCGAACTGATGACCTCTTCCGTGTGAAGGAAGCGCGCTACCAACTGCGCCAATCGCCCATGGCCGCGAGCGGCCGAGTACCGATGCTACCGGATGCCACCCCCCATCTCCGAATCCGCTGCGAGACACGCGCGGGTTTCGGCTCTGGTTTTGCACTTCGCGATTCGTGGACTAAAGTCGATCAAGCGCCCGGGGCAACCAGGGAGCACGCGGATGTAGCGCAGTTGGTAGCGCATCACCTTGCCAAGGTGAGGGTCGCGAGTTCGAGTCTCGTCATCCGCTCGAGTGCGGGGATCCCTTTTCGGAGAGATCACGACACGTGGGTCGAACCACACACGGTGGCGTGGCCGAGCGGCTAGGCACCGGCCTGCAAAGCCGTTTACACGGGTTCGAATCCCGTCGCCACCTCCACTCCCGGTCCCGACCGGAGCTTCACTCGGGCGATTGGCGCAGCGGTAGCGCGCTTCCCTGACACGGAAGAGGTCACTGGTTCGATCCCAGTATCGCCCACCAAACAGAAACCCCCGGACCTCCGGGGGTTTCGTCGTTTCCGGCCCCAACCTCGCCTTCGCCGACTTCCCCGGCGCGACGATGCCCGGCCCCCACTATGCTCTGGCCATGGCTCATCTCGTGCTGTCCGTCGTCGGCGACGACCGCGAAGGGCTCGTCAACGCCCTGGCGGACACCGTGGCGTCACACGGCGGCAACTGGGAGCGCAGCGAACTCACGGAGCTCGCCGGCGTTTTCGCGGGGATCGTGCTGGTGACCGTCCCCGACGATCGGGCCAACGAACTCACCGAGTCGCTGCGCGCGCTCGACGGCCTGCTGCGGGTCACCGCCCACTCGGGTGCTCCCGCCGCGGCCCCCGTGGGGCGCAGTCTCAGCTTCACGGTGCTCGGGAACGACCGCCCGGGCATCGTCCGCGACGTGACCTCCGCGGTCAGCGCGAACTCCCTGAGCATCGACGCCTTCACGAGCCGCACCCGCGAAGCACCCATGGCCGGGGGGACCCTTTTCGAGGCGACCATCACCGTGCGGGTGCCCGAGCACGCCGACGCCGCTCCGATCGTGGCGGCGCTCGAGCGCTTGGCCGATGAGATACAGGTCGATCTCTCGCTCGGCTGACCTGGCGCCCGGCGCTCCGGTCACGGCGCGATCGCGAGGGGGATCACCGCGATCGCGACGGTGATCGGCGCCGCGACGAGGCCCAGCAGCATGTACCGGCTCCACGGCACATGCACGCCGACCGCGCGCAGCCGCTCATGCCACAGCAGCGTCGCGAGCGAGGCCCAGGGGGTGACCAGTGGTCCCGCGTTGACCCCCACCAGCAGAGCAGCGAGCCGTTCGGGAGAACCTGCCGACGATTCCAGCGCCAGATAGGCCGGGAGGTTGTTGCCGAGGTTCGCGCCCACGAATCCCGCGCCCGACATCCGCCACAGCGCCCACAGATCCGTGCCGTCGCCGACCACACCCGTCAGCAGCTCCCGGAGCCCCACCTGATCCAGCGCCGCGACGACGAGGAAGAGTCCGGACGCGAACAGCACGAGCGGCGCGGGCACGAGCTGCAACGAGAGCACGCGAGGAGAGCGCCACGCGAAGAAGACGAGGAGCACGAGGGCTGCCGCCGTCGCGGGGAGCCACGGTTCGATGCCGCTGACCAGCAGTGGCATCATCACCGCGACGACCACCGTCGCAACGCGCAGCTGCAGCCGGGCGGCGACCGGCGGACGGGGGGCGGGGGAGAAGCGTCCACGCAACGACCGCCGGAAGACGACGGTGAGCAGCAGCGTGGAGACGAGGATCGCGGTGAGTGCAGGCAGCCCCAGCAGGGTGAGGAATTCCGCCGCGTGCGCCGTGCCGAGGCGTTCGACCGCGAGGAGATTCGTGAGGTTCGACACCGGCAGCACGAGGGATGCCGTGTTGGCCAGCCACACCGTCGCGAACGCGAACGGCAGAGGCGGCAGACCGTTCGCACGGGCGACGGCGACCACCACGGGCGTGAGGAGCACCGCGGTCGTGTCGAGCGACAGGAACGCCGTGGTGAGCACCGCGAGCAGCACGACCGCGCACCAGAGGACCCATGTGCGACCTCGTGAGAGCGCGGCGAGGCGCGCAGCGGCGGCGTCGAACACGCCGGCGATCGCGGCGAGCTCCGCGACGACCGTCGCCGAGACCACGAAGAGAAGGATCGGCCACACGCGGCCGCCCACCTCCAGCGCGTCGGAGACGGGCAGCACACCCATGCCGACGGATGCCGCCCCCAGGAGCAGCAGCACGGCTCCGACGACGGCGAGCTTCACGACATCCATCATGGTGCCTGCGCATGTCGATGCCCGCAGGGCGACGATAGACTCGGTCCATGGAACAGCGCCGGATCCTCGCAGCGACGGTCGTCGCCTGCACCGGCACGCGAACGCTTCACGCCTGAGCGGGCAGGTCGCGTCACGCGTCCGAAGCTGAGCATTCGATTCCGAGCCACCTTCTGGAGAAGTTCCCTTGACCGATGTCATCACCCCGGCGGACGCGACCTACCCCGCCGACGGCTTCACCCTCTTCCCCGATCGCTCCGTCATCGCGCTGCGCGTGAACGGCGAGCTCAAAGACCTCGCGACGAGCGTCGCCGAGACGGATGCCGTCGAGCCCGTCACGATCGACAGTCCCGATGGGCTCAGCATCCTCCGCCACTCCACGGCGCACATCCTCGCCCAGGCGGTGCAGCGCATCCGGCCCCAGGCGAACCTCGGCATCGGCCCGCCCATCACGGACGGGTTCTACTACGACTTCGGCGTCGACGAGCCGTTCACGCCCGAAGACCTCAAGGCGATCAAGAAGGAGATGGAGCGCATCGTCCGCGAAGGGCAGCGCTTCGTCCGGCGGGTCGTGAGCGACGACGAGGCCCGCGCGGAGCTCGCCGACGAGCCGTTCAAGCTCGAGCTGATCGGTCTCAAGGGCGGAACGAAGGAAGCCGCAGAGGGAGCGTCTGTCGAGGTGGGCGCGGGCGAGCTCACCATCTACGACAACGTGACCCGCGACGGCGAGACGGCGTGGAAGGACCTCTGCCGCGGCCCGCACGTGCCGACCACGCGCATCGTGGGAAACGGCTGGGACCTCACGCGCATCGCCGGCGCGTACTGGCGGGGAAGCGAGAAGAACCCGCAGCTTCAGCGCATCTACGGCACCGCGTGGCCGACGAAGGACGAACTGCGCGCCTACCAGCAGCGACTCGAAGAGGCAGCCAAGCGCGACCACCGCAAGCTCGGCAAAGAGCTCGATCTCTTCTCGTTCCCCGACGAGATCGGCTCCGGGCTGAGCGTCTGGCATCCCAAGGGCGGCATCATCCGCCAGGAGATGGAGCAGCACGCGCTGGCGCGTCATCGCGAGGGCGGGTACACGTACGTCTACACCCCGCACATCACCAAGCGCGACCTGTTCATCCAGTCGAACCATCTCGTGACGTACAAGGAGGGCATGTTCCCGCCCATCCACCTGGATGAGGAGCGCAACGAGGCGGGTGAGATCACCAAGCAGGGCGTCGACTACTACCTCAAGCCGATGAACTGCCCGATGCACATCCTCATCTACAAGGAGCGCGGTCGCAGCTACCGCGATCTGCCGATGCGACTGTACGAGAACGGCACGGTCTACCGGTACGAGCTGTCCGGCGCGCTCCACGGGCTGACGCGCGTGCGCGGCTTCACTCAGGACGACTCCCACCTGTTCGTGACCCCGGAGCAGCTCGAAGGCGAAGCGGAGAAGGTGCTCGACTTCGTGCTGACGATGCTCCGTGACTTCGGGCTCACCGAGTTCGAGCTCGAGCTGTCGATGCGCGACGACGAGAAGGACAAGTGGATCGGCGACGAGGAGCACTGGGCGATGGCCACCGACGCCCTCCGCCGCGTCGCTCAGGCCTCCGGACTGAAGCTCACCGAGGTCGAGGGGGAGGCTGCCTTCTACGGCCCCAAGATCGATCTGAAGACCCGAGACGCGCTCGGCCGCACGTGGCAGCTGTCGACCGTGCAGATCGATTTCAACCTTCCCGAGCGATTCGACCTGGAGTTCACCGGCAGCGACGGCGAGAAGCATCGCCCGGTGATGATCCATCGTGCGCTGTTCGGCTCCGCCGAGCGCTTCTTCGCCATCCTCCTGGAGCACTACGCCGGCGCATTCCCCGTGTGGCTCTCACCCGTGCAGGTCGTCGGGATCCCCGTGGCGGAGGAATTCGCCGACTACCTCGACGACGTGATCGCGCGCCTTCGAGCCGCCGGTGTGCGGGCCGAGGTCGACCACTCCGACGACCGCATGCAGAAGAAGATCCGTACCCACACCACGCAGAAGGTGCCTCTGCAGCTGATCGCGGGGGAGACCGACCGCTCGGCGGGCACCGTCTCGTTCCGTTTCCGCGACGGGTCGCAGACCAACGGCATCCCGGTCGACGAAGCCATCGACAAGATCGTCTCGGCCATCGCCGCCAAGACCCTCGTCAACACCGCCGAGGACCTGGCGTGAGCGAGGGGGCCGGCCTGGAGGACGCGGCGACGCTCGCGGGCGTGCCCGACGAATTCCAGCGCCTGTGGACGCCTCACCGCATGGCGTACATCCAAGCCGGCCCCGAGCCGCTCCGCGAGGAGTGCCCCTTCTGCGAAGCGCCGCACAAGACGGACGCCGACGGGCTCATCGTCGCACGAGGCGCGTCCGCCTACGTCCTGTTGAACCTGTTCCCGTACAACTCGGGGCACCTCCTGGTGTGCCCCTACCGCCACATCGCTACCTATGACGAGGCGACGGCGGAGGAGGTCGCGGAAATCGGTGCTCTGACGCAGACGGCGATGCGGGTGCTGCGCGCCGTCTCACGCTGCGACGGCTTCAACATCGGCATGAATCAGGGGCGCGTCGCCGGGGCAGGGGTCGATGGGCACCTCCATCAGCACGTCGTTCCGCGATGGGCGACCGACGCGAACTTCTTCCCGATCATCGCGAAGACGAAGGCGTTGCCGCAGCTGCTCGGCGACGTGCGCGACGCGGTGTCGGGAGCCTGGCCCGCGCCGTGATCACGGCGGCGGGCCGGGCTCCGCTCAGCGCACGCGGATGACGTCGAACTGCAGTCGCGGGTGGGCGTACGCGTCCTGCGACTCGACCAGGAGCAGCTCGCGGCTGCCCGCATCGTAGGTGTTCTGAAGGAGGTCGTACACGCTCGAGGTCGTACGTGCGAGTGCCATGGCAGCATCACCGGTGGCCCGGAAGTGCGCGGTGAACAGCGCCGCCGTCACATCTCCCGACCCGTTCGCCTTCATCGGGATGTGAGGTGTCTGGACGATCCATGCTCCGTCGTCGGTGACCGCGAGCATCTCGATCGTTCCCTCGGGCCGATCGGGGCGCTCGACGCTCGTCACGAGCACGGTGGACGGCCCCATGGCGCGTGCGGCATCCGCTGATGCCAATGTGGAGTCGAGGTCGGAGGGCTCGGTGCCGGTGAGGAAGCCGAGTTCGAACTGATTGGGCGTGATGATGTCGGCCGACGGGACGACGCGCTCGCGCAGCAGCACGGGAATGGCCGGAGCGACGAAGCAGCCGCTCTTCGCGTTCCCCATGACGGGGTCACAGGCGTACACGGCGTCCGGGTTGGCGGACTTGACCCGTGCGACCGCGTCGAGGATCACGTCTCCGATGCCCTCGCCACCCTGATAGCCCGACAGCACGACGTCGATCTCCGGCAGGACGCCACGCTCCTCGATGCCGGTGATGACGTCTCTCACATCGTCGGGACTGATGAGCGGCCCCCGCCAGGCTCCGTAGCCGGTGTGGTTCGAGAAGTTCACCGTGTATACGGGAAGCACCTCGACGCCGATGCGCTGGAGCGGGAAGACGGCGGCGGAGTTGCCCACGTGCCCGTAGGCGACGGCGGACTGGATCGACAGGATCTTCATGGGGAGGTCATCCCACCTTCCGGATTGGGGCGACCGCCGCGACAGCGGCGGACAGATCGGAGGCCAGACGCTCGGCGTCGGCGTCGGACAGGTCGTGCACGGTCAGTCGGAGGCACTCTGCGGCGGCTGCGTCGGAGAGCACGAATTCGTCGCCGGGACGGGCCAGCCAGCCACGGCGCATGAGTTGCTCGCACACCGGCCGGGCAGCGACCGGAAGGGCGACCCAGAGGTTCAGTCCGTCCGCAGCGCGGGCGGGGAGGCCGTGGGCGGCAAGACGGGTGGCGAAGGCGGCGTTCCGGGAGGCGTAGTGCGCGCCCGCCCGGGCGATCCGCTCGACGGTGCCCGGATCTCCCAGCAGCGCAGCGACGAGGCGCTGCAGGAGATGGCTCACCCACGTCGTGCCGGGACTCAGCCGCATCGCGAGCCTGTCCGCCGTCTCCGGGTCGGAGGCCGTGACAGCCAGGCACATGTCGGGCCCCAGGAACTTCGACACCGACCGCACGAGCGCCCAGCGGCGGTGGCCGGCGGGGATCATGGAGTGGAACGGCGACTGCGAGAGCAGCGAGAAATGATCGTCCTCGATGATGAGCACGTACGGGTGCTCGGCCAGCACGGCCCGCAGCTCCGCCGCACGCGCCGCGGTCAGGCTGGCTCCGGTCGGATTCTGGGCACGCGGGGTGCACACGACGGCCCGGGCTCCCGCATCCAGCGCTTCGCGCAACCCGTCGGGGGTCATACCCTCGGCGTCGACGCGCACGGGCACGGGTCGATAGCCGGCGAGGCGCACGGTGTTCATGCTCGACAGGAAGCAGGGATCTTCGAGCGCGACCGCATCGTCACGGGTGAGTGCCTGTGCGAGCAGCCGCTCGATGGCATCCGAGGCCCCGCTGGTGATCGTGAGCCGGAGGTCGAGGGCCGGATCGACGGCGTCGCGCATCCACTCGGTCGCCCAGTGCTCGAGTTCCGGGTCGATCACCGGCTCCCCGTACAGCACAGGACGACCGGCGATGGCGGCGAGCGCGGGAGTGAGGTCGGGGATGAGACGGGGGTCGGGATTGCCGGTGCCGACGTCGCGCAGCACGGAATCGGCGGCGAAGCCCTCTTGCGCCACCGGGGCGAGGCCTGCGATGAGCGTGCCGCCGCGTCCGCGGGTGACGATGACTCCCGCGCGGGTGAGCTGCCGATAGGCCGCCACGACGGTGTTGCGGTTGACGCCCAGCTGCTCGCCGAGCGCGCGCACGGACGGCAGGGGGTCTCCGGGCCGGAGGCGGCCGCGTTCGACGAGAGAGCGGATGCTGTCGGCGATCTCGGAGGCCGAGGCGCCGGCGATCTCGTCGTGCGCAGTCGCGGCATCCCTCGTGGTCATGGACCCATCCTATGTGCCAGCTCATGCTATCTTTTGGCCTAGGTCAAACAGAGGAGATGCAGGTGGCCACGACCGGCTCGTCACGCGTCAAGCGCGGACTCGCAGAGATGCTCAAGGGAGGCGTCATCATGGACGTCGTCACCCCCGACCAGGCGAAGATCGCCGAGGACGCCGGCGCCGTGGCAGTGATGGCGCTGGAGCGCGTGCCGGCCGACATCCGCGCCCAGGGCGGCGTCGCACGGATGAGCGACCCGGACCTCATCGGCGGGATCATCGACGCCGTCTCGATCCCCGTCATGGCCAAGGCCCGGATCGGGCACTTCGTCGAGGCGCAGGTCCTTCAGGCCCTCGGTGTCGACTACGTCGACGAGTCGGAGGTGCTCACGCCGGCCGACTACGCCCACCACATCGACAAGTGGGCGTTCACCGTGCCGTTCGTCTGCGGTGCGACGAACCTCGGCGAGGCGCTGCGCCGCATCACCGAGGGCGCGGCGATGATCCGCTCCAAGGGCGAGGCCGGTACGGG
>JAEYVZ010000076.1 GCA_023431405.1 Actinomycetes bacterium
TGGTCTCTATTGAGGGCTCGTCGGGACCGCCCCTTGGTGTCGCTTCTCGGCGACACTCAGCCCGACCTCAGCCCGGATGGTGCCGATCAAGGTCGACAATCGGTGTCCGACGAGAGCGACAGAGTCATACCTGCGGTCGCTCGGGCCAGGAGGTGCGGCCAAGGCTGACTGGGGTGAGCCGCGCTCGAGAGGCTCGTGAGCATGGCGACGTCCATGCGTCCCAGACGCAGACCCAGTCGCCGACGACCCACACAGGCGACCCATCGTGGTCGCTCGCCCTAATCCTCGATCACGCCGATTTGCTCCTCGGCGCGAATTAACGCCGCGAAGGCGGCGGTTCGCTCCTGGATCCTCCGCGCGCCGACCGCGATCACTTCCGATCGGTCGAATCGGTAATGCGCACCCTCCTTCACCGCGGTCACATCGCCCGATTCGACAAGGCGCAGAAGTCTCGACCGCGAGATTCCCAAATGCGACGCAGCTTCACCGGTCGTCAGCCGTGATGGCAGCGGGGCTGGCACGCCAGCACCCCCGGCGAACGCGCTCAGCGTGCGGACCAGCGCCGTAGAAAGTTCACTTGGCAATGTGACCGTGCTCTCGTCGTCGAGGACGAAGGACACCGTGGCCACGCGACGATCGTTCCTGGTTGAGAATTCTCAGGAGCGTTTCAAGGTCGGCCGTGCGGCCGATCCAGCGCGCCGTTGGGCGACGCTTCAACCCCACTCGCAGACGGACTTTCGGAAATCGCTCGTCTTCGTGGTCAAACCCGAGATCTCCGCTCGCTGGGTTGAGGAAACGATCCACAGTTTCCTCAGGGATCACCGCTTCCAGCTGCCCTCCAGGATTGATGGACACACAGAGTGGTATTACTACCGCGCTTTCGACTTGGCGTGCGAGTTCGTCCGAACGCATGCTGAGTTGCTCGGAGTGAGCGAGGGTCACTACCTGGACCCACCGGAGGGACTGCCGCCGAGAGCCAAAGTCCCGAGGAAGGCGCCGACTGCTCGCTCCAGTCGTGGCGGCAGGGCGCCTTCCTTCTTTCCAAGCCGGGACATAATGGCCGCTCACAACGACGAGATTGTGACCACCATTGAGGACCGCGTGGCTTTGCTCTTGTCCGCTCGCTCGCTAATTGGCTCCCGATCAGTCGGCGACGCCCTGCGTCTGTACTTCCAACGTGGGACAGTCTCGCCGGACGATTTGGAGTTCCACCATCACAACTGGATCTATCAAATGGCTGACGCGCCGTCGGGACCCGTGTTCCGGGGAATGGCATGGTTGTTCACCGCGCGATACAACGAGACGTTTGGCTGCCTTTCGGTCGCCGCATCACTTCTATCGGAAGCAGCCCCCCGCCGATGAGTTCAATCCTCGGGCCCGAGAGTACGATCTTTCGCTCACCTGGGAGGACGTTGCTCCGGGGATTGCGCGGATACGCGCCGCTCTCCAACGCTTGGTCCACTCAGCGCCGGAACTAGGCACTGTGCACCCTGCCGCGGCCCTCGACTAATACCGCACGAGCGCGTCGGCAAATGGGGCTACGCCTGGTCCTGCTAACTGCTGCGGCGAGATGCTTGCGAACAATGGCCAGCCATTCGCGGTTCCGCAGATCCTTCCGATCGGTGCCGCAGAAGGGCGCCCGTCGGGAACTTCGGGCGCGGCTCCCCCGGAGCACCCTCATCCGCGGGATGATCCATCGCAGTCAGCTCCGCACCTGCTCACTAACGCGTTACCGCTGCGTTACTGCCGGGGCATTTCTGGGATGAAGAAACCCCGCGATCCCAGTGTTTCGCGGGATCGCGGGGGTTCTGAAGTGGCGGTGACGGTGGGATTTGAACCCACGGTAGGGGGTTACCCTACACAACTTTTCGAGAGTTGCACCTTCGGCCGCTCGGACACGTCACCGCGGATCAGTGTACGTGACGCGCGGCGCCGTCGCCAATCAGCGCTCCCCCGAAGTAGTTGCGTCAGGCAACTATCGGCGTAGACTGAAGCCATGGACGCCGACGTCACCCGCCACGGGCCCGAAGGAGCCCTGCTGGCGGCCCTCAACGACCTGATCGCTCAGTGGACCTCGCTGACGCGACAGCAAGAGGTTGCGCGCGACGCGGGACTCACGATCGACGCCGGCGACATCCAGCCCCTTTACACGCTCGGGCGGGGCGGGCCCCGCCGCGCGAGCGCCCTGGCCGACGATCTGCGCCAGACCCGGCCGACCATGAGCAAGCAGCTCGCCCGCCTCGAGACCGCGGGCCTCATCGCCCGCACCCCCGACCCGGCCGACGGGCGCGCGAGCATCGTGTCGCTGACGGATGCCGGCGCCCGCGTCTACACGCAGCTCGTCGAGCAGGGGCTCCTCATGATCCGCACCGCCCTGCACGACTGGGATGCCGCGGAGCGCGCCGACTTCGCCGCGCACACGACCCGATTCGTTGCGGCCGTCGGGGGATCCCCGGCATCCGCGCCCTCGTCCGACAGCCCGCCGGACTGAGACCCGGCCCCCACCCGAGGGCCCTGAAAGAAGGAGGCAACCATGCCCCGCACCTATGTCGTGACCGGATCGGCATCCGGCATCGGCGCCACCACTTCCCAGCTGCTGCGCGAGCGCGGCGAGCGCGTCATCGGCATCGACCTGCGCGGCGCCGATGTCGAGGCCGACCTGTCGACCCGTGAGGGCCGCGCGGAAGCCGCGGCGAAGGCGATCGACCTCGCCGGTGGTCGCATCGACGCCGTGATCGCCTGCGCCGGCATCGCCGCTCCGATCGCGAAGACGATCTCGGTCAACTACTTCGGTGTGACCGAGCTGCTGGAGGCGCTGCTCCCGGCGCTCGCGGCATCCGACGCGCCCCGCGCGGCCGTCGTGTCGTCGATGGCGTCGCTGCAGCCGAACTCGCCCGAGATGGTCGAGGCGGCGCTGGCCGGCGACGAGGCCCGTGCGGTGGAGATCGCCGAAGGCCTCGCCGCGCAGGGTCCGCAGATCGGCTACCTCGTCTACCCGTCGTCGAAGCGCGCGCTGTCGCGCTGGGTGCGTCGCGAGTCGATCACCCCGGCGTGGGCGGGCGCGGGCATTCCGCTGAACGCGGTCGCTCCGGGCACGGTGATCACGCCGATGACGGCCGAGCTGCTGAAGACGCCCGAGGGGGCGGCGATGGTCGACGCGTCGGTTCCGATGCCGCTGAACTACCACCAGCCGCCGGAGTCGATCGCGTACCTGCTCATCTGGCTGACCAGCCCCGAGAACACCCATCTCGCCGGCCAGGTCATCTACGACGACGGCGGCGCCGACGCGACGCTGCGTGGCGATGACATCTGGTCGTGGGCTGACAAGGCCTGACAAGACCGGGCGGGGGATGCCACCCCTCGGCCTCCCCCGCCCCTCCCCGCGTCGTCGCGCCGCCCGCACCACCCGCGCCATCCGCGCCACCCCTGAGGCTGCGTGCGCGGAGTAGCGTGTGCCCCATGGCCGAGACCATGAACCGGCAGCAGCGCCTCGTCGTGGCGGTGGCCGTGCTGGCATCGTTCGTCGCCTTCCTCGACGGCAGCATCGTCAACGTCGCCCTCCCGGCGATCAGCCGCGATCTGGGCGGCGGATTGACGACCCAGCAGTGGACGGTCGACGCCTACCTCATCACCCTCGGCGCCCTGATCCTGCTGGCGGGCTCGGTGAGCGACGCGTTCGGCCGCATCCTCGTCATGCGCATCGGGCTCATCGGGTTCGGGGTGGCATCCGTGGCGATCGCCGTCGCCCCCGACCCGCTGCTGCTCATCATCGCGCGCGCCCTGCAGGGGGCGGCGGGCGCGTTCCTCGTGCCGAGCTCGCTCGCCCTCATCACCTCGAGCATGCGCGACGCGACCCAGGCGCACGCGATCGGCGTGTGGACGGCCCTCACCACCGCCGCCACACTCGGCGGCCCGCTCATCGGCGGCCTCTTCGTCGACTACCTGTCGTGGCGGTGGGCGTTCGTCATCAATGTCATCCCCATCGCGATCACCCTCTGGCTGCTGCCGAAACTCACCGTCGCCGACGAGCGACAGCCTGACGCCGGCATCGATTGGATCGGCGCGCTCCTGTGCACGCTGGGCCTCGGCGGCCTGGTGTTCGCGCTCATCGAGCAGCCGCGCCTCGGGTGGGGGTCTCCCGCGATCTGGATGCCGCTGGCCGCCGGCACGGCGATGTTCGCCGCATTCCTGTGGCGCCAGCGCACGACACGGCATCCGATCCTCCCGCTGGCGCTCTTCCGGGTGCGGAACTTCTGGACCGGCAACATCGCGACGTTCTTCATCTACGGCGCCCTGACCCTCAACGGGTTCGTCGTGAGCGTCTATCTGCAACAGGGCGCAGGTCTCTCGGCGACGCTCGCGGGACTCGCGAGCATCCCCGCCACCCTCATGCTCGTGCTGCTGAGCTCGCGCATGGGGGCGCTCGCAGGGCGCTGGGGTCCGCGGCTGTTCATGACGGTCGGACCCTTCGTGATGGGGGTCGGGTCGCTGCTTCTGCTGACCGTGTCGGCGGAGTTCGACTACTGGTGGCAGGTGCTCCCGGCGATGATCGTGTTCGGACTCGGACTCGCGATCACCGTCTCGCCGCTCACGGCGGCGATCCTCGGAGCGATCGATCCGGTGCGGTCGGGCATCGCCTCGGCGGTGAACAACGCCGTCTCGCGCGTCGCAGGTCTCATCGTGGTCGCGCTGCTCGCGGCGATCGTCGGCGGGTCGCTCGACCTGGACGGCTTCCACCGCGCCGCCATCGCCACCGCCGCGCTGATGGTCGCCGGCGGCGTCGTCTCGCTCCTCGGCATCCGGAACCCGGCGCACACCGGGGCCGACCAGGCCGTGCCCGTCGCATCGCCCGAGACCCCCGACGCACCCGACGCGCCGCGCGAGTGACCCGGTAGCCGCGGCATCCGCTCACTGCAAGACTGTCGTCATGAGTGTGATCGAGAACTCCAAGCTCACCGTCGTCGGCGCAGGCGCGGTCGGATCGAGCGTCGCCTACGCCGCCCTCATCCGCGGCTCCGCACGGCACGTCGCCCTCTACGACATCGCTGCGGAGAAGACCGAGGCGGAGGTGCTCGACCTCGCCCACGGCGCCCAGTTCACGGGCTCCAGCGACATCATCGGCGGCGCCGACATCTCGGTCGCCCGCGGATCGCACGTGGTGGTCATCACGGCGGGCGCCAAGCAGCGGCCGGGCCAGACGCGCATCGAACTGGCCGGCGTCAACGCCAACATCATCAAGGGCATGATGCCCCAGCTGCTCGAGGTGGCCCCGGATGCCGTGTACGTCATCGTGACGAACCCCTGCGACGTGCTCACCGTGCTCGCGCAGGAGGCGACCGGACTCCCGTACGAGCGGATCTTCGCCTCCGGCACGGTGCTCGACACGTCTCGCCTGCGCTGGAAGATCGCACAGCGTGCCGGGGTGTCGATCTCGAGCGTGCACGCGTACATCGTCGGGGAGCACGGCGACACCGAATTCGCCCTGTGGTCGCACGCGACGATCGGGAGCGTGCCGATCCTCGACTGGGTGCCGCTGGACGGCCAGCCGAAGTTCACGAAGGAAGAGCTCGACCACATCGCCGTGGACGTGCGCGACGCCGCGTACAAGGTCATCCAGGGCAAGGGCGCGACCAACTACGCCATCGGCCTGTCGAGCGCACGCATCGTCGAGGCCGTGCTGCGCGACGAGCACGCGGTCATGCCGGTGTCGACGGTGCTCGACGACTACCACGGCGTGTCGGGTGTGGCGCTGTCGGTGCCGTCGGTCGTCAGCAGCCGGGGCGCGTTCGCGATCCCCGAGACCGCGTACTCCGACAGCGAGCTGCAGCTGCTGCAGCACTCGGCCACGGCGCTGCGCGACGTCGCCGACTCCCTGCGCTGAGTCGGCGCGCTGACGCGCGGCAGACCGGATGGGCTCAGCGTCGGAGGGCGCACGTACGCTGAAGGCATGGCATCCCGTCGACCCGCGTCCACCACAGCCTTCCGGTGCACAGAATGCGGGTGGACCGCCTCGAAGTGGGTCGGTCGCTGCGGCGAATGCCAGCAGTGGGGCACCGTCGTCGAGGCCGCGACGCAGACGGGCATCGTGCACGCCGTCTCGGCGCTGACGCCTTCGCGCTCCGCGCAGCCCATCACCTCCATCGACACGAGCGAGACCCCGCGCCGCACGAGCGGCGTCGGCGAGTTCGACCGCGTGCTGGGGGGTGGGATCGTGCCGGGCGCGGCCATCCTGCTGTCGGGAGAACCCGGCGTCGGCAAGTCGATACTGCTCCTCGAGGTCGCCGCGCAGAGCGCCCGCGCCGGCCGCCGGGTGCTGTATGCGAGCGCGGAGGAGTCTCTCGGCCAGGTGCGGCTGCGCGCGGAGCGCACCGGCGCGCTTCACGACGAGCTGTTCCTCGCGAGCGAGACCGACCTCGCCACCATCCTCGGCCACATCGACGAGGTGCGACCGGAGCTGCTCATCGTCGACTCCGTGCAGACCGTGTCGTCGGCGCTCAGCGACGGCGTCGCCGGCCACCCGAGCCAGGTGCGCGAAGTGGCATCCACGCTCATCCGCGTCGCGAAGGAGCGCGACCTCCCGGTGATCATCGTGGGGCACGTCACGAAAGACGGCTCGATCGCCGGTCCCCGCATCCTCGAGCACCTCGTCGACGTCGTGTGCCACTTCGAAGGCGACCGGCAGACATCGCTCCGCTTCGTGCGGGCACTGAAGAACCGCTTCGGCGCGACCGACGAGGTCGGCTGCTTCGACATGGCCGGAGACGGCATCGCCGAAGTCCCCGACCCGAGCAGCCTGTTCCTCGGTCACGGCTCGCGTCAGCCCGGCTCCTGCGTGACCATCGCGCTCGAAGGCCGGCGGGCGCTCCCCGTGGAGGTGCAGGCGCTCACCATCCAGACGCAGGCGCCGAATCCGCGGCGCATCGTGAGCGGGGTGGATGCCGCGCGCGTCGCGATGATCCTCGCCGTGCTCGAGAAGCGCGCCCGCATTCCCGTCTCACAGCAAGACGTGTACGTGTCGACGGTCGGCGGGGTGCGGCTCACCGAACCCGCCGCCGACCTCGCCATCGCCCTCGCGGTCGCCTCGGCCGTGCGCGACCGACCGAACCCTGCACGCCTCGTGGCGGTCGGAGAGCTGAGCCTTTCCGGCGAGGTGCGGGCCGTCACACAGCATTCGCAGCGCCGGGCCGAAGCCGACCGCCTGGGCTACCGCACCATGATCGACACGTCATCGCGCGACCTGGCGGGCGCCCTCAGCGACATCGCCCGCAGCCAGCGGCCCGAGCCGGGTGACGAGCCCGGCTTCTGACACCCCCAGTTCGAACGGGATTTCCCGGTCAGCGGGGATTTCAACGAATTGACTTTCCCTGGTTTCGGGCTATGGTCGATGGTTCAGCCCGCCAGCCACTCAGGGGAAGCGAGTACGTATGTCCAGCAAGGCACCGCAGGCGCGCGGCGGCAAGAAGGTCGCGCAGCTGTCCATCAAGGAGAAGCGCGCAGCCAAGCGCGCGAAACGTGAACCCGAGGCGTTCATCAAGCCTCGCAAGGGCGCGAGCGGCTGATCGCCCGCCGCAGGTCCACGCGCGATGCCGGGTACGACGTACGTCTGCCCGGCATCCGGCGTTCGTGCAGCGCGGCTGCTCAGGCGTCGAGTGCGGCGATGATGTCGGCCGGCGACGCCTGCATCGGGTGAGGTCCGGCGAGGTCGAACATGACCGTCGTGATCTCTTCGCCGTGCACCCCGAGGAACGCGCGGAGCCACCCCGGGGAATGGAGACCCACCGCCGGCGGCAGGGCCGCAGGCTTGTGGGCCGCGTCGCTGAACAGCAGCAGCGCGACCTGGCCGGTCTCGGGGTCGCGGTAAGTCCACACCTCGCCGCTGTCGAGCGGGTTGTCGCGCTGGCCGGGGCGCATGAGCGGAACCACGGTCGGACCGTGACGCAGCGCGAACGCTACGGCAGCCATGTCCTGCGTCTGCAGGGCATCGGCCAGCTGCGCATTGCGGAACTCGACGGGAGCCTTGCCCGAACCCTTGCCCTTGGCGCGCTTCTTCCCAGCCATGCCTCCAGCCTACGGCGCCGCCCGAAGACGCCGCGCCCGAAGCAAGGCAAAAGAGTGGGCCCTCTCGATCCCCCCATTGGGGACTGGGAAACTCGAGAGGGCCCTACGCTCACTCTGGCCGAAGACCGAGCCGAGATCTCTGGGGTAGATCACGGCGACCGCTGCTGGGGACAACGTGGTCGGCCGAACGAGGAGCTACATATAGATTACGCATCTGCCTGGCAGATTGTGTCCACCAATAGGGGGACAAAAGATGAGAATATTCTCAGTCGAAATATGCGCAGATCGCTCAACGCAGACGGAACTGACGCGGATCCGACTCGATCCCGCCCACCGTGACGGTGAGGTTGTAGTACCCGGGCTGGGCGGAGGGCCGGTCACGTTCACAGGTGTCGACCGATGAGCGGGTGCGATCCCACTCCAGGGGACTGACGCTCTCCACCACACGTCCGGGCTCCAGCTTCACGATCTGGTCGCTCGGCTTCTTCTGGCAGTCGGTGGATCGCCACCAGGTGTCGGTGCCGCTGGCCACGACGAACGACTGCGCCGCCGTCCCGACATTGATGACGCATTCCTCGTCGCTCTCGTTGACGAGACGGATCGACAGCTGGGGCTTCTCACCCGATGCGTACGACTGCTTGTCGGTCACGGCCGAGACCGTCATCGCGCCCGCACCGCACACCGCGATGGTCGCAGACGGATCGGGCGTGGGCGTCTCGTCGGGCTCGTCGTCGGGGTCGTCCGCAGGCTCCTCCGCGGGCGCGTCCGGCGTCTGCGTGGGCGTCGCCGACGGGGTGGGCGTCGGCGATCCGCCGCCGGTCGGAGTGACCGCAGGGCGCGCGGATGCCGCCTGCCCGTCACCCAGGGCGCGCCACGGCTGCCACACCGCCAGCACGACGCCGGCGATGATCAGCACCATCACGAGCAGCACCGCGAGCCGCCTGCGCCGGTAGACGGCGGGAGTCGGACGGCGGCGAGGTGTGGACACGTCTTCCAGGCTAAGCGGCGTGCGCTGCCAGGCCCGGGTGGCACGCCACGGGAGGCTCCCTCGCATCCCATCCGCCGCATCGCACGCGTGGCGCGTCCGGGGCACGCGTGGCTCAGGCGGGATCGAGCGTCTTCAGCATCCGGGTGTTGCCGAGGGTGTTCGGCTTCACGTGTGCGAGATCGAGGAACTCCGCGACGCCTTCGTCGGGGCTCCGCAGCAGCTGCGAGTACACGTCGGGGTCGACGATCTGCTCCCCGATCGGACGGAAGCCCCGACGCGTGAAGAAGTCGACCTCGAAGGTGAGACAGAACAGCCGCGACAGTCCGAGGGAGCGCGCCTGCTGTTCGAGACGCGTGACGATCGCGCCGCCGACACCGTGGTTGAGCCATTCCTCCGCGACGATGAGCGTGCGGATCTCGCCGAGGTCCTCCCACATGACGTGCAGCGCCCCGCACCCGATGAGCGTGCCTTCGCTCTCGGCGACGACGAACTCCTGCACGGCTTCGTACAGCGTCACCACTTCCTTGCCGAGCAGGATGCGGCGCTCCACCCACGGCTCGAGCAGGGCGATGATGCCGCGCACGTCGCTCGTGCGGGCGGCGCGAACCGTGTAGGGGCGGCGGGCCTGCGGGTCGGTCACCTGTCCACTGTATTGCTCCGCCGTGTGCCCCCATGCGCGAAGCGGCCCACACGTTCCCCCTACGCTGGAACCCTGGAGGCCTCTGGGTGAGCGTGCTGCGTGATTACGCTGCGACGGTGTCGCAGCCGACACTGCCGTTGCCTGCGAACTTCGAGGCGCCCTCCCGGTACGACGAGGTGATCGACGCAGACGGCTCGCTCCGCCCGGGCTGGAAGAGCCTGGCCGCGCATGCGCTCGCTCTCACCGCCGACGACGTGCGGCGCGTCGAGGGCGAGGTCGCGCGATTCCTCGCCGACGACGGCGTCTCCTATCTGCGGTCGGATGCCGGGGCCCACCCGTGGCGTCTCGACCCGCTGCCCCTGGTGGTCGACGCGGCGGCGTGGGCTCCGCTGGATGTCGGTCTGGCGCAGCGCGCTGAGCTGCTGAACGCGCTCCTCGTCGATCTGTACGGCGAGCAGTCGGTGCTGCGCGAAGGGCTCGTTCCGGCATCCGTCGTGTTCGGCCATGCGGGGTTCGTGCGGCCGGTGGCGCGTGCGAGCGCGTTCGACCCCCATCCGCTCCTGCTGTCGGGCACCGATCTCGGGCGGTCGGCGACCGGCGAGTGGCACGTGCTCGCCGACCGCGTGCAGGCTCCGTCGGGCCTCGGTTACGCCGCCGAGAACCGCCGAGTCATCGCACAGGTGCTGCCCGATCTCCACCAGGAGGGCGACCTCCACCGACTGGAGCCGTACTTCGCGGCGCTGCGGGCCGCGCTCCTGTCGAACGCCCCGGAGGGCGTGTCGGATCCGCGTGTGGTGATCCTCTCGCCGGGCACGATGTCGGAGACCGCATTCGACCAGGCCTTCCTCGCGGGCGCCCTCGGGTTCCCGCTCGTGCAGGGAAGCGACCTCGTCGTGCACGGCGGGTCGGTGTGGATGAAGCCGTCGCGGTGGCCGAAGGCGACGCCCGTCGAGCGCATCGACGTGATCGTGCGGCGCGTGGATGCCCTCTGGTGCGACCCGCTGGAGCTGCGGTCGGATTCCCGGCTGGGGGTGGCAGGACTCACCGAGGCGGTGCGCCGGGGCACGGTGCGCCTCGTCAACGGGCTCGGAGCCGGCGTGCTGGAGAACCCGGGGCTCATGCCGTTCCTGCCGGCCGTGTGCGAGCACCTGCTCGGCGAACAGCTGCGCCTCCCGTCGGTGCCGACGTGGTGGTGCGGAGATCCCGAGACGCGCGCCGAGGTGCTCTCCCGTGTCGCGGCAGGCGACCCGAACCTGCTGGTGCGCCCGATCGACGCGCCCCGCCGATCGCTCGCCTCATTCACCCCCGACGAGGTGGCGGCAACGGTCGCCGCAGCACCGCACCGGTTCGTGGCGCAGGAGGTGCTGCCGCTGTCGCAGGCGCCGGCGTGGACCGGCGAGGGTCGCACCGCCGCGCGCCCGCTCACCCTCCGCGCATTCACTCTCCAGTACGGCTCGGCCTACCGTCCTCTCGTCGGCGGGCTTGCGACCGTGCGCGAGCATCCCGCCTCCCCGCCGGTCACGAAAGACGTGTGGGTGCTGAAGGCGACCGACGCGGATGCCGACCAGGGGCTCAGCGAGGTCACCGCACCGGTCACCTCGCGAACGATCCCGGGGCTCGCGCCGCGCGCCCTCGAAGACATGTTCTGGACCGGCCGGTACGCGGAGCGCGCGGAAGACCTGCTGCGACTGCTGCTGGCGACGCAGGCGGAGTTCGATCAGCCGGGCGCTCCCGCCGACGGGAGACGCAGCGCCCGGGCGCTCCTCACCGCCCTTCGCCGCTTGGCAGGCACCCGGTCCGCCGACCCCGAGGCCGAGTTCCGTTCACTGCTGCTCGACGCCGACCGCGAAGGGTCCGCCGCCCACTCGATCGCGCGGCTTCGCGACGCGATGGAAGGTGTGCGCGACCAGCTGTCCGGCGACACGTGGCGCGTGTTCTCCAACGTCGATCGGGCCCGCCGCGCACTCCACGGCTCGGGCCACGCGCATCGCACCGCCGAGTCGGCAGGCCGCATGCTCGCGGCGATGCTGTCGCTCTATGGCGTGACGGCGAACATGATCCGCGACACGGGCTGGCGCATGATCGAGACGGGCCGGCACCTCGAGCGCGGACTCCAGCTCGCGAGACTTCTGCGGGAGACGGCGACCGCGAGCCGCGACGCCCGGCACGAGCGGGAAGTGCTGGAGGCCCTGCTGCTGGCATCCGAGAGTGTCGTCACGTACCGGCGGCGCTACCGCGGCTCCACGCGCACCGCCGATGTGCTCGACCTCCTGCTTCTCGACGCCGACAACCCGCGGTCGCTGCTCTTCTCGATCGCCGAGGTCGGTCGCCACCTGGCCGCGATGCCCGCCTCGACCGGCTCCACCCGCGCCGAGCGCCTCGTGGAGCACCTCGACAGCGGGTTGCGTCAGGCCGACCTCGCGGAGCTCGTCGTCGTGGAGTCGGGTGCGCGCCCCGCTCTCACCGTGTTCCTCGACGACGTCGTCTCGCAGCTGGAGCAGGTGGCGGATGCGGTGGCGCAGCTGCACTTCGAGAGCGGACCGCCGCCGATGCCCCTCACCGATCTGTCGCTGACGGAGCTGCGGGAGGCCACGTCATGAAGCGCTACCGGGTCTGGCATCGCACCGCCTACACCTACGCCCTTCCGGTCGAAGACAGCGTCGGCCAGTTCCACCTGGTCCCGCGAGATCTGCCGTGGCAGCGCGTCGAGGATTCGGTGGTGACGGTTGAGCCTCAGCCGGGCGACGTGTCTCGCGACATCGACTTCTTCGGCAACTCGTCGACGTACTTCCACGTGACCGAGCCGCACTCCGCGCTCACGATCGAGTCGTCGAGCCTCGTGACGGTCTCTACCCCCGATTACGACGCGAACGCGCTCAGCCTGCCGTGGGAGGATGCGCGCCCCCTCCACCGTCCGCACCTTCCCGGCGCGTGGCGGGCGACGGAGTTCGCGCTGGAGTCGCCGCGGGCCGCGCACGTTCCCGATGCCGCCGAGTACGCTGCGGCATCCCTCACCCCGGGGCGACCGATCGGCGAGGCGGCCACCGATCTGATGCAGCGGATCTTCCGCGACTTCGACTACGACCCGACCGCCACGACGGTCACGAGCACCGTCGCCGACGCTCTCCGCGCGCGTGCCGGGGTGTGCCAGGACTTCGCCCACGTGGCCCTCGCCTGCCTGCGCACGCACGGGGTCGCCGCGCGGTACGTGTCGGGATACCTCGCGACCCAGCCGCCGCCCGGCAAGGAGCGGGTGTTCGGCGCCGACGCGTCGCATGCGTGGCTCGCGGTGTGGCTGCCCGGCACCGATCAGTGGCTGGCGATCGACCCCACCAACGATCAGTGGGCCGACGACCGGTACGTGACCGTGGCGTGGGGCCGCGACTACGGAGACGTCTCACCCGTGAAGGGCATCATCTTCACCGAGGCGAAGACCTCCACCCTGCGCGTCTCCGTCGACGTGTCCCCCGCGGAGCCGCCGCACCTCAGCCGGTGACGTCGGCGAGGTCGACCGCGAAGGTCTCGCTGCGGCCGTCGGGGTTGGTCACCGTCACCTCACGCGTGCCGGTTCCGCCCGGGAAGACCCGCAGCACCAGCCCGTCGAGGTAGTCGTAATCGGGGCGGTCGACGCGCGCCCCCCAGGGGATGACCGCGCCGGGTCGCGCGTAGAGCGGCAGCGAATCGAACCCGTGCTTCTCCCGCACCCATCGTCCGCCCTCGCGGCTCTCCCCCGTGAGGAGGCTCGTCCAGGTGCCTTTCGGCAGGTAGAAGTCGACGGTGCCGTCGTCTGCGAACACGGGTGCGACCAGGAGATCGGGGCCGAGCAGGTACTGACGGTCGAGGTAGGTGACGGCGGGGTCTGCGGGGAACTCGAGCTGCATCGGACGCATGACGGGGATGCCGGTGGCCGCCGCGTCTCGCCCGAGCTGGTGCAGGTAGGGCATGAGGCGCATCTTGAGGTGGGCGAAGGTGCGCGTGACCTCGACCGCCTCCTCGTCGAACGCCCACGGCACGCGGTACGACTCCGAGCCGTGGAAGCGGGTGTGGGTCGACAGCATCCCGAACGCCGTCCAGCGCTTGAAGACAGCGGGATCGGGGGTGCCTTCGAACCCCCCGATGTCGTGGCTCCAGTGCGCGAACCCGCTCATCATGAGCGAGAGGCCGCCGCGCAGGCTCTCGGCCATCGACACGAGCGTCGAGGTGTTGTCGCCACCCCAGTGCACGGGCATGGTCTGGCCGCCGGCAGTCGCCGAACGCGCGAAGAGCACCGCCTCCCCCTCGCCCTTCTCGGCGACGAGCACCTCGTGTACCGCGCGGTTGTAGAGCTGCGTGTAGAGGTTGTGCATGCGTGAGGGATCGGAACCGTCGTGCCATACGACGTCGGTGGGGATGCGCTCCCCGAAGTCGGTCTTGAAGCAGTCGACGCCCTGTGCGATCAGGCGGCGGAGGTGGCCCTGGTACCACGCCGTGGCCTCGGGGTTCGTGAAGTCGACGATGCCCATGCCCGCCTGCCAGAGGTCCCACTGCCACACCGAGCCGTCGGCGCGGCGCACGAGGAAGCCGCGGCGAGCGGCCTCGGCGAACAGCGGCGAGCGCTGGCCGATGTACGGGTTGATCCACAGCGACACCTGCAGACCCCGCTCGTGCAGGCGCGCCAGCATGCCCTCGGGGTCGGGGAACACGCGGGGGTCCCACGCGAAGTCGCACCAGTTGAACTCGCGCATCCAGAAGCAGTCGAAGTGGAACACCGACAGAGGGAGGTCGCGTTCGGCCATCCCCTCGATGAACGATGTGACGGTCTGCTCGTCGTAATCGGTCGTGAACGATGTCGACAGCCACGGCCCGTACGACCACGCCGGCACGTTCGGTGCACGGCCGGTGAGCGCCGTGTACCGCGCGAGCACGTCTTTCGGGGTGGGCCCCGCGACCACGAAGTACTCGAGGACTTCGCCGGGCACCGAGAACTGGACGCGCTCGACAGCCTCCGAGCCGACCTCGAACGACACGTGCCCCGGGTCGTTGACCAGTACGCCGTAACCGGCGGACGACAGGTAGAACGGGATGCTCTTGTACGCCTGCTCGCTGGAGGTTCCGCCGTCGGCGTTCCAGACCTCGACCGACTGCCCGTTCTTCACGTACGGCCCGAAGCGCTCCCCGAGCCCGTAGATCGCCTCTCCGACGCCGAGGTCGAGCTGCTCGTGGATGAACGCGCGCGCCTCGGGCACGCCCGTCTCCGCGCGCGCGTTGCCCACCACGCCGCGGTCGATCGCCGCCTCGGGCCCGAGCCGCACGTACGCCTGCGACTTGTGGCCGCTGCCGGTGACCCGTGCGCCATCGACCTCGAACGACAGGTTCCACGGCGCACCGGCCGCGACGCGCGCCGTGAGCGACCCGGTCGTCAGGGTGCTCTCGCCCTCATCGATCGACGCCTCGCCCACGCCGCCCGCCACGGCGCCCGGCAGCTCGAATCCGCCGTGCGCGGCGCCGCCCTCGTGGTGGACGACGCGCACGCGCACGATCCCCTCCCGGGGCGACGACAGCGTCACCGTCAGCACCGACCGGTTGAGGGTCGCGCCTCGGGAGGTGATGCGTGCCGTCGGCGCCGTGATGACGAGGCCGGGGCCGTCGGCCGTGGCATCCGTCTGCTCGATGTCGTAGGCCTCCTGCGCGTAGAGGGCGGTCACGCCCGGTCGCAGCTGCCAGAAACCATCGGTGAACTTCATTACTTGACTGCTCCTGCGGTGATGCCGCGCGTGAGGGTGCGCTGGAAGATGAGGAAGAAGATGAGGGTGGGGATGATGCCGAGGAGAGCGGAGGCGCTCGTCGTGGTGACGTCCATGAGACGGTCGCCCTGCAGCACGCTGATCGCCACCGGCACCGTCTGGTTGGCGTTCGAAGCGAGGAACGTGAGCGGGATGAGGAACTCGTTCCAGGTCCAGATGAAGAAGAAGATGAGCAGCACCGACAGGGTCGGGCGGCTGATCGGGAAGACGACCCGCCACAGGATCTGCCAGCGCGTCGCACCATCGAGAGATGCCGCTTCCAGCACCTCCTTCGGGAACGTGCCGTACACCGACGACAGCAGGTAGGTGCCGAAGGCGGCCTGCACGACGGTGAACACGATGATGACCGACCACACGTTGTCGTAGAGGCCCACCTCTTTGAACATGAAGTAGAGGGGGTAGAGCAGCGCCTCCTGCGGCAGCAGGTTGGCCATCAGGAACAGGAGCACGATCCACGCGCGTCCCCGCACGCGGCCGATGCCGATCGCGAACGCGTTGAACATGGAGATGCTCACCGCCAGCACCGCGACGACCCCCGAGATGAAGAGGGAGTTCCACACCTTCTCCGGGAAGTTCACCCGCTCCCAGAACTTCACGATGCCCGTGAGATCGAGCGTCTCCGGCAGCGCGAGCGGGCCGGAGGTGGCGTAGTCGACGGGCGACTTGAACGAGTTCACCAGCACGAGGTAGAACGGCGCGACCACGGCGAGCGCGCCGACGACGACGAGGGCGATGACGAGCCAGTCGACACCGCGCCGCTTCGTCATTCCGCCGCGGGGGCGGGGCGTCTTCGAGCTCCGGGGTCCCTCGACGGTCGTCGCGGCCGCCGTGGCGGTGAGAACGGTTCCGGCGGCCATCACAGTCCCGCCCTTTCCTTCTGCTCGAGCGAGTTCTGCACGCGGATGAAGATGATCGAGACGATGACGACCACGATCGTCAGCACGGTCGCGATCGTCGCGCCGTACCCGACGTTCCGCTTCGTGAAGAACTCCTGGTAGGCGTAGAACGCGGGCACGAGGGTCGATCCGGCCGGCCCGCCGCGCGTGATGATGTAGACCGGTCCGAACACCTTCAGCGCGGCGATCGTGCACGTGAGGGTGACGACGAAGATCTCCGGGCGGATGATGCTCATCGTGATGGCGGTGAACCGCTGGAACCAGTTCGCCCCGTCGAGTTCGGCGGCCTCGTACAGCTCCGGGTCGACCCGCTGCAGCGCCGCCATGAACACGACGATCGGGTAGCCGATCTGCACCCACACCATGACGACCATGAGCACGATCAGCGCTGAGGGCATCTGCCCCAGCCAGTCGTAGGGGGCGATCCCGAACCAGCCGAGCACCTGGTTGAGCGCGCCGTCTTTCCCGGGCCGCACGATCCAGCCGATCACGATGCCGGCGACGGCGATCGGCAGGATCTGCGGCAGGTAGTAGGTGGCCCGCAGGAAGCTTGCGACCCTGCCGCCGTACTTGCGTCCGACGACGTCGAACAGGGCGGCCGCCACGACCAGTCCGACGATGGTCGGCACGACCACCATCGCGATGATCATCCAGACCGAGTTGGAGAACGACGTCCAGAAGTCGCCGTCGCCGAAGAGCTTCACCCAGTTGTCGAGACCGATGAACTCCGGCTCGCGCACGCCCCGCCACTTCGTGAAGGTGAGGTACACGTTCCACACGAGCGGCACGATGACCACGACCAGCAGCAGCACGAAGCCGGGGAGCAGGTACAGCCAGTAGGCGCCCGTCCCGCCCTTCCGCTGGGGGATCGACGGCTCTTCGGGCGGCAGCTTCGCGCGCCGCGCGCGCTTCTCAGCAAGCATGGGACTCTCCAGGATGGGCGTGCGGACGGCGCCGGCGGCTGCATGGGCCGGCGGCGCCGCCCTCACGGGATCGATCAGCGGAACTCCGCGGTTCCCTCGTCGTACTGTTCGCCGAGGTTGGCGTTGGTGGTCGCGGCATCCTGCACCCCGGTGACGAGACCCTGCAGCTCCTGGACGATCACGTCGTAGAAGCCGGGAGCGGGCCAGTCGGGGTAGAACGACAGACCATCGTTGTCGAGCACCGTGTTGAAGGTCTCGATGAGCTCCGCGCTCTTCTCATCGGTGATGTCGGCGGGGTCTGCGGCGACGGGCACACCACCGCTGTTGCCGATGATCGCCTGGATCTCGGGGCGCATCGTGATGTCGATGAACTCGTAGGCGAGGTCGGCATTCGAGGCGTTCTCGGGCACGACCCAGAGGTTCCCCGACGAGCCGAGCGACAGGGTGGAGCCCGGGAACGCCTCGAGGGTCCAGTCGAAGCCGGTCGCCTCGTTCACGAAGCGGCCGTACCACCACGAGCCGGAGACGAAGATGGGCGCGCTGCCGTTGATGAACGACACTCCGGCATCCTCCGCCTTCACCGACGACACGTCGGAGGCGATGTAACCCTTGTCGACGTAGTCGAGGAGCGTCTCGCTCGCGTACGTCACTTCCGGCCCCTGCCAGTCGACCGGGTTGGCATACAGCTGGTAGTCGTCGACGAACGACCGGTCGCCCTTCGAGAGCGCGAGCTGGTACCACAGCTGCCCGAGGGGATACTCGGCGCCGGCCTCGGCAAGCGGCGTGATGCCCTTGTCCACGAAGGCATCGAGGACGTCGATGAACTCGTCGTAGGTGGTCGGAACCTCGAGCCCGGCATCGGCGAACGCGTCGAGGTTGTAGTAGACGCCGACGAACTCGCCGTAGTTCGGAATGCCGTACCAGGTGTCGCCGCCCATGACGCCGTCTTCGGAGTACTTCGCCGTCGTCTGCAGCGAGGGCGCGAGCTTGTCGGCCCAGCCGTACTCCGCCACCGCGTCGGAGATGTCGGCGATGAGTCCCGTGCTGGCGAGGAAGCCGGCGGTCGCGTTGCCCTTGTTGAACTCCATGAGATCGGGCGCCGCGTCGGTGTCGAGCACCTGGCTCGCCGTCTTCTGGATCTGCTCGAACGACTTCTCCTCGAATTCGACGGTCGCGCCCGTCTCCTCTTCGAAGACCTTGATGGCCTCGGCCCAGGCCTTGCCCATCGCGCTGTCGGCGCCCTCGTAGTGCCACAGCTTGAGGGTCTTCCCCTCGGTGCTGTCGCTGTCGTCGTCGCCCCCCGTGCCCGCGCACGCGGCGAACGCGAGTGCTCCGATCGTCAGGACGCCGACGGCGGCAAGGCCGCGCCGGGTGGTGCTTCGTGTGATTCGTGCCATCTCGGCACTCCTTTCGCAGTGACCTTCGTTGGTCGTGGGTGTGTCGCCACCAGGAGCGTCGAAGCGCTTCGATGACGGGCAAACAGGAACGGTCTTCAGTTGGGGCCGCTCAGCCGCGGGGCGGAGCGACCGACTGCCGATCGACGTACGTCGGGGCGATGAGGTGCAGCGTGGGTTCCGGGGGGTGATCGGACAGGCAGCGGAGCGCGAGCTCCACGGCGAGGTCGCACGAGGCCTCGGGGATGAGAGGGATCGTGTCGACGGGAGTGGGGAGCGCCTGCGTGTCGAACGAGGCGGCCACCGACAGGAGTGAGACATCGGCAGGTGCCCTGAGTCCGCGCTCATCGAGCTCAGCGAGCACCTCCTGGTGCACGTCGTCGGCGGCGTGGAGGAGGAGGGCGGTCGCCCCCGCGTCGAGCAGCTCGCGCACGGCGCGTCGCGTCGCGGCGGCACTCGTGGCCGCGGAGCCGGAAGTGCGGAAGTGGGCGGTGACGCCCCGCTCCTGCGCGCGCCGCTCGTAGGCGCGGCGCAGGCGCGGAGGGAAGTTGGACTTCTCGTAGGCGACCGCCGGCTGACCCACGAGTCCGATGACGCGGTGCCCGGCATCCGCGACGCGGTCGACGGCGAGCACCGCGGCCGCGTCGAAGTCGAGGTCGACACAGACGAGACCCTCGCTGTCGTCGGGCACGCCGATGAACACCGAAGGCGTGTCGATCTCACGGGCGAGAGGCACACGCTCGTCGTCGGGCGCGACATCGAGCACCAGGATCGCGTCGACCAGCCCCGTCGAGGCCACCCGCCGCATGCCCGCAGAAGCCTGCTCGTCGGTCAGGAGCAGGATGTCGTAGTCGTGGCGGCGCGCGGCGATCGTCGTCGCGAGCACGAAGGCCATGTGGGTGGGAGCGTGCGAGTCACGGCGGAGCGGCTCCGTGAGGGCGAAGATCTGCGTGCGACTGCCGGCGAGCATCCGCGCGCCGGCGTTGGGGCTGTACCCGAGGGCGCGCACCGCCTCTTCGATGCGGCGACGCGTGTCGGCCGAGACGGGACGCTTGCCGCTCAGCGCGTACGACACGGTGCTGATCGACACCCCGGCGGCCTGGGCCACCTCGGTGATGTTCGCCATGTCGACTCCGTCGTCTGAGGCCGCGGTCTTCGTCGGCCCATCTGGATCTCCGCCGCCCGGGCGGGCGACGTCGAAGCGCTTCGTCGAAACGCTTCGCCGCCATGCTAGAGCGACCGGCGCCCCTCGCGCAAGGCATTTGTGGCATTTACCAACAAATATGTTCCGCGTGCGGATACGACGAAGAGCGGATGCCGTGTGGCATCCGCTCTTCGTGTGGAGGTGGTCTCAGGCGCTCGCGGCGTGGTCGGGCGTCGCGCTGATCTCGCCGGCCGCCCCGACGCCGATCGCGACCTTCTCGCCACGCGGAGTGCGCTCGAACGTGAACCGACCGTTCTGCGCGTCGACCTTCACGTGGTCGCCGGGCGTGAGCTCACCGTGCAGGATCTGCTCGCTCAGACGGTCTTCGACCTCGCGCTGCATCGCACGACGCAGCGGACGAGCGCCCAGCGACGGGTCGAAGCCGATGTCGATGAGGCGGTCCTTCGCGGCATCCGTCAGCTCAACCGTCATGTCACGGTCGAGCAGACGCTCGCTGAGGCGCTTCGTGAACAGGCCCACGATCTGACGCAGTTCATCCTTGTTCAGCTGCGGGAAGACGATGATGTCGTCGAGACGGTTGAGGAACTCGGGCTTGAAATGACGCTTCAGCTCCTCGTCGACCTTCCCCTTCATCCGCTCGTAGCTCGTCTGCGGGTTGCCCTCGACCTGGAACCCGACCGGACCGCCGGCGATCGCCGACGAACCCAGGTTGGTGGTCATGATGATGACCGTGTTCTTGAAGTCGACGACGCGCCCCTGACCGTCGGTGAGGCGGCCCTCTTCGAGGATCTGCAGCAGCGAGTTGAAGATGTCGGGGTGAGCCTTCTCGATCTCGTCGAACAGCACCACCGAGAACGGCTTGCGGCGTACCTTCTCGGTGAGCTGGCCGCCCTCCTCGAAGCCGACGAATCCGGGAGGGGCACCGAACAGACGCGAGACCGTGTGCTTCTCACCGAACTCGCTCATGTCGAGCGAGATGAGCGCACCCTCGTCGTCGAAGAGGAACTCTGCGAGCGCCTTGGCGAGCTCGGTCTTTCCGACGCCCGTGGGGCCGGCGAAGATGAACGAGCCCGAGGGGCGCTTCGGGTCCTTCAGGCCCGCACGCTGACGACGGATCGTCTTCGACAGTGCGGCGATCGCCTCTTCCTGGCCGATGACGCGCTGGTGGAGCGCCTTCTCCATGAACATGAGGCGGCTGGTCTCCTCCTCGGTGAGCTTGAACACCGGGATGCCGGTCGCCTGCGCGAGCACTTCGGCGATCAGACCTTCGTCGACCACGGCGTGGGAGGCGACGTCACCGGAGCGCCACTGCTTCTCCAGACGCAGGCGCTCGGCGAGGAGGCTCTTCTCCTCGTCGCGCAGCGCGGCGGCCTTCTCGAAGTCCTGCTCTTCGCTCGCGCGCTCCTTGTCCTCGCGGACCTTCGCGATCTTCTCGTCGAACTCGCGCAGCTCCGGCGGGCTCGAGAGGATCGAGAGGCGCAGGCGAGCGCCTGCCTCGTCGATCAGGTCGATCGCCTTGTCCGGGAGGAACCGGTCGGAGATGTAGCGGTCGGCGAGGTTGGCCGCGGCCACGATCGCACCGTCGGTGATCTGCACCTTGTGGTGCGCCTCGTAGCGGTCGCGCAGGCCCTTCAGGATGTTGATGGCGTGCGGCAGCGACGGCTCGGCGACCTGGATCGGCTGGAACCGGCGCTCGAGCGCGGCATCCTTCTCGAAGTGCTTGCGGTACTCGTCGAGGGTGGTCGCACCGATCGTCTGGAGCTCGCCGCGGGCGAGCAGCGGCTTCAGGATCGACGCGGCGTCGATCGCACCTTCGGCGGCACCGGCACCCACGAGGGTGTGGATCTCGTCGATGAAGACGATGATGTCGCCGCGGGTGCGGATCTCCTTCGTGACCTTCTTGAGGCGCTCTTCGAAGTCACCGCGGTAGCGGGAGCCGGCGATGAGCGATCCGAGGTCGAGCGAGTAGACCTGCTTGTCCTTCAGCGTCTCGGGCACGTCGCCCTTGACGATCGCCTGCGCGAGGCCCTCGACCACGGCGGTCTTGCCGACGCCGGGCTCACCGATCAGCACAGGGTTGTTCTTGGAGCGACGCGAGAGGATCTGCATGACCCGCTCGATCTCCTTCTCGCGCCCGATGACGGGGTCGAGCTTGTTGTCGCGTGCGGCCTGGGTGAGGTTGCGTCCGAACTGGTCGAGCACCGCCGAGCCGCCCTGGGCGGCGGGCTGGTTCTGCTCGCCGGCACCGGCAGCGACACCTGCGGGCTCCTTGCCCTGGTAGCCGCTGAGCAGCTGGATGACCTGCTGGCGCACCTTGTTCAGATCAGCGCCGAGCTTCACGAGCACCTGCGCGGCGACGCCTTCACCCTCACGGATGAGGCCCAGCAGGATGTGCTCGGTGCCGATGTAGTTGTGGCCGAGCTGGAGCGCTTCGCGCAGCGACAGCTCCAGCACCTTCTTCGCGCGGGGGGTGAAGGGGATGTGGCCGGTCGGCTGCTGCTGACCCTGGCCGATGATGTCCTGCACCTGCTCGCGCACGGCATCCAGAGAGATGCCGAGGCTTTCGAGCGCCTTGGCAGCGACACCCTCCCCCTCGTGGATCAGGCCGAGCAGGATGTGCTCGGTACCGATGTAGTTGTGGTTGAGCATCTTCGCCTCTTCTTGGGCGAGCACAACCACACGACGGGCACGGTCCGTGAATCTCTCGAACATCGTCCACTCCTTCACGCGCCGAGTCTTCTGACGCTTACGAAAGACGATAACCACCACGAGAAGGCGGTATGCCCGTGTTCGCCGTCGGCGCACCGCTTCCCGCGCCCGCCGGAGACCATCCCGCGCGGACGAGGCGCCGCCTCGCGCGGGGAGGACGGGGCTCAGCCGATCGGGATGGGCTTACCGACCTCGCGGTCGCCCGGTGCGCCGCCCGAAAGACCCCCCAGGGTCACGGTCGCATCGCGGGAGACGTCGCCCTCGGTGACGGCGACGGCGACCCGCGGGGCCATGTCCATCGTGCACACCTGGTCGGCACGCGCGGCTGCGAACGTCACGGCGACCTCGGTGGGCGACACGACCGTCGTCGACTCGATCACGGGAGCGCACGACGACGACCCCCATGTGAGGATCGCGATCTTGTCATCGCCCGCCCATCCGGCCGACGGCGCGTAGTCCTCCACAGCGCCGCCCGTGTAGGGCGCGAGCGTCACGTCGGCGACGTCGTCGCCCAGCAGCACCTGCACGTCGAGGCCGTCGGCCGGCTCGACGCCGTCGGGCGCCGCGACCGCGAGAGCCTGCGGGACGAGGTCGTCGGTGCAGGGACCGTCGCCGGGCTCCGTGAGTGTCACGACCAGCACACCGCCGTCGAGCACGGCGTCTTCCACGCCCGGCCGGCACGTCGAGCTTCCGTACGTGATGACGGCGATCATCGAGCCGCCGTGGAGCCACGCGGCATCCGCCTCGAGCGGCGCGCTCCCCTGTGGCTTGGTCTGGCCGGCCGGGTCGGCGGGGGTCGTCTCACCGGCGCCGGGGGTCGTCGAGGTCGCGCAGCCCGCGAGCATGAGCGCCGCCGCGGCGGCGGCCAGGGCGGGAGCGAGTCGTCGTGCCATCGTGGAGCCTTCCATTCGGGCGGATGCCGTGGCATCCGCTCTTCACCTCATCACCCAGGAGTGTCGGTGGCGGCCGTTCCGTCTCGGCGGCTCACTGCAGCGCCGAGGTGAGTCGTGCGAGGTTGTCGAGCACGGTCGAGCGCAGTGGCTGCTGCAGCCACTCCTCGAGTGTGAGCTCGCGCGAGTCGGCGCGGTACTGATCTTCGACGGCGCGCAGATCCGCGACGAACTCCTCACCGCGCACGAGCAGCGACATCTCGAGGTTGAGACCGAACGATCGCATGTCCATGTTGCTCGACCCGATCACCGCGACCTCATCGTCGACCGACATCGACTTCGAGTGGAGGATGTAGGGCCGCTTGTACATCCAGATACGCACGCCGGCTCGCAGCAGCGCTTCGTAGTAGCTGCGCTGCGCGTGATAGACCATCGCCTGGTCGCCTTCTTCGGAGACGAACAGCTCCACCTCGATCCCGCGCTGGCAGGTCGACTGGATAGCGGTGAGGAGAGCCTCGTCGGGCACGAAGTACGGGCTCACGATGATGATCTTGCGCTGGGCCGCGAACAGCAGCCCCATGAACAGCTTGAGGTTGTTCTGGAACTCGAACCCGGGGCCGGAGGGGATGATCTGGCAGTCGAGATCGCCGGAGCCCGGCTGCACGTCGAACAGCTCGATGCCCTCGACGACCTCGTCGGTCTCGCTGAACCAGTCGCTGAGGAAGACGGCGTTGATCGACGCCACGATCGGTCCATCGATGCGCGCCATCATGTCGACCCAGTGCAGTCCCCGGCGGATGTTCTTGCGCAGGTTGTACGTGGAGTCGGTCACGTTCTGCGAGCCCATGAATGCGACGACACCGTCGACGACGAGGAGCTTGCGGTGGTTGCGTAGATCGGGACGCTGGTACTTCCCCCGGAAGGGCTGCACCGGAAGCATGAGGTGCCATTCGGCGCCCATGGCATCGAGGCGCCGCAAGGTCTTCTTGTAGAAGGGCTTGCCGCGGTTCGCCCAGTGATCGAGGAGGACGCGCACCTTGACCCCGCGCTCGGAGACCTCTTCCATCGCCCGGAAGAAGTTGTCGGTCGCGGCGTCGGATTGCAGGATGTAGAACTCGACGTGCACGTAGTCTCGGGCTTCACGGATCGCATCGGCCATCGCGTCGAGACTCTCCTGGTAGCCGGAGATCATCGTCGCGCCGTTGTCGCCGGCGAGCGGGAGGGCGCCGAGGTTGCGGTTCAGTCGCACCAGCGAGCGGAACCATTCGGGTGCGTGAGGGCGCAGGGTGCCGAAGTCGAGCCCGGAGCTCGTGGCGCGGATGTAGTCGTTGATCTGTCGCTGCTTCTTGCGGCGCTTCCGCGGGAGGCGCGGGTTGCCGATGAGCAGGAACAGCAGGATGCCGACGATCGGGATGAAGTAGATGGCCAGCAGCCACGCCATCGCCGCCGTGGGGCGACGGTTGCGCGGGATGATGATGATCGCCAGCACGCGGACGACGATGTCGAAGGCGAGGACGATGAAGACCCACCAGGTCCACGTCCAGTCGACGGTGATGCTCAGCACGTGTGCGCTCCTGCGATTCGGATGCGCCCAGCGTATCGGGCGGCGGCGACCCTGCCCGCTCGGCGGGCCGAGAGGGGGATCAGCGGTTCGCGTCGTCGCCTGTGGAGGAGGGGGCGAGGCCGCGCTTGGCCCGTTCCTCCGCCTCGATGCGCGAGTACACACGCCGCTCCGTGCGGTCCATGCGAAGGATCGAGCGCAGCACGAAGATGAACAGCCCGAGCACGACCACGGTCGGTGCAAGCGACCAGATGACGGCGCCCCAGTAGTCGTTGTCCATGCCTTCCATCGTACGACGTCTCCTCCACAGCGCCCCGTGCGCACGACCGCCTCCCCGGTCGACAGGGCGGATGTCACCGCCCCGACCGTCGCTCGCCGATGCTCGTCCGATGACCACCACCGTGAAGGCCGCCGGCGCGGCCGAGTTCCTCGCCCTCATCCCCCGCATGCTCGGCTACACGCCGCGACGCAGCGTCGTGGTGGTGCCGATGGGACGTGGCCGCAGCCTCGGCGGCATCCGCCTCGACCTCCCGCCGGGCGACGCGCCCCTCGACGGCTTCGCTGCGACGGTGATCGGCATGGTGTGCCGCATCAGTCGCTCAGACGGCCTGCTCGCGGCGGTGTACACCGACGAGAAGACCGAACAGTCGCTCCCCCACGTGCGTCTCGCGGCCGCCATCGAACGGGCGGCCGATGCCAGCGGACTCGAACTCCTCGACGTCCTCGTCGTCGGACCCGACGGCTGGGGATCGCACGTGAGGCCGACGGCGAAGCGTCGACCGCTCTCCGAGTTGCAGACCTTCGACGACACACTCCCGCCACCCCGCACCGGCGATCAGACCGGCGGCACAGACCTGCCCGCGGCGGACTCCGACGATCTCGCGGCCACGCAGGCAGCGATGGGGGCACTCGAACATGGCCTTGCCGTGGTGTGCGGCCTTCCGGTGGCCCTCGATGACGACGACGGCGCTGCGTCCCGCCTCGACCCGGCAGCGCTGGAAGCGGCATGCGCGCTCGACGATCTGCCGGGCCTGTTCGAAGATGCGCTCACGTGGGACGAGCCGACTCTTCCGCCGCTGCGGGTCGCCACGCTCGCGTGGGTGCTGTCGCGGCCGTCGCTGCGCGACATCGCCCTGGTGCAGTGGGCGACCGACGCGTCGGGAGGGAACGATGCCATGCAGGCGCAGCTGCGCTGGGAGGACGGCGAGGACTACCCGCCCGACCTCGCTGCGGTCATGTGGGGTGAAGGTGCCCACCCCGACGCGCCCCGCCTGGAGACCGCCCTCCGCCTGGTGCGAGCGGTCGCCGCCCGCACGCCCCGACCACGACGATCCGGTGCCCTCGCGGTGGCCGCGTGGGTGTCATGGGCACTCGGCCGATCGACGCACGCCGATGCCTATGCGCGTGCAGCGCTCGAGATCGAGCCCGACCACGGGTTGGCAGACATCGTCCGCTCGTTCGTCGCGTCTGCGCACCTTCCCGACTGGGCCTTCCGCCGTGGCGAGGAGGGAACGTGACCGACGCGACGCTACTTGACGAGCGGGAAGAGGATCGTCTCGCGGATGCCGAGCCCCGTGATGGCCATCATCAGCCGGTCGATCCCCATGCCCATGCCTCCCGTCGGCGGCATGCCGTGCTCGAGCGCGCGCAGGAACTCCTCATCTACGCGCATCGCCTCGTCATCGCCCCGGGCGGCGAGCTTGGCCTGCTCGACGAAGCGCTCTCGCTGGATGACGGGATCGATGAGCTCGGAGTACCCGGTCGCCAGCTCGAAGCCGCGCACGTACAGGTCCCACTTCTCGACGACGCCGTCGATCGTGCGGTGCTCGCGAACGAGAGGGCTGGTGTCCACCGGGAAGTCCATGACGAACGTCGGGCGCTCCAGCCCGCCCTTCACGAAGTGCTCCCAGAGCTCCTCGACGAACTTGCCGTGTGTCGCGATCTTCTCGGGCACCTCCACCCCGACCTCTGCGGCGAGCGAGCGCAGCTCGTCCATCGACGTCTGCGGTGTGATCGTGCGACCGGCGGCCTCCGACAGCGAGTCGTACATCGAGATGCGGTCCCAGCGGCCGCCCAGGTCGTACTCGGTGCCGTCGGCCCAGGTGACCGTGGTCGAGCCGGCCACGGCGACGGCCGCGTTCTGGATCAGCTCCTGAGTGAGGTCGGCGATGCCGTTGTAGTCGCTGTAGGCCTGGTAGGCCTCGAGCATCGCGAACTCGGGACTGTGCGTGGAGTCCGCGCCCTCATTCCGGAAGTTGCGGTTGATCTCGAACACCCGGTCGATGCCCCCGACGACCGCACGCTTGAGGAAGAGCTCCGGGGCGATCCGCAGGAAGAGGTCGGCGTCGAAGGCGTTCGAGTGGGTCACGAACGGGCGCGCGGCGGCACCACCGTGCTGCACCTGCAGCATCGGGGTCTCGACCTCGAGGAACCCGTGCTGGGCGAACGTGTCGCGCAGGCTCGCGTTGACCTTGGCGCGCGCGACGACGGTCTCGCGCGCGAGATCCCGCACGATCAGGTCGAGGAAGCGGGAGCGCACGCGGCTCTCCTCGCTCAGCTCGGTGTAGAGATTCGGCAGCGGAAGAAGGGCCTTCGACGCGATCGTCCAGTCGGTGACCATGATCGACAGCTCGCCGCGACGGCTGGAGATCACCTGACCGGTAACCGAGACGTGGTCGCCGAGGTCGACGAGGTCCTTCCAGTCCTGGAGAGACTGCTCTCCCACCTCGGCGAGAGACACCATTGCTTGGATGCGGCTGCCGTCGCCCGCCTGGAGCGACGCGAAGCACAGCTTGCCCGTGTTGCGGCTGAAAACGACACGACCGGCCACCGCCGCCACGACACCGGTCTCATCGCCCGCCTGGAGGTCGGCGAAGCGCTCACGCAGTGCCGGGATCGTGTCGGTGACGGGCACCGCCACCGGGTAGGCACCGCCTGCCGCACTCTCCCGCGTCGAGATCAGGCGCTCGCGCTTGGCCAGTCGGACCGCCTTCTGCTCGAACACGTCGTCGGCGGCGTCTCCGGGCTCAGCGGGCACGGGCGCATCAGTCATCTCAGGCTCCTCGGAAGTCGACCATCAAGTCTATCGGCGCGGCCTGTGGCCTCCCTGCGCACCATCGTCGCCTCCCTGCACATGGCCGCGAACCGCCTGCTCTTCCCCGTGCAGCGACGCACCCGGCCCGGCGCGCGCGAGGCGCGGAGGGCGGTACGTTCAGTCGGCCGGCTCGTCGAGGCGCTGCAGCGCTCGATCGATGGTGGAGTGCACGAGCGTCGACAGGTAGCGACCCGGATCCTCGACTCCGGCCGTCTCCAGCAGCGCCGACGACTGGCGCAGCAGCGACGCCGAGAACTCGGTCGCCGTGGCCACGGCCTCGCCGTACGCGGCGCGGCGCGACTCATCGACGACGACGGGCTCACAGCCGAGCTCGACGGCGAGTGCCTGTCCGATCGGAAGCACGGGAGCCGGAGCCGTGACCGCCGCGTATGCCTCGCGGAGTTGCCGCAGATCGATCGAGGTCCCCGTGAACGCGATGGCGGGGTGCACCGCGAGCGGGATCGCACCGCGCGAGGTGGCGGGGGCGAGCACGTCGATGCCATAGGCCGGATCGGTGTGCAGCACGAGCTGACCGACCTGCCAGGCCCCGAGCTCGGCGAGCCCCGAGACCAGACCCGGCAGCTCCTCATGCGGAACCGCGATCACGACCAGTTCGCTTCGCCGCACCACCTCATCGGCGGGGAGCACGGGGACCCCCGGAAGCACCGCCTCGACGCGATCGGGATCGGAGCCAGCGGTGATGCCCGTCACCGCGTGACCGGCGCCGGCGAGTGCGGCAGCAATGACCGGACCGACCCTCCCCGCCCCGATCACCCCCACGCCCAGGCGGCCGCTGCGCATCACCCGCGCTCCGGTGCGGGCAGATCGCTCACTCCCGCGGCGATCACCCCGTCGTCCGCCGTGGGGTCTGATGACACCACTTCGGCCTCTTCGCTCCACCGATGGGAACGGTCGCGCGACGCGGCGGCGACCACCGCCTCAGCACCATCGAGCCACACGCCCACCGCAGCATCACGGTCGAGGATGCCGAGCGCCCCCGACACCGGACCGAGCACGGTGTGGCCCGTGATGTTCGCCACGCGCATCGCCCGGTCGACCGGCCCCTGCGAGACACGGAGAGACTGGAGTCGTGCAAGAGGCAGCACCACGAGGGCCCGGCGCAGCGCACCAGACCGCAGCAGCAGCGCCTCAGCCGTCAGCAGGAAGCCGTTCCGCCGCCAGGAGAGCGGACGGAGCCAACGCGCGCGGCGGGGAGTGGTCGTGTACGCATCGCCCTGCGCCGGACGGGTGAGACCGCCCGAAAGCACCGACTGCCACTCATCGAGGCTGAGCACAGGAAGAAGCAGCGGCAGCACACGTTCCAGGTCGGCGCGGGTGCCCACGGGGAGCACGTCGGCGAACTGCTGTGCCGCCGAATCACTCGCCGCCCGACCCGAGAGCCGGTTGACCCGGATACGCCACCAGCCGAAGCGCCGCCACAAGACCGGCTGGGCGATCTCGATCGCGTGCACGCGCCCCGGCGGAAGGATCTCGGTCACCGTCGTGAAGAGGCCGAAAGTGATTCGCACGCCTGCCTGCGTCGGAGCGATCGAGTACCGCAGCGTGCGAGTGATCTGCCGGAACCAGTACGCGCCGAACGCGATCATCGTGGGGATGATCGAGAACAGCACCCAGGGCGTCCCGATGATCGACCCCACCACCACGGCGACCAGCAGGAGGACGAGTGCGATGGTCGACCCCGAAAGCAGGTGCGAGGCGACGAGCCGGCCCGGCGGGATGTGGACGACCGATTCCGGTTCCTCCACCGGTCCCTCGGCGCCCTCGATGATCCCGGTGATGCCGGCGCTCACGACGCCCACGACGCGGGCCCGCGGCGACGCGGGGTCAGCCGCGCGGGCATCCCCCAGACGCCGACCAGACGCAAGACGGAGGATGTCCCCGCGCACGGCTTCCGCATTCGCGGTCGAGAGGTACTCGAGCTTCACGTTGGCATCGAGACCAGCTCCCACCACCTCCAGCTTCGCCATCCCGAGCAGCCGGGCGACCATCGGACGCGTGAGGTTCACACCCTGCACACGATCGAGCGGGGCACGGCGGTGCGTACGGAACAGCACACCGCTTCGCACCTCCACGTCGTCGCCCGTGATGCGGAAGGTGTGGAAGCGCCACGACAACCAGAACACCCCCAACAGCACCAGCAGCACGCCGAGCACCGCCGAGGCCGCAAGGAGGAGAAGGTCGTTCGCCAGGATGAAGTCGATCGGGTCGCTGTACTCCCCGTACTCGAACTCCTCGTCGATCACTGGCACGAACACGGCGATCAACCGGTCGCGGAAGTTCGCGACGATCACACCGATCAAGACGACCAGGAACAACCCGCCGCGCATCAAAGGCGTCAAGGGATGCAGGCGATGCCACTCGCCATCGCTCAAGTGCGAACGCACCTCGGCGGAGGGCACAGCGGCCGCAGACGACGTGTCGGTCACAGGCCGGTCCGACGGGTCTCGGCGACATCGATCAGCGTGTCACGCAGGCGCTCCGCCGCAGCCTGCGAAAGCCCCGGGATGGTCACCCCGGTGGCCGCTGCGGCTGTGACGAGCTTCAACTGCGCGATGCCGAACCCACGGTCGAGCGGGCCATGCGTGATGTCGACGAGCTGCATGCGCCCATACGGCACCGCCACCATCCGCTGCCACAGGATGCCGCGACGGAATACGAGATCATCCGCCCGCAACTGATACCCGATCGAGCGGGCCTGGCGAGGGATGACCACAAGCGTCGCGATCGTCACAGCCGCGCCGATCCCCGCCGGGAGCAGCACCCATTTCACGTCCATCGCGAACCACAGCACCAGCGCCGCCACCACGATCAGGGCAAGCACCGCCCCGTTCGTGATGAGCTGCACGACCAGATACTTCGGAGAGATCTGATGCCACGTGCCATCACCCAACGGCAGCCGGTTCTCGCTGCGCGGCTCCACGATCCGCCCGTACGTGCCTGCGTCGAGCACCGCGTCCTCACCGCGCGGGGCATGCGCGCGTGCCGATTCCTCAGCCACGCCGGGCACAGCCAGCGACGCCGGCGCCGCGACGTCGGCGGTCACGCCCGTCGCCTCAGGCTCGCCGGGAGCAGCCACCGGCACAGCCTCACCGGTCGTGGGAGAGCCCGAAGCCGGGGTCGGGTGTTCCGGGCTGTTCGTCATCATCGTCCTTCCGAATCGTGCACAGGTGCTCCGCCACCAGAGCGGCGATCACCAGGACGATGGCCCCGGCCGCCGCGGCGAGCACCGCACTCACAGAGCCTAACGAGGGACTCACGGGACGCGAGACGAGAAACAGCGTGAGCCCGAGCCCCACCCCCGCGACGAACGCGCCCACCATGCTCGACGCGCGCGCCAGCATCGCGACCCGCACCGCACGGAAGGGATCCACCCGCCGCTGCGTCGACCCCGTCGTCGCGCGTCGGATCGGCACCGCGAGGGCCACCGTGATCGCCCCCAGCAGAACAAGCAGCACCGGCAGCATGAGAGACGGAGTGAAAGTCGGCTGGCCCATCGCCGTCAGCACTTGGTCGATCAGAAAACCAACCACCACCCCGACCACAGCGGCGATCAGCAGCACCAGAGCGCTCGTGCGCTTCACCGGTCGCCCCCGTCGCGTTGCAACGCACCCAACAGGTCAGCCACCCGGCCGGCCCCCGGCAGCACGGCATCCGGATCGACGCTCAGCCACGGGCCGAGCACGAAGTCGCGCTCCGCCGCACGAGGATGCGGCAGCGTGAGCGACGGCGAATCCGACGCCACGTCGCCGTAGGCGATCAGATCGAGATCGAGAGTGCGGTCCTGCCACCGCGGCTGGTCGGCTGTCCTCCGTGGCCGTCCGTGCCGTTCCTCGATCGCATGAAGATAGTCGAGCAGCACCGTCGGAGCCAGCCGCGTCGAAAGGAGCACCACCGAGTTCAGATACGACGGCGCCGAAGGGTCCGGCCCCGACTGCGTGAGCGCCACCGACTCGATCGCATCAGCAACCGCCGTCACCTCCGTCAGCGGCAGACGCGCAAGCTCCGCCACCGCCTCCGAGAGGGTCTTCCCGCGATCTCCGAGATTGGCACCCAGCGCGACCACCGCGCGCGTCGACGCATGATCCCGGCCCGGCATCTCGCCCTGGTAGCCCTGCGCCAGATCCCTGCTCATTCAGCATCCCCCCGCCGACGACGCAACGTCACCGACACATCACCGAACGGCACCGTGATCGGCGCCTGCGGCTTGTGCACCGTCACAGCCGCGGCATCCACGATCCGGTACGACAGCGCCACGTCGACGATCCGCTGCGCGAGCGTCTCCAGCAGGTCCACCGGCTCCCCCGCCAGCACCGCCGCGACCCGCTCCGCGAGCTCCCCGTAATGCACCGTATCGGCCACATCGTCGCTCGCCGCCGCCGCACGCAGCGACAGGCTCAGCACGACATCCGCCACGAACTCCTGCCCCTCGCGACGCTCATGGTCGTACACCCCGTGGAACCCCACGGCACGGATGCCGGTCAGCACGATCTCATCGGCCATCAGCGACCCTCCCATCGGCCCCACACGCTCAGCGCGTCACGCGTGGCAGCGACATCGTGCACCCGCACGGCCCACGCACCCGCCTGGGCGGCCAGCACGCTCGTCACCGCCGTCGCCAGGTCGCGGCGCTGCTCCCCGGGCTCCGCGTCGCCGGCGAGAGCATCCAGGAGGAACCTCTTGCGGCTGGTGCCGACGAGAACGCGGGAGCCGATCGCCACCACGCGGTCGAGGTCCCGCAGAACCTCCCAGTTCTGCTCGCCGCGCTTGCCGAAGCCGATCCCCGGGTCGAGGATGATCCGGTCGGGCGAGATGCCGGCGGCCACCGCCGCCCGTCGGCGTTCCTCCAGCTCCGCCACGACCTCTCTCACGACATCGACGTAATCCGAGCGCGCGTACATCTCCGACGACGGGCCCCGCCAATGCTGCAGCACCACGTCGGCCTCCGAATCGGCGACAGCGGCCAGCATCGCGGGGTCGGCGAGACCGCCCGACACATCGTTCACGATGCGGGCACCCGCCGCGACGGCAGCAGCGGCCGTCGCCGCGTTCATCGTGTCGATGCTGACAGCGATACCCTCCGACGCCAGCGTCGAGACCACCGGCAGCACCCGATCGAGCTCTTCTGCGGGCGACACGCGCTCCGCACCCGGCCGCGTCGACTCACCCCCCACATCGATGAGGTCCGCCCCCGCGGCATGCAGCGCCCGGCCATGGGCGATCGCGGTATCGGATGAGAAATGGCGTCCGCCGTCGCTGAACGAGTCGGGGGTGACGTTGACGATGCCCATGATGAGGGTCACGACGCACCGTGCCCCGTCAGCAGGAGCATGAGCTCCGCCCGCGCGTACGGCTCGGTGAACTCGCCCCGCGCGGCGACCGTGACGGTCGAGGCGTCCGGCTGGCGGCCGCCTCGCATCGTGACGCACTCGTGCGTCGCGTCGAGCACGACGAGCACACCCCGCGTATCGAGAGAACCGTCGATCGCATCCGCGATCTGCTCACCCAGCCGCTCCTGCACCTGCGGACGCGCGGCGAGCACATCGACCACCCGCGGCAGCGCTCCGAGCCCGACGACCTGCTCACCCGGGAGGTACGCGATGTGCGCGTGGCCCGCGAACGGCAGCAGGTGATGTTCGCAGACGGAGCGGAAGCGGATGTCACGCAGCATGACGGCACCGGACGGCAGCGTGTCGGGGGCGGGGCCGCGCGTGACCGAGATGGTGTGCGCGAGGGGAGCAGTGGCATCCGCGCCCACCCCGGAGAAGAACTCGGCGTACGCGTCGGCGACCCGTTGCGGAGTCATGCGCAGGCCGGGACGATCGGGGTCTTCTCCGATCGCCTCGAGCAGTTCGCGCACCAGGACGGCGACGCGTTCACGGTCGACGGCCACGTCCCGAGCCTACGCGGTCGCGGGTCGCGCCTGCCCGCTGGGGCGGCGCGCCGTCGCCTGGTGCGACACCGCCTCGTCGTCGGATGCCACGGAGGCGGCAAGGCCCGTCTCGTCTCGTCGACGCGGCACCTCCACGGGAGGCAGCGTCGAGACGGGACGCTCCGAGCTCGACAGCCACTGCGGGCGCGGCGGGAGCTTCTTGACGTCGGCGAAGATCTCCGCGAGCTCGATGTGGTCGAGCGTCTCCTTCTCCAGGAGCGCGAGGGCGAGCTTGTCGAGGATGTCGCGGTTCTCGTTGAGCACACGGTAGGCCTCGTTGTGGGCCTGCTCGATGAGCTCCCGCACCTGCTCGTCGATGCGTTCCGCGATCCGTTCGCTGAAGTCGCGTCCATGGCCCATGTCGCGGCCCATGAACACCTCGCCCGACGACCCGCTGAGCTTGACCGGCCCGACCTCGTCGGTCATGCCGTACTCGGTGACCATCTTGCGGGCTATGCCCGTGGCCTTCTCGATGTCGTTGGAGGCGCCAGTGGTCGGATCGTGGAAGACGATCTCCTCCGCGACGCGGCCACCCATCGCGTAGGTGAGCTGGTCTTGCAGCTCGTTACGCGTGACGGAGTACTTGTCGTCGAGCGGCAGCACCATCGTGTAGCCGAGCGCCTTGCCGCGCGGAAGGATCGTCACCTTCGTGACGGGGTCGGTGTGGTTCATCGCCGCCGCCGCAAGGGCGTGACCGCCTTCGTGGTAGGCGGTGATGAGCTTCTCCTTGTCCTTCATCACGCGCGTGCGACGCTGCGGACCGGCGATGACGCGGTCGATGGCCTCGTCGAGAGCGCGCATGTCGATGAGCTGCGCGTTCGAGCGCGCGGTGAGGAGGGCGGCCTCGTTGAGCACGTTGGCGAGATCGGCACCCGTGAATCCGGGGGTCTTCCGCGCGATCACGTTGAGGTCGACCGACGGCGAGAGCGGCTTGCCGCGACCGTGCACCTCGAGGATGCGCTGGCGACCCTTGAGGTCGGGGGCGTCGACGCCGATCTGACGGTCGAAGCGGCCGGGACGCAGGAGCGCGGGGTCGAGGATGTCGGGGCGGTTGGTCGCGGCGATGACGAGCACCGAGGCCTTCGGGTCGAAGCCGTCCATCTCGACGAGCATCTGGTTGAGGGTCTGCTCACGCTCGTCGTGACCGCCGCCCATTCCGGCGCCGCGGTGACGGCCGACCGCGTCGATCTCGTCGATGAAGATGATCGCCGGGGCGTTCTCCTTCGCCTGGTTGAACAGGTCGCGCACACGGCTCGCGCCGACGCCGACGAACATCTCGACGAAATCGGAACCGGAGATCGAGTAGAACGGCACGCCCGCCTCGCCGGCGACCGCGCGCGCCAGAAGCGTCTTGCCCGTTCCGGGAGGGCCGTAGAGCAGCACGCCCTTGGGGATACGAGCGCCGACGGCCTGGAACTTGGCGGGGTCGCGCAGGAAGTCCTTGATCTCCTGCATCTCCTCGATGGCCTCGTCGGCGCCGGCGACGTCGGCGAACGTGACGGTGGGCGTCTCCTTGGTCACGAGCTTCGCGCGCGATTTGCCGAACTGCATGACCTTGCTGCCGCCGCCCTGGGCGCTCGACAGAAGGAACCAGAAGAGCAAGCCCAGAAGCAGCAGCGGGATGACGAGCGACAGGATGCTGCCCCAGAAGCTCGGCTGCGGCACGACGTCGTTGAACCCGTCCTTGGGCTCGGCGGCGTCGATGGCCGCGACGACCTCATCGGCACGGGCTTCGGTGTAGTAGAACTGCACCGTCTTCGAGCCCTCGAAGTCCTTCGAGAGCTCCATGTCGACGCGCTGATCGCCGTCGGTGGTCACGACCTTGGTGACGGTGTCGCCCTTGAGGAGCTCGAGCCCCTGCTGCGTCGTGATCGACTTGGCACCCGTGAGGCCCGAGATGAGCGACATGCCGATGAGCAGGAGCACGCCGATGAGCAACACGTAGACGAACGGGTTGCGGGCCAGCTTCTTGAAATCCATGGTGCGCTCAGGCTATCGCGCGCGACTATGCGCGCACTGTGCATTCGCCCACGGCGTACCGAGCATCGGCGGTCTCCGCACCGGTCGCGGAAGACGACGGCGCGGGATCAGGAGTAGACGTGCGGGGCGAGCACCGCCACATCGCGCAGGTTGCGGTACTTCTCGGCGTAGTCGAGGCCGTAGCCCACGACGAAGTCGTTCGGGATGTCGAAGCCCACGTAGCGGCAGTCGATCTCGACCTTGGCGGCCTCGGGCTTGCGTAGAAGCGCCAGCACCTCGAGCGACGCGGCGCCGCGCGACGCGAAGTTCTCGAGCAGCCAGCTGAGCGTCAGACCCGAGTCGATGATGTCCTCGACGATGAGCACGTGCTTGCCGGTGAGGTCGGTGTCGAGGTCTTTGCGGATCTGCACGACACCGCTCGACTTCGTGCCTGCGCCATACGACGAGACGGCCATCCAGTCCATCGAGATCTCACGAGGGAGCATGCGAGCGAAGTCGGCCATCACCATGACGGCACCCTTCAGCACGCCGACGAGCAGCAGCTCCTTGCCCTCGTAGTCGGCCACCACCTGCGCCGCCAGCTCTTCGAGCTTCGCGTGGATCTGCTCCTCGGTGACGAGGACGGAGGTGAGCTGGTCTGCGATGTCGGCCGCGCGCATGAGTCGAGTCTATGCGCGCCGAACGCCCTGCCCGAACGGGTCAGGTGCCCGCGGAACCTGACCCGGATGCCGTGAAGACGATCCTGTCGCCGCGGCGCGACGCCCGGCATCCGGGCAGGTCGATGGGCCCCTGGCCCGACCAGTCGACCGCCAGGCGCGCCACCTCGAGGGTCTGTACGCGGCTGAGGCTCTCACCGAACTCGCTGTCGACGATGTGGCGGATGATGCGGTGCCGGAGGGCCGGAGGGTTGGCGGCGAGCGCCGGCACCGACACGGCGATGCCGGCCTCCGCGTGCTCGACGATGTCTTCGATGGTCTCCTCGATCATCTCGGCGAACGCGTCGGCATCCTCGCGGAGCTGGTCGGCGGTGCGGGCGAGAGCCTCGGCGACCCCCGGGCCGAGCTCCTCCTCGAGCAGGGGGAGCACGTCTTGGCGCACCCGGACGCGCAAGAAGCGGCGGTCGAGGTTGTGCGGGTCGGTCCACGGCGGCAGGCCTTGGGCGAGGCACGCATCGCGGGTGACGGCTCGGCGCAGGCCGAGCAGCGGACGCACCCACAGGATGCCGTCGTCTTCCCGCACGGGCGACATGCCGCCGAGGCTCGTCGCTCCCGAGCCGCGCGCGAGGCCGATCAGCACCGTCTCGGCCTGATCGTCGAGCGTGTGCGCCAGCAGCACGACGCGGGCGCCCGCCTCCCGGGCCGCGTCGCGGAGCGCGTCGCGGCGGGCGTCGCGTGCCGCCGCCGCCGGACCACCGT
>JAEYVZ010000084.1 GCA_023431405.1 Actinomycetes bacterium
AGGGTGTCGAGGCCGTCGATCACGACGAGCCGTGTGCCGCCGGCGAGGGCTCGGCGCAGCTCCCGCACCGGGTCGGCTGCGCCGTCGGCATCGGCGAGGAGGGCGACGCCCACGTGGGCGCGCACCCAGGCCGCGCGGCCCGGGAGCAGGTGACCCGCCACCCGGAGGCGGCCGTCGGTCGGGGCGAGGCGCCCCGCGATCATGAGGGCGAATGCGCGGGCGGTGCGCGGGTCGTCGGCGGTCACGAGGAGGGTGCCGCCGTGGCCGATGCGCACGTCGACGTGATCGAAGAGGGGGACGTCGTCGCCGTCGGCGTCGGGCGCGCGCAGGGTGAGCCCTTCGGCGACGAGCGGCGTCGAAGCGGCGTCTTCGGGCCAGTCGGCCAGCGCGAGCTCGCGCTCGACCGCCTCGCCCTCGATGTCGAAGTGGGGGAGTCGGCGCTCGAGCCACCTCGGCATCCACCATGCCTTCTCGCCGAGGAGGGCCATGACCGCCGGGACGAGGGTCATGCGCACGAGGAACGCGTCGACGGCGATGCCCGCCGCGAGCCCCAGGGCGATCGGCTTGATCGACGAATCGCCCTCGGGGACGAACGCGGCGAACACGGCGAACATGATCACCGCCGCCGCGGTGACGACCCGGGCCGAGGCCGTGAAGCCGCTGCGCACCGCACCGATCGCGGTCGCGCGTTCGCCGCGGCCGCCACGGGAACGATTGGCGTGCACGAAGTCTTCGCGCATGCGCGAGACGAGGAAGACCTCGTAGTCCATCGCGAGCCCGAACAGCACGCCCATGAGGATGATCGGCATGAAGCTGATGACCGGGCCGGTGCGGGTCACGTGGAGGAGGTCGGCGAACCAGCCCCATTCGAACACGGCGGCGACGACGCCGAAGGCCGCGGCCACCGAAAGCAGGTAGCCGACGGCGGCCTTCACGGGCACCCAGATCGAGCGGAACACGATCATCAGAAGGACGAGGGAGAGCCCGACGACGAAGAGCCCGAACGGGAGGAGAGCCGCTCCGAGGCGGTCGGAGATGTCGATGCCGACGGCGGTGTGGCCTGTGACCTTGAGGTCGACGCCGTACTCGTCGAGGAAGCGGTCGTGCGCGGCGCGCAGTTCTCTCACAAGTTCGGCGGTCGCGGGGTCGTCGGGCGCCGTCTCGGGGACGATCTGGATGAGGCCGGTGTCGGCGGTCTCGTTCGGGGTGGCGAGGGCGACCGATTCGACGCCCGGGAACGTCTCGATCTCGGCCTTGAGGTCGTCCATGAGGCCGAGGGGATCGTCTGAGGTCACGATCGTGCCGGTCATGATGAGGGGGCCGTTGGAGCCGGGGCCGAAGTGGGTCGCGGTGAGGTCGTAGGCCTGACGCGCCTGGCTCTCCTTGGGCTGGATGCCTGCGTTGGGAAGGGCGAGGTGGAGGCTTGCGGCGGGGATGGCGACGACGCTCAGCCCGACGATCACGGCAAGGGTCGTGACGACCGGATGCCGGGTGACCATCGTGACCCAGCGCTCGGCGAAGCCCTTCCGGGGTGTCGAGGCGGCCCGATCGCGACGGCGGACGCGGCGGGGCCTCCCGGCGACACGGCCCTTGATGAAGCCGAGCAGCGCCGGGGTGAGGGTGAGGGCGACGATGACGGCGATCGCGACGGCCACGGCGGCGGCGATGCCCATCGTCGTGAGGAAGGGGATGTTGGCGAACCCGAGACCGATGAGCGCGATGAGCACCGTGACTCCCGCGAAGACGACCGCCGATCCCGCCGTGCCGGTCGCGCGGGCGGCAGATTCCTCGGGGTCGACGCCGTCGCGCACCTGGTCTTGGTGCCTCGCGACGATGAACAGGGCGTAGTCGATGCCGACGGCGAGCCCCAGCATGAGCGCGAGCATGGGGGTGGTCGACGAGATCGACGTGAACGCGGATGCCAGGAAGATCAGCACGATCGACAGGCCGACGCCGATGAGGGCGCTCGCCAGCGGGAACCAGGCGACGGCGATGGAGCGGAAGGTGACGATCAGCACGAACAGTGCGATGAGCACGCCGACGGCCTCGACGAGGGAGATGGCGGGGACGGAGGTGGAGAAGAGGTCGCCGCCCATCGCCACCTGGGAGCCTGCCGGCATCGCTTCTCGGGTGTCTGCGGCGACGTCGTTGAGCGCATCGACGGTGGCGTCGCTGACGTCGGTGGCCTGCCCGTCGAACTGCAGGCGGACGATGGCGGCCTGCCCGTCGTCGGAGACGAGCCCGTCGACCATCTCGTCGAACGGATCGGTGACCGCGATGACCCCGTCGACGTCTTCGAGCTCGTCGATCGCGTCTCCGATGACTCCCGAGATGCGGTCGTCGTCGACGCGCTCGCCGTCGGGGGCGACGATCACGAGTTGCGCGCTCGTGCCGCTGGCCTGCGGGAACGTGCGGCTGAGCAGCTCGATGCCTTCCTGGGCCTCGGTGCCGGGGATCGTGAACGAGTTGTCGGTGCCCTTGACGAAGCCGGTGGCGAGGCCGGCGCCGACGGCGCCGCCGATCACGCCGAGAAGCAGCAGCCAGGTGACGAGGACGCGCCAGGGGTGACGGTACGACCAGCGGCCGAGGGAGTACAGCAGTGTGGACACGGGCGCTCCGGTTCAGATGACGGCACCGAGGGGCCGGCGCGCCGACCACCCCGCTCGAGCAAGGGCGATACAGCGATGTATCCGATACATATGTGTATCCTAATCATGAGCCGCCTCGCAAGCCTGAGGGGATCATGGGAGTATCTCCCGGACCCATCGACGACCGACGGGCGGCACGACACATCGCTGTAGGCACGGCAGAGAGGTGAGGAGCGCCATGTCCGACGTCGCAGAGCGCCCGGCATCCCGCCGGCGCAGCCAGACCCGCGCGCGGCTGCTCGCCGCCGCCCACGAGGTCTTCGCCGAGGTGGGGATGGGGGCCGCATCCGTGGAGACGATCTGCGAGCGGGCCGGGTTCACCCGGGGAGCGTTCTATTCCAACTTCGATTCGAAGGAGGAGCTCTTCCTCGCGCTCGTCACCCAGATGGCGGAGTCGAAGCTCGAAGCCGTCGCCGGGCGTGTGCGCGAGCTCGGACCCGACACGGGCGCCGTCGCCGACCCTTCGACCCTCGTCCGCCAAGTGGTGGGGGCCTCGCTCGGCGAGCACATGGAGCCCCAGCTGCTCAGCGAGATCCGCACGCAGGCGCTGCGCGACCCGCGGCTCGCGACGGCATACCTCGCGTGGCAGGATGCCATGCGCGTGCGGGTGCAGGAGATCATCGAGCAGGTCGCTCAGAGCTTCGGCCTGCGCCTGCGCCTGCCGGTCGACGAGACCGCTCAGCTCCTGATCGACGCGACGGAAGACACCTGCACGCGCGCGACGCTCGAGGGCCGCACGCAGGCGGGTGTGAGTGAGGTGCTCAACGACCGGCTTGAACGGCTGGTCGTCGCCCTCGTCGAAGCGCCCTAGCGTCAGCGCCGAGAGAACAGCCGGCGTCCGCGCCGGGAGAACCGCCCGGTCAGCGCCGTGCGGACTGCTCGGTCAGCAGTGCGTGGCAGCGCTCGAGTCGTGCGAGCCACCAGCGGCGTCGATCGTCGGATGCCGCGTGCTGTGCCAGCAGCCCGGCGTCGGCGCTCACGCGTCTGACCGGGAGGGCGCCCGCGACGGGCCGCAGCGGTGACGCGGTGACGTCGGCGGTGAGCAGGGAGGCAGTGCCGAGGCCGCAGTCGAAGTCGAGTTCGGGGAGCGCGGCCGCGAGGGTGACCCCCATGGACAGTCCGACGCTCGTGTCGAGGGCGCTGGAGACGACGGCGGGAAGACCCGCTTCGGCGACGATGTCGAGCGCGCGACGGATGCCGCCCAGCGGCTGCGCCTTCACGATGAGGATGTCGGCGGCCCCCGCCCGCGCGACCGCCAGCGGGTCGGTCGCCTTGCGCACGCTCTCATCGGCGGCGATCGGGATGTCCCAGTCGGCGAGGCGCCGGCGCAGCTCGCCGAGCTCGTCGACGGTCGCGCAGGGCTGCTCGGCGTATTCGAGGTCGAACTCGGCCAGGGCGTGGAGCGCCCGCTCCGCCTCGTCGAGGTTCCACCCGCCGTTCGCGTCGATGCGCACCCGGCCCTCGGCGCCGATGGCGGCGCGGGTGGCGGCGACGCGGGCGATGTCGTCGGCGAGGGTCTGGCCGCGTTCGGCGACCTTCACCTTGGCGGTGCGGCATCCGTCGTACCGCGCGAGCACGGCGGCGACGGCATCGGCGGCGACGGCGGGCACGGTCGCGTTCACCGGCACGCTCTCGCGGCGGGGAGCGGGCGACGGATGCCATGCGTGGTCGATCGCGGCGGCGAGCCATGTCGCGGCCTCCGCGTCGTCGTATTCGGCGAACGGGGAGAACTCGCTCCATCCTTCGGGGCCTTCGAACAGCAGCGCCTCGCGCACGTCGACACCTCGGAAGCGGGTCGCGAGGGGGAGGGCGACGACGTGGGCGGTGGCGAGGATGTCGGCCAGCGGAGGGATGCTCATGGCATCCATCCTGCCGATGCGGGGTCGCGAACGTGAGGGTCCGGGCGGCGCGCCCATCGTGATGCGCAGAGCCAATAGCGATGTGTCATTGACGATAGTGTGTGTCACACAGTAATGTGATGGACATGAGCGAGACCGAAGCACTCGAGACCCACCGGCAGGAACTGCGGCGCGGCACCGTCGTGCTCGCGTGCCTCCGGCTGCTCGTCGAACCGGGCTACGGCTACGGCCTGCTCGAACAGCTGCAGTCGCGCGGGTTCGAGACCGACGCGAACACGCTCTATCCGCTGCTGCGCCGCCTGGAGAAGCAGGGGCACCTCACGAGCGAGTGGAACACCGACGAAGCCCGGCCTCGCAAGTTCTACCGCACCTCACCCGAGGGAATCCGCCTCGCGCGCGCCCTCGCCGACGAATTCCGCTCGATCGCCGCCGCGGTCGACGCCCTTCCTCAGGAGGACTGACATGGCATCCACCCTCACCGACCGCTACGTGCACGCGGTCACCCGCACGATCCCCGAGCAGCAGCGGGACGACGTCGCCGCCGAGCTGCGCGCCTCGATCGCCGACCAGCTCGACGCCCGGCTCGAGGCGGGCGCATCACCCGCACAGGCGGAGCGCGACGTGCTCGACGAGCTCGGCGACCCCGACAAGCTCGCCGCCGGCTACGCCGACCGGCCGCTCCACCTCATCGGCCCGCGGTACTACCTCGAGTGGTGGCGGCTCCTGAAGCTCCTCACGGCCATCGTCGTGCCGTGCGCCGCGTTCGGCGTCGCACTCGGGCAGACCCTCGCCGGAGCGAACATCGGCGCCGTCATCGGATCGACCATCGGCGTCTCGCTCAGCGTCGCCGTGCACCTCGCCTTCTGGACGACCCTCGTCTTCGTCCTGGTCGAGCGCTCCGATCAGGCGACCGCCCCCTTCACACGCTGGACCGTCGACCGGCTCCCCGCCGAGACGCCGTACACCGGCGCGCGCTTCGCCGACATGATCGTGAGCGTCGTCTTCCTCGCCGTCGCCGCGATCGCCCTCGTCTGGGATCAGCTCGTCGGGTTCGTCTACCTCGACGGCGCGTGGATGCCGTTCCTCTCACCGGAGCTGTGGCCCTGGTGGGCAGGGGGCCTGCTCGTCGCGATGGGCGCCGAGGCCGTGCTCGCGATCGTCGTCTTCCTGAAGCGGCGGTGGACGTTCGCGCTCGCCGCCGTGAACGCGGTGCTGAACCTCGTCGTCGCCGTGCCCGCGCTGTGGCTCCTCTCGCAGGGGAGGCTCCTGAACCCGGCCTTCTGGGACGCCGTCATCCCGGTAGGTGAGGCCGAGAAGGTCTACGGCATCCTGTCGGTGCTCGCCGGCTTCGGCATCGCGGCGATCGCGCTCTGGGACAGCGTCGACTCATTCCTTAAAGCACGACGCTCGCGATGAGGGCGCGTGGGAGAATCGGTCGGTGACACCCGCCGCGCCGATTCTCCACGCCCTCGACATCGACGCCGTCCCCCGGCCCACGCGGTCGCAGGCGCTCCTCGACGCCCTCGCCACCCGCGTCGTGATCGCCGACGGCGCGATGGGAACGATGCTGCAGCGGTATGAGCCGACGCTCGACGACTACGAGCAGCTCGAAGGCTGCAACGAGATCCTCAACGTGTCACGGCCCGATCTCATCGCCCGCATCCACGACGACTACCTCGCCGTCGGCATCGATGCCGTCGAGACCAACACGTTCGGGGCGAACTGGTCGAACCTCTCGGACTACGGCATCGACGACCGCATCCACGAACTCGCTCAGGCCGGGGCGCGCATCGCCCGTGAACGCGTCGAGGCGGCAGAGACCGCCGACGGCCGCATGCGCTGGGTGCTCGGCTCGATGGGACCCGGCACGAAGCTCCCCTCGCTCGGACACACGACCTACGAGCACCTCAAGCAGACGTTCGCGCTCCAGGCCGAAGGGCTCATCGACGGCGGCGCCGACGCGTTCCTCATCGAGACCTCGCAGGACCTCCTCCAGACCAAGGCCGCCGTCAACGGCTGCAAGCAGGCGATCGTCGACCGCGGCATCCGCCTGCCGATCTTCGTCGAGGTGACCGTCGAGACCACCGGCACCATGCTCATGGGCTCCGAGATCGGCGCAGCGCTCACCGCGCTCGAGCCGCTGGGCGTCGACGCGATCGGGCTCAACTGCGCGACCGGACCGGCGGAGATGAGCGAACACCTCCGGCACCTGTCCAAGCACTCGCGGGTGACCATCGCCTGCATGCCCAACGCCGGGCTGCCGGTGCTCACCGCCGACGGGGCCTCGTATCCGCTCACCCCGTCCGAGCTCGCCACCGCCCACGAGCAGTTCGTGCGCGAGTTCGGCATCGGCCTGGTCGGCGGATGCTGCGGCACCACCCCCGAGCACCTCGCCGCGGTGGTCGAGCGGCTGCACGGCGAGCGGGCCGCGCAGCCCGCCGCCCGCACCCCGGCGATCGAGCCGGGCGTGGCATCCCTCTACCAGCACGTGCCCTTCCACCAGGATGCGTCGTACCTCGCGATCGGCGAGCGGACCAACGCCAACGGGTCGAAGGCCTTCCGAGAGGCGATGCTCGAGGGCCGCTGGGACGACTGCGTCGAGATCGCCCGCAATCAGATCCGCGTCGGAGCGCACTTGCTCGACGTGTGCATCGACTACGTCGGCCGCGACGGCGTCGCCGACGTGCGGGAGGTCGTGTCGCGGTTCGCCTCGGCATCCACCCTGCCGCTCGTCATCGACTCGACCGAGCCCGCCGTCATCCGCGCCGGTCTCGAGCTCATCGGCGGCCGCCCCGTCGTCAACTCCGTCAACTACGAAGACGGCGACGGCCCGGCTTCCCGCTTCGGGCGCATCATGCCGCTCGTGAAAGAGCACGGCACGGCCGTCATCGCCCTCACGATCGACGAGCAGGGTCAGGCGCGCACGGCCGAGGACAAGCTGCGCATCGCCTCCCGCCTCGTCGACGCGCTGGTCGGGGAATGGGGCATGCGGGTCGAGGACATCATCGTCGACTGCCTCACCTTCCCCATCGCGACCGGCCAGGAGGAGACCCGCCGCGACGCCATCGAGACCATCGAGGCGATCCGCGCCCTCGTCGCGAAGTACCCCGGAATCCAGACGACGCTGGGCGTGTCGAACGTGTCGTTCGGCCTGAACCCTGCCGCCCGATCGGTGCTCAACTCGGTCTTCCTCCACGAGGCGACAGAAGCGGGTCTCACCTCCGGCATCATCGACGCCGCGAAGATCGTGCCGCTCGCCTCGATCCCCGAAGATCAGCGTCAGGTCGCGCTCGACCTCGTCTGGGACCGGCGCGAGTACGACGCCGACGGCAACCTCACGTACGACCCGCTCGCGGTCATGCTCGACCTGTTCGCCGGGGTCGACACCGCCGCCCTCCGCGACCAGCGCGCCGCCGAACTGGCGGCCCTGCCGGTGGGTGAGCGGCTGCAGCGCCGCATCATCGACGGCGAGCTCAAGGGCCTGGAGGCCGACCTCGACCTCGCTCGCGCCGGAGACGACGACACCCCGGCCCTGACGCCGCTGCAGATCATCAACGATCACCTGCTCGAAGGGATGAAGGTCGTCGGGGAGCGGTTCGGGTCGGGGCAGATGCAGCTGCCGTTCGTCCTGCAGTCGGCGGAGGTCATGAAGACCGCCGTCGCCCTCCTCGAACCCCACATGGAGAAGTCGGACGCGTCGGGCAAGGGACGCATCGTGCTGGCCACCGTGCGCGGCGACGTCCACGACATCGGCAAGAACCTCGTCGACATCATCCTCACCAACAACGGCTACGACGTCATCAACCTCGGCATCAAGCAGCCGATCGCCGACATCATCGCCGCCGCCGAAGAGCACGACGCCGACGTCATCGGCATGTCGGGGCTGCTCGTGAAATCGACCGTCGTCATGAAGGAGAACCTCGAAGAGCTCCAGTCGCGCGGCCTCGCGTCGCGGTGGCCGGTGCTTCTCGGCGGCGCGGCTCTCACGCGCGCCTACGTCGAAGACGACCTCGCAGGGCTCTTCGACGGCGAGGTGCGCTACGCGAAAGACGCCTTCGAAGGGCTCGCCCTCATGGAACCCCTCGTGCGCGTCGCACGCGGCGAGAGCCCGGATGCCGTGGGCCTCCCGCCGTTGAAGAAGCGCATCCACCGTGAAGGGTCGCTGCTCACCCTCACCGAACCGGAGGCCATGCCGGCGCGGTCCGACGTGGCATCCGACAACCCGGTCCCCTCCCCGCCGTTCTGGGGGACGCGCATCGTGCGCGGGATCGCGCTGGCCGACTACGCCGCCTTCCTCGACGAGCGCGCGACCTTCATGGGCCAGTGGGGCCTCAAGCCCGGGCGCGGCGAGGGCGGGCTCTCCTACGAACAGCTCGTCGAGCTCGAAGGGCGCCCGCGGCTGCGGTACTGGCTCGACCGCATCCTCGCCGAAGGCATGCTCGATGCCTCCGTCGCCTACGGCTACTTCCCCGTGGTCTCCGAGGGAGACGACGTCGTCGTGCTCCACCACGGCGACGATCCTGCCGGGCTCCTGGGCACCGCAGGGCTCCTCGCCCCCGACGGCGGCTCCGGGGGGACGATCGGGCAGGAGCGGCTGCGCTTCTCCTTCCCGCGCCAGCGCCGCGACCGGCACCTGTGCCTTGCCGACTTCATCCGGCCGGGAGCTTCGGGCGCCGTCGACGTGCTTCCCGTGCAGCTCGTCACTGCCGGCGCGCGCATCGATCAGGTGACGGCGAAGCTCTTCGCCGAAGACCGCTACCGCGACTACTACGAGCTCAACGGCCTCGTGATGCAGCTCACTGAGGCCCTCGCCGAGTTCTGGCACGCCCGCATCCGCTCCGAGCTCGGCTTCGCGGCCGAAGACCCCACCGACACGGCCGGGCTGTTCAAGCTCGAGTACCGCGGCGCCCGGTTCTCGCTCGGCTACCCGGCGTGCCCCGACATGGAAGACCGCCGCAAGGTCGTGGAGCTGCTGCGGCCCGAGCGCATGGGCGTCGAGCTCAGCGACGAACTGCAGCTGCACCCCGAGCAGTCGACCGACGCGTTCGTGTTCCACCACCCCGAGGCGAAGTACTTCTCGGTGTAGCGCACCGCGCGGCGAGGGCGGGTCAGCCCACCCGCTGCCCGCACATGCCGCACAGCCCGGTGGCGGGAACCTCGACGAAGCAGTCGGGGCACAGCACCGCGACCCGCTCCGGGATCGTCGGCGCGGCCACCGCACGGCTCGACGGGGCACGACGCTCCCGAGGCGCCTTCACGGGCGCCGGCTCGCGTCGCGGAGGAGCGATCGTCGGCTTGTGGGCGACGCAGTAGAGACGCACGAAACCTGCCGGGTTGTTCGGATGCCGGTGCTTCACGACCCACAGGTCTTCGCGTTCGCGCAGCTCGGACGACGGTCCGCACGTCGCGCAGCGGGTCGGGTCGCCGGGCACGGCCTCCGAGGCTCGCAGCGCGGTGTCGAACGGGAGCGCATCGCGCCAGTCGGAGGAGTTCCTGATCTTCATGACCCTTCCAGCTTCCCACGCCGACGGGACGTGGCCGACCGAAACGGTGAGGCTCCCGGCATCCGCAGGGGGTGCTCTCAGCCGCCGGTGCGGTGCTCGCCCGCCGCGCGCGAACGCAGCCCGGCCGCGGCACGGTGGCTCTCCCGCTGGCGCTCCCACCCGCGCCAATCGGCGGCGTCGACGACGCAGAATCGATGCTCCTCGGGGTCTTCCATGATCACGTAGTCGGCATCCGCGGGCTTCTTGTCCCAGTGCACCTCGCGTGCTCCCAGGTCGGTCAGGCGCGACACCTCGGCCGCCTGGTCTTCGGCGTACAGATCGAGATGGATGCGCGGAGGCAGCGTGCGGGGTGCGGCCACGGCATCCAGCGACAGGCTCACACCCTCACCGGAGCGCGGCACGAGGAGGGCGAAGTCGTGGTCGATCGGCTCGCGCGGCACGTAATCGAGCGCGGCCGTCCAGAACGCGATCTGAGCGTGCAGATCGTCGACACGGATGACGATGGAGCCGATGGCGAGCATGATGCCTCCCGATCCGCCACGATACGCAGCGCCACCGACACGGCGGTGTCGCCGGGTGCGCCGGCGTCAGGGCGAGACCGGTTTCGCGCGGCGCAGGGCGCCGAGCACGGCGCGACCCACCCACACGATCCCGACGACCGTCGTCACCGCACGAAGCGTGTCCCACGTGGCCGTCGACGTGAGCAGCGAGTACACGAGGAAGTTCGCCAGGTTCTCACCGACCCAGCCCCCCGGGACATACGAGATGCTCGTGTCGGCGCCCACCGCGAACGGCCAGAACCACATGTTCATCAGCAGCCCGAACCCGTACGACGCGACGACGCCGTAGGCGCACAGCATCCCGACCTCCGCCCACCCGCGCACGCGCCGGGGGAGCAGCGCCGCACCTGCGGCCACCCACCCGCAGGCGAACATCTGGAACGGCAGCCAGGGGCCGACGCCGCCCCACATGAGCGCAGACACGGCGATGGATGCCGCCCCCAGCAGCAACCCGAACCGCGCACCGTACGCGCGGCCCGCGAGGATGAGCAGCACGAACAGCGCCTCCACTCCGCCGACGCCCGTGCTGGCGACCCTGATCGCCGAGCCCAGTGCGGCGAGCACCGCCAGCAGCGCGAGCGTGTGGGCGGAACGCACCGACTCGTCGAGCGCGGCCATCGCGAGGATCACCGCGAGGGGGGCGAGCGCCAGGGCGATGTACGGCACCGCGGCCTGCGCCTGAGCGGGGACGGCGGCCGCCACGAGAGGCCACAGGAACGCCGCCGCAGCGGCGGTGTTGGCCACGGCCATCGCCACGACGGAGCGGCGCCGGGCAGGGCGCGCGCGGCGGGCGTCGGGGGGTCGCGAGGGCGGCTCGGTCGAACGCCGAGGAGGCGCCGCCGGCGAGAGTAGGGCTCCCAGAGCGGGGGCGGCGGATGCGACGAACAGCGGTTGATTCTGCCAGACGACCCACCGC
>JAEYVZ010000071.1 GCA_023431405.1 Actinomycetes bacterium
TCGCCGTCTCGGTCGCGGGCGCCGCGGGCACCGCGGGCTCGGGGGTGGCGGGCGCAGGGGCGGCGGATGCCGGGGCGGTCACGCCCGCGGCGGCGATCGCCTCGTCGGCCGATTCGCCTTCGCCGGCCAGCACCGCGATCGGGGAGCCGACGGCCGCGGCGGCACCGGCATCCACGAAGAGCGCGGCCACGACGCCGGCGACTTCCGCCTCGTATTCGACGACGGCCTTCTCGGTCTCGATCTCGACGATCTCCTGGCCCACCTCGACGCGGTCGCCCACGGCGACCAGCCACGACTGCACGGCAGCCTCGGTGGCACCGGCGGCCAGCGCCGGCATGCGGATGACGGCAGCCATCAGCGGCCTCCTGCGTTCTTGCGCACGCGCTCGAGCCCCGCGGCGACCTCTTCGGTGCGGGCGATGGCCGCCCGCTCGAGCACCTTCGAGATGCTCGGGCTGGCCTCACCGCCGGTGACGCGCTCGATGGGCTGGTCGAGCCAGTCGAACAGACGGCGCTGCAGCTCGTCGGCGAGCCAGGCACCGTACGAGGTTCCCCGCGCACCCTGCTCGACGATCATGACGGCGCCGGTCTTCTTGACGCTGCGCTCGATGGTCTCCCAGTCGAGGGAGGCCCGGTCGAGCCAGCGCAGGTCGATCACCTCGGCGTCGACCCCGGTCTGCTCCACGGCTTCGAGCGTGTGCCCCACCATCGAGAGATAGGTGAGCACCGTCACCTCGGAGCCCTCGCGACGCACGGCGGCGCGGCCCGGCGGGATGATGTAGTCGAGGTCGCCTTCCGGCATCCGATCCGCCGTGCCGTACAGGTCGACGTGCTCGATCACGAGCACCGGGTCTTCGAGGGCGAGGGCGGCGTTGAGGAGCCCGATGTAGTCGGCCGCGTTGGAGGCCGCGACGATCCGCCAGCCGGGGGCGGTGGCGAAGATGCCCGCGGGGTCCATGAGGTGCTGGGAGCCGTAGCCGGAGCCCATCGCCACCTTGGTGCGCAGCACGAGCGGCATGGTGTTGTTGTCGCCGAACATGTGCCGCGCCTTGCCCACCTGGTTGAACACCTGGTCGGCGGCGACCCACATGAAGTCGGGATACATGAACTCCACGACGGGGCGGAAGCGTCCGTCGAGCGCCACTCCCCCGGCCAGGCCGAAGAAGGCGTTCTCGCTGATGGGCGTTCCGATGACGCGATCGGGCCCGAAGGCCGCGAACAGGCCCTTGGTGGCGCCGTTCGTTCCGCCGCCGAGGCGGTGCACGTCCTCACCCATGACGATGATGCGCTCGTCCTCGCGCATGCGGCGCTCCATCGCAGCGGCGACGGCATCGACGAACTTGACGTCGGTCCACGAGCCCGCGGCCGGGTCGGGCTCCGTGGTCGAGAGGCCCTCGAGCTCCGACGCGTCGCTGCGGATGCCGGTGTCGACGACCTTCGGGTCGGGCCACAGCGCCGGCACGATGCGGCGGCGACCGGCGTTGTCGGGGTCGTCCTCGACGAGCTGGGAGACCGCGTCGGCCATCGCCTGCTGCGCTTGAGCGCGCATCTGGGCGGCTTCGTCGGGGCTCAGCACCGAGAGGTTCGCGAGCTCGGTGGTCATGCGCACGATCGGGTCGCGCGCACGCCAGGCCTTCTCCTCGTCCTTCGTGCGGTAGCCGAATGCGCTGCCCGGGTAGGGGCCGTTCTGGTGGAAGAACCGGTAGACCTCGGCCTCGATGATGGCGGGGCCTTCGCCGCCGCGCATGCGCTCGAGCGCCTCCTGGGTCGCGAGGTGCACCGCGAGCGGGTCCATGCCGTCCACGCGCCAGGACGGGATGCCGAAGCCCTGGCCACGCACCGAGAACCGCGGGTCGGCGGTGATCTCGTCGGCGTGGGTGGAGACGGCGTACAGGTTGTTCTCGATGAAGTACATGACCGGCAACCGCCAGGCCGCCGCCAGGTTCATCGATTCCAGGACGGAGCCGATCTGACTGGAGCCGTCGCCGAAGTAGTTGATCGACACGTCGGTGGTACCGGAATGCTTCTGCGCCCAGGCGTTGCCGGCGGCGATGGGGGCGCCGCCGCCCACGATCGCGTTGGTGCCGAGGGCGCCGGCTTCGAGCCACTGCAGGTGCATCGAGCCGCCGCGGCCCCCTGAGAAGCCCTGCGCGAGACCGAGGATCTCGGCGAGCGTGCGCTGCAGGAGCGCCTGCATCGGCTCGTCGACGAGGGCGGCGGGGTCGAGCACGCCGCCGGAGACGTGGCCGATCGCCTTGGCGAGGAACTGGTGGTGGCCGCGGTGGGAGCCGTTCACCGCGTCGGTCGAGCGCAGCGTCACGATCGACCCGACCGCGCCACCCTCCTGTCCGATGCTGGAGTGGGCGGGGCCGTGCACGAGACCGGCACCGGCGAGTTCGAGCACGCTCTCCTCGAATGCGCGGATCAGGTGGAGCTGACCGAGCATGGTCGTCAGCAGCGCCGGGTCTGCGGCCTTCCAGTCGGCCGAGGTGGTGCTCAGTTCGATCCAGGGGACCTCGGTCGAGAGTTTGCGTCGTCGCGGCATGTCTGTCTCCATCGATCTCATGCGATGAACCCCACGGTAGAGGATCATTGCATCCAATTTCAACCGATCTCCCGAAGATTCTTCCGAGATGTGGCCGATTGACCCTCCGGCTGGATACAATCAAGCCCACGATGTCGTGAGAAGAGGAGCAAAGATGCCGATCCCCGGGATGAGAGGAACCGACCACGTCGGTTTCACCGTGCCCGACCTCGACGAGGCCGAGCGGTTCTTCGTCGACGTGCTCGGTGCCGTGCACGTCTACACCCTCGGCCCCAAGCGCGCCGACGACGACTTCATGGCCGTCCACCTGGGCGTCCACCCCCGCACCGAGATCACCGAGATCCGCTTCTACCGGCTCGGCAACGGCAGCAACGTCGAGCTCTTCCACTACGCGAGCGCCGACGGTCAGGCCCCACAGCCGCGCAACAGTGACATCGGCGGGCACCACCTCGCCCTCTACGTCGACGACATGGACGCCGCCGAACGCTACCTCCGCGAGAAGGGCGTCGAGGTCATGGGCGCCCCTGTCGTCAGCGCCGGCGCCTCGGCAGGTCAGCGGTGGCTGTACTTCCGCAGCCCCTGGGGCATGCAGTTCGAGCTCGTCTCCTTCCCCGAAGGCAAGGCCTACGAAACGGATGCCGAGGTGCGCCTGTGGCATCCGGCACATCCGGCAGAGTAGTCGGATGAGCGAGATCGAGACCGCACGCACGCGCGACGGCGACGCGGGCACCCGGATCGCCGACGGCATCCGCGCGCGCATCATCGACGGCACCTACCCTCCCGGCACGCGCATCCGCCAGGAAGACGTCGCCACCGAGTTCGGGGCGAGCCGGGTGCCCGTGCGGGAGGCCATCCGCCTCCTCGAGTACGAGGGTCTCGTCACCGTCGTCGCCAACTCCGGCGCCTGGGTGTCGCACCTGACCCTCGCCGAATGCGAGGAGGTCTACCAGATGCGCGAGCGACTCGAGCCGCTGCTCCTGCGCTACGCGGCCCCACAGTTGGCAGAGCCCGCTCTCGACCATCTCGCGGACCTCGCCCAGCGCATCAGCGAGGCGGGCGACGACACCGAGACCTTCCTCCGGCTCGACCGCGAGTTCCATCTCGCCAGCTACGCCCCCGCCCAGACCTCGCAGCTCGACCCCCTCATCCGCAAGCTCTGGAACACCACCGCGCCCTACCGCCGCGCCTATGTCTCCTCGTGGGACCCCGACGCCCGCCGCATCGCCTACGAAGAGCACCATCTGATGGTCTCCGCCCTCAAAGACGGCGACGTCGAGGAGGCCGAACGCGTGCTCGGCGGCCACATCCGGCGCACGCGCCGGCATCTCGCCCGCACCCCGCACATCTTCGACAGCGCCCACGCCCACTGACCCGAATCTGATCCCCCGACGAAAGGCCACGCATGCCCATCGCATCCATCAACCCCGCCACCGGTGAGACGCTCGCCACGTTCGACGAGCACGACGACCACGAGATCGAGACCCGCATCGCCGCGGCCCACGGCGCCTACCAGGCCTTGCGCGCCACCGACTTCGCCACGCGCGCCGGATGGATGCGGGCAGCCGCCGACCTCCTCGACGCGGACGTCGAGAAGGTGGCCGAGCTGATCACCCTCGAGATGGGCAAGACACTCGCTCAGGCCCGCGCCGAGGTGCACAAGTCGGCCAAGGGCATGCGGTACTACGCCGACCACGCCGAGGAGTTCCTGTCGGGCTCGACCCTCGACGACCCGAGCGCCGTCGGGGCGTCGTCGGCGCACACCGTGTACCAGCCGCTCGGGGTGGTCCTCGCCGTCATGCCGTGGAATTACCCCATCTGGCAGGTCGTGCGCTTCGCCGCCCCCGCCCTCATGGCCGGCAACACGGGTCTCCTGAAGCACGCGTCGAACGTGCCGCAGGCCGCCCTCTACCTCGACACCCTCTTCGAGCGGGGCGGCTTCCCCCGGGGGTCGTTCCACTCGCTGCTGATCCCGGCGGCCAAGGTCGAAGGCGTCCTCCGCGATCGCCGTGTCGTGGCGGCCACCCTCACCGGCTCCGAGCCCGCAGGCCGCTCGGTCGCAGCGATCGCCGGCTCCGAGGTCAAGCACGTCGTGCTGGAGCTCGGCGGCTCCGACCCCTTCATCGTGATGCCCTCCGCCGACCTCGACCGCGCGGTGGCCACGGCGGTCACCTCCCGCACGACCAACAACGGGCAGGCGTGCATCAACGCGAAGCGCTTCATCGTCCACGCCGACGTGCACGACGCGTTCGTCGAGAAGTTCTCGGCGGCGATGTCCGCGCTGCGCGTGGGAGACCCGCGCGACGAGTCGACCGACGTCGGGCCGCTCGCTACGAAGTCGGGCCGCGAAGAGCTCGCGGAGCTCGTCGACGACGCCCTGGCATCCGGCGCCACCGCCGTCACCGGCGGAGCCCTCCCGGACGGCGACGGCTGGTTCTACCCGCCGACCGTGCTCACGGGCGTCACGGAGAGCATGCGCCTCTACCGCGAGGAGGCCTTCGGCCCCGTCGCGACGGTCTTCCGGGTGGCGGATGCCGATGAGGCGCTGCGCATCGCGAACGACACGACGTTCGGCCTCAGCTCCGCCGTGTGGACGCAGGACGACGCCGAGGAGCAGGCGATCACCGCAGGCCTGGAGGCCGGCGCCGTGTTCGTCAACGGCATGTCGATCTCGTACCCCGAGCTGCCGTTCGGCGGTGTCAAGGACTCGGGCGTCGGACGCGAGCTGTCGGCCGAAGGCATCCGCGAATTCTGCAACCTGAAGTCGGTCTGGAAGGCCTGACCCGTCAGGCGTGGGGGGGGGGGGGGGGGGGGGGGGGGGGGGCGCCCCCCCCCCCGCCCCCCCC
>JAEYVZ010000008.1 GCA_023431405.1 Actinomycetes bacterium
AGTTCCACACCTACGACGGCGCGCAGGGCACCGACGTCGCCATGCTCATCCGCCGGCTCGGCGCACGCATCGGCGTCGCCGAGACCGGGCGCCCGCTGGGCCGCGTCACCCCGGTCGCCACCTCCGCGACGCTCGGTGGTGGAAGCCGCTCGAATGAGCTGCGTGAGTTCGCCGAAACCGTCTTCGGGACCGCATTCCCCGCCGAATCCCTCGTCACCGAAACATCGTTGACGGCAGCCGACGTCGTCCCTCACGTCGACTTCACCCTCGACATCCCCACCGTCGAGGTCATCCTCGACGCCCCGATCCCGGACGCGGCCAAGGCCGGATCGTGGGAGCCACTCGCGCGGGCGGTCCTCGAATCGACCGCCGAACCCGGCGCCCACGCCGCCGACATCGATTACACAGACCCGGTCGCGATCGGCGACGCGCTCCGTACCCACTTCCTCACCCGCGCCGTCATCGACGCGCTCAGCGGTGAACCACTCACCCCCGCCGATGCCGTCACCCGGATCACCCAGGCCGGCGTCCTGCCGTGGGGTGTCCACAACTCCACCCGACCCACCGAGGTGCAGCAGGCGCTCCTGAAGTTCCTCGCACTCCTGTCGGTCGCCCGCGTCCGCGACGACCACGGCTCACTCCGACCCCTGCTCAACGTGCAGGTGCAACTGTGGGTACGGGAACTGACCCGAATGCTTCGCCAGGTGTCCCGCGAACCCAGCTTCGACTGGTGGCACGACGGCCCACCCGCCGACGGCAGCCACCTTCCCGCCGTGCACTGCCGCGTGTGCGGCCACTCGGGATGGATGACCTCGACCACCGAACTCGGCGACTCCTTCGCCCACGAACCACAGTCGATCTGGCGGGACAGTGCCCGCCTCGCCACCCGCAGCAAGACCCGCACCCTGCTCCTCGCCGACGCGGCCGACCAGGGTGTCAGCTTCGTCGACGCCGACAGCCTCGAGATCGTCCCCACCCCGGGTGAGAACACGATCGCGGTGCACTGCACCCCCGACGGCGACGAGGCCGTCGAACAGATCTGCCCGGCGTGCGGTGCGCGCAACGCCATTCGCTTTCTCGGCTCCAGCGTCGCCACCCTCCTCAGCGTCGGACTCACCAGCGAATTCGGCTCCCCGCTGCTCGCGGACGACGAGAAGAAGACCCTCGTCTTCACCGACTCCGTGCAGGACGCCGCTCACCGCGCCGCGTTCATCGAGGGCCGCGCGTTCCAGTTCAACTTCCGCTCCGCACTCCTCGCTGCGACAGGCGGCGAACGCACCACGCTGCAGGACGCGGCGCAGCGACTGTTCACGAACACCCCGGAAGCGCAGCTGTACTCGATCACCCCACCCGACTTCGTGCGCCGCACCGGAGTCGAAGGTGCCTGGCTCGACCATGACTCCGACGGATGGCTGCGCGATCTGCTCGACGTGCGCATCGCCTTCCAGGCGCACCTCGAAACCGGCCTGAACGCTCGCATGGGTCGCACGCTGGAACTGACCGGGGCGGTCGCCGTTGACGTCGACATCGATCTGGACCACTTCGCGTCGCTCGCCCGCGACATCCACCAGAATCTGCCGCAACTCAGCCTCGAGCTGGTTGGTGCACATGCCGGCCCCCAGTACGACATCTGGATCCTCGGGCTGCTCGAACAGCTGCGCACGACGGGCGGCATTCACCACCGGTGGCTCGCGCGGTACGTCCGCGACGAGGGCAAACGGTGGTCCATCTGGGGCGGCAGCGCCGAGGGCATGCCGAAGTTCCCCGCCGGTCGCCCCGCCCCCGGCTTCCTGACCAGCGGGGCTGCCGGCGACACCGACTTCATCGCGCTGGGCCCGCGCGGCGAATCACGGCTGACCGACTGGACCCGCCGTTGCCTCGGTGTCACTGCACCCGAGGCTCGTGCCCTCCTTGCCGATGTCGTCGACGTCCTCGCGGACGACGACGGTCCCCTCGAACGGCGCAGCGGCGAAAAGGGATCCAAGATCTACGGTCTCACGGCCGACCGCATCATCCTGGATCCCACCGGGATCGAACGCCTGCAGTGCCCGGTCTGCCACCACGTGCAACCCGCCGCCTCGAACCGCGCCGCTCTCTGGGACGGCGCGCCCTGCCCGCGGATGCGCTGCCCCGGAACCCTGGCGCCAGTCGAGATCGAGCCGTCGAACTTCTACCGGACCATGTACCAGCAGGGCCGCATCCGGCGCATCGTCAGCGAGGAACACACCGGCCTGCTCGACCGCGAGGAGCGCGAGGAGGTCGAGGCCCGGTTCAAGATGGGTGGCTCGCCCGTCGACCCGAACATCCTCGCCTGCACGCCCACCCTCGAACTCGGTATCGACATCGGCGACCTGAGCACGGTTGCGCTGGCGTCGCTGCCGCGGTCCACCGCGAACTACCTCCAGCGGATCGGCCGCGCCGGGCGCTCTACCGGCAACGCGTTCGTTCTCGCAGCAGTGCCCAGCTCGCCGCGGGACCTCTACTACTTCGCGGAGCCGACCCACCTGCTGGCCGGTGAGGTGCTGCCGCCCGGCGCCTACCTCAACGCCACCGAGCTGCTGCACCGCCAGTTCTTCGCCTTCGCGCTCGACCGCCTCGCCGCCAGCGGGCTCGGAACCCACCCGGCGATGCCGTCGAAACTCGGCAGCGTACTAGGCGGAGGCATGGACGACGGCGCCTGGCTCCGATCTGTGGTCGACATGGTCACTGCCGACGCGGACGGCTTGAGCGCCGAGTTCCTCGCGCTGTTCGGGCAGAACCTGGTTTCCGCGGCGCAGCAGGCGGTGCGCGACTTCGCCGCCGCCGGGCTGCGGGCGGAAGCCGCGCGCGTGGCGCTGGCCTGGCAGACCGAGACCGACGAGATCCGCAAGCGGCTCAACGAACTCGCCCAGACCGTCGCCGAACTCGACAAGCACGGGCACCTCGACGACCAGCAGAAGGACGACCGCAAGCGCTGCATGGGGGAGTCCCGCGCGCTCGGAGACCAACTACGTGAGCGCGGCCGCCAGGAGACGTTGACCGGGCTGAGCGGGGTCGGCCTGCTACCCAACTACAACCTCCTCGACGACGCCACTACCCTGGACGTGCATCTGTGGTGGACCGCGAACGAGGGCGGCCAGTCGCCCGAACCGCAGGCCCTCGACCTCACGTACGAGCGCAGCAGCAGCACCGCCCTCACCGAACTGGCGCCGGGCGCCTACTTCTACGCCAACGGCAAACGCGTCCAGGTCGACGCCGTAGACGTCGGCCCGCTGTCCCAGCCGCTGTGGTCCCGCACGAGGCTCTGCCCGTCCTGCGGATGGGGCACCACCAACGTCGAAGTGTCGCTGGTCGCCTGCCCGCGCTGCCGCAGCAGCGCGGTCACCGACTCCGGTGCCGTGCACAAGGTGCTTCCGCTGCTGAAGGTCTCGGCCGTGCACCGGCTCGACGACGTACTCATCGACGACGACGCGGACGACCGCACCCGAACATTCTTTACCAAGGTCACCGGCGTCGACATCGACCCCGCCGACATCGCCGACGCGTGGAAGCTGAAGGCGACAGTGTTCGGCGCGGAGTACGCGCGCTCCGCGGTCATCCGCTCCCTCAACGTCGGGCTCGGCGACGCCCCGGGCAGCGAGGCGATCATCGCGGGGGAGACGGTGGCCGCCGCCGGGTTCACCACGTGCGCGCACTGCGGTGTCGTCGCCTCACGGCCGACTGAGAAGGACCGCACCCGGCACCGGGG
>JAEYVZ010000010.1 GCA_023431405.1 Actinomycetes bacterium
GAGCTGGGCGCCGCCGAGCCGCCCGCCGACCAGGCCCCGCTTGCTTCCGCCGCCACCACGCCGTCCGCGGGGGCGCCGGCACCGGTGACCGCTGCGGGCGCCGGTGGGGTGGCGTTGCGCCGCGGACTCCCGCGCACGGAGGGTGGAGAGGCATGGCCGCCGGAGGGCATGTTCTCCGCGGCTCCTGCGGAGCCCGCGCTCACGTCGGGCGCCGTCGCGGATGCCTCCCCCGCTGCCCCCGAGCCGATCGCGCCGTCGGCGGCGACCACCGCTTCCGCCGTCGTCGCGGCGACCCCGACTGCTCCGCGAGAGGTGGCGGTGACATCCGGTCCGCGCCCGCCGCTGACCGCGCCCCGCACCGTCTGGCCGGGTCGCGCCGCGACCCACCGCCCCGCTCCGCCGCGGGAGCCGAAGCGGCTCGGCCCCTTCACCCGTGGGCAGTGGCTGGGCATCGTCGTGGTCGGCGGCGGGGGCCTGCTGTTGGCCGCCGCGATGGCGGTGCTCCTCGTGCGCGTGCTGCTGTCGATGCCGTTCGGTCAGGATTTCCTGGCCGCCTACCCGGGCGAGTACCACCTCCCCGAGGGGGCACCCGTCGGTTTCCCCGCGTGGCTGGGCTGGCAGCACTTCTTCAACGTGTTCCTCATGGTGCTGATCATCCGTTCGGGACTCACGATCCGCACCGAGAAGCGCCCGACGGTGTTCTGGACCCCGAAGGGGAACAAGAAGGGCAAGACGAGCCTGACGATCTGGTTCCACCAGGCGCTCGATGTGCTGTGGCTCGTCAACGGCGCGGTGTTCGTCGTGCTGCTGTTCGTCACCGGGCAGTGGATGCGGATCGTCCCCACCTCGTGGGAGGTGTTCCCCAACGCGCTGTCGGCGGCGCTGCAGTACGTGTCGCTCGACTGGCCCACCGAGAACGGCTGGGTCAACTACAACGCGCTGCAGCAGCTGGCCTACTTCACGACCGTGTTCGTGGCCGCGCCTCTGGCCGCGATCACCGGTTACCGCATGAGCGGCCTGTGGCCCAAGAAGAACCAGCGTCTGAGCGCGGCGTACCCGATCGAGTGGGCGCGCAGGGTGCACTTCCCGGTGATGCTCTACTTCGTGGCGTTCATCATCGTGCACGTCGCCCTGGTGTTCGCAACGGGCGCCCTGCGCAACCTCAACCACATGTATGCGGCCCAGGGCTCGGTCGACGGCACTGCCTATGCCGACAACTGGACGGGGTTCTGGATCTTCGTCGCATCGATGGTGGTCATCGCTGCGGCCTGGGTCGCCGCCCGCCCGCTCACCCTCGCGCCCCTCGCGAGGCTGTTCGGCACCGTCAGCGGCCGCTGACGAGCGGTCGCCGCGCGCGGCGAGGACAGAGAGGATGACATGCCCGCCAGCTTCATCTACGACGCGGTCCGCACGCCCTTCGGTCGCATCGGCAAAGCCCTCGCGGGTGTGCGACCCGACGACCTCGCAGCGGGGGTGCTCAGCGCCCTCGCCGGTCGCCACGCGGGCTTCGACCCGGGGCGCGTCGATGACGTCTATCTCGGCGCCGCCAACCAGGCCGGCGAGGACAACCGCAATGTCGCGCGCATGGCTGCTCTGCTGGCCGGATGGCCGACGACGGTGCCCGGGGCGACGATCAACCGGCTCTGCGGGTCCGGCCTCGATGCCGTGATCCAGGCGAGCCGGGCGGTCGAGGTCGGCGACGCCGACGTCGTGGTCGCCGGCGGTGTCGAGTCGATGAGCCGCGCGCCGTGGGTGCTCGCGAAGCCGCAGCGCCCGTACCCGGCGGGCAACGAGACGCTCTACTCGACCACCCTGGGATGGCGGTTCGTGAACCCCCGCATGCCGCAGCGGTGGACGCTGTCGATGGGGGAGGCGACCGAACTGCTGGCCGAACGTCACGGCATCACCCGCGAAGAGCAGGATGCCTTCGCGGTCGGCAGTCACCTGCGCGCTGCCGCAGCATGGGATGCCGGGGTCTACGACGATGAAGTGGTCGCCGTGCCGGGCGTCGACCTGCGCCGTGACGAGAACATCCGCGCCGACGCGTCCACGGACAGTCTCGCCCCGCTCGCCCCGGCATTCCGAGAGGGCGGCACGGTCACGGCGGGCAACGCGTCGCCGTTGACGGACGGCGCGTCGGCGGTGCTGGTGGGATCTGAGCGGGCCTCTGCGCTCCTCGGGGGTGCGGAGCCGCTCGCGCGCATCGTCTCGCGCGCCGCAGTCGGGAACGATCCGGACGTCTTCGGGATCGCGCCGGTCGCGGCGGCCGAGGCAGCATTGGCGCGCGCCGGCGTCACGTGGGACGACATCGACGTCGTCGAGCTCAACGAGGCGTTCGCCGCGCAGAGCCTCGCATGCCTGCGGCTGTGGCCCGGCCTCGACCCGGCGAAGGTCAACGTGCACGGCGGCGCGATCGCGATCGGCCACCCGCTGGGAGCCTCAGGCGGCCGCGTCGTGGGCCACGCCGCTCACGAGCTCGCGCGCCGAGGGGGCGGGGTCGCGCTCGCTGCGATCTGCATCGGGGTCGGTCAAGGCCTCGCGGTCGTCATCGAACGCTGACCTGACGGACGACGTCAGCGGACGAAGCGGACCTCGGTGAGCGTCTCGCCGAGGAACGGCTCGGTGTGGGTCGCGCCGTCGAGCGCGAAACCGTTGCGCGTGTAGAAGCGGTGGGCGCGAGGGTTGTCTTCCGCGACCCACAGGTAGGCTTCTTCGCCTTCGCCGATGGCGGCATCGAACAGCTTCTGCCCGATGCCGGTTCCGTGGAACTTCGACAGGAGGTAGATGAAGTAGAGCTCCCGCACGCGGGGGGCGTCACGGTCGCGGGCCGGTCCCGACCCGGCGAACCCGATGATCTCTCCACCGACGAGGGCGGCGACCATCGTGAACTCCGGGCCCTGCAGGGCCCAGTGAGTCCACAGTTCTGCCAGACGCTTGGGTGAGACGTTCTCGAGAGCGGCGGTGCTGATGAGGTGGTCGTAGGTCTCGTGCCAACAGGTGGCGTGCACGCGGCCGAGGGCCTCGGCATCCACGTCTCGAACGGGACGGACGACGACGTCGGTCTGCAGTTCGGCTTCCATGGGGTGACTCTACGTGCGGCGCCTGCAATCGCGAAATCGACGGAGCCGTGTGTTTTCGCGGCGCGTCATCTGTAGAACGTCGACAACGCATTTCGCGCGAGCACCCTCACCGTCGCTACCATCACGCCTCGTGAATGTGTGGTGGCGGACTCTTCTGACGATCATGCGCGCGAAGGTCGTGCTGCGGCGCCGCGGTCCCATCCCGCCCTCGTCGGTGGGCCGGGTGCGCCTGCGGACGCTCCCTACCGACATCGACCTGCTGGGCCACATGAACAACGGTCGCTACGCCTCGCTGTTCGACCTCGGGCGCTTCGACCTCCTCATCCGCACGGGGATCTGGGATGCCATGAACGCGCAGGGCTGGTACGCCGTGGTGGCGAGCGAGACGGTGACCTTCCGGAAGTCGCTGCAGCTGTGGCAGCGCTTCACCGTCGAGTCGCGGCTGTACGGCCACGACGACAAGGCGGTGTACCAGATCCACCGCGCCGTGGTCGACGGCGAGGTCTACGCGGAGATGATCGTGCGCGCCCGGTTTCTCCGGCGTACCGGAGGAGTCGTCAACACCGAGGAGCTGTTCGAGGCTCTGCACCGCCCCGACGACCTTCCGCCGCTGCCCTCTTGGGTCGTCGACTGGGCGGCCGGGGCGGCACTCCCCTCGACGAAGAGCCCCGCTCCGAGCCTCTGGAACTGACCGGCTCCGGCCGACTCGACCGCGCAGCGCCGCACGCGGGCCTCAGCCGGTCGGGCGCTGCGCGAACGCGTCGGCGAGCGCCTCGCGGACGACCCGGATGCTGGGGCGGGCGGCATCCGAGTGCCGCACCGCGGTGAAGATCTCCCGAACGGGCGCTCCGGGCAGGTCGGAGAGCACCACGGCGGGTTTTGCGCCGCCCCACAGCAGATCGGGAAGAAGCCCGACGGCGTGACCGGCGGCGATCAGTTGCACGTGGGCGGCGAGGTCGGCCAGTTCGAACCGCACGTCGGGCTCGAAGCCCGCAGCCCGGCACTGCTGCACGGCCCACTCGCGGGCGGCGGTGCCGCGCGGCTCCATGACCCAGGCGCGGCCGGCGAGAGAGGGGAGGGCGTGCGTGCCGGATGAGGCCGCGATCCGCACCGGATCGGTGCCGAGGACGGTGCGGTCGAGGTCGGCACGCTGTTCGCGGGTGTGGCCGGGGTACTGCTCGGCGATGACGAGATCGAACCCGCGCGCCGACAGCTCGAACAGCCCCTCCTCCGGCGGGGTCTCGGCGACCTCGACACGCAGCGTGGGCGACCGTTCGGCCAGGAGGCTCAGCGCCGTCGGTACGAGGGCGCGCGCGGCGGTCTGGAGCACGGCCACGCGCACCGGGGCGATGCCGGGCCGGAGGGTCTCGAGCTCGGCGCGCGCCCGCTCGTCGAGCGCGAGAGCCCGCGCCGCATGCTCCGCGAGCGCGATGCCGTGCTCGGTGAGGCGCACGCGGCGGCCGTCGGGCGCGAGCAGGGGCACTCCGGCCTCCCGTTCGAGCTGGGCCAGCTGCTGCGAGATCGTCGACGGACTGTAGGAGAGGGCTTCGGCCACGGCGGAGAGGGTGCCGCGCAGGGCCAGTTCATGCAGCAGCCGGAGGCGTCGCAGCTCGAACACCGCTCCCCTTTCACTCGTCGAAAACCGTGAACGGTATTCATCGTAGATCGTCGCTTTTCTCGATTCGTGGCGTCGCTCACCCTGAAGGGATGGAGCGGGTGCAGGCTGGAAGCATGGCGGACGGATCGAAGACCGGCGTCGAGGCGACGAGCGACCTCGTGGAGCAGGCGGTGCACCTGGCGCGCCGCTGGGTGTCCGAAGCGGCAGACGAAGAGGTCGACCCTGCCGCCCAGCGTCTCGCCGGCGTCCTGAAAGACCCGAATGGCCTGCCGTTCACCATCGGCTTCGTCGACGGCGTCATGCGACCGGAGAGCCTCACGGCCGCGGCCGCGAACCTCCACCGGGTCGCGGGGCTCGCTCCCGGATTCCTCCCCTGGTACCTGCGCGGCGCGGTGCGCCTCGGCGGTGCGGTCGCGCCCTTCCTCCCCGCCCCGACCGTGCCCATCGCGCGACGTGCGCTGCGCGAGATGGTCGGCCACCTCGTCGTCGACGCGCGCCCCGACAAGCTCGGTCCCGCCATCGAGGCGCTGCGCGCGTCGGGATCGCGCCTCAACCTGAATCTCCTCGGCGAGGCCGTGCTCGGCGAGCACGAGGCACGACGGCGACTCGACGGCATCCACGACCTCATCCGCCGCAGCGACGTGGACTACGTCTCTGTCAAGGTGTCGGCCATCGTGAGCCACATCTCCATGTGGGCGTTCGACGACGTCGTCGACGAGGTCGTGGAGCGCCTGCTGCCGCTGTATCTGACGGCCGCCGCCGACGGCACCTTCATCAACCTCGACATGGAGGAATACCGAGACCTCGACCTCACGATCGCCGTCTTCATGCGGATCCTCGACGACCCGCGACTGAGCGGGCTCGAGGCGGGCATCGTGCTGCAGGCGTACCTCCCCGACGCCCCCGCCGCTCTGCAGCGACTCACTGCGTGGGCGCAGGAGCGGGTCGACGGCGGAGGGGCCCGCATCAAGGTGCGCCTCGTGAAGGGCGCGAACCTGGCGATGGAGCGGGTGGATGCCGTCATGCACGGGTGGCCCCTCGCGACGCACGCGTCGAAGCTCGACACGGATGCCGGATACCTCCGCTGCCTGGACGCCGCCCTCACGCCCGAGGCCACCGCTGCGGTGCGGGTCGGTGTCGCCGGGCACAACCTGTTCGACATCGCCTACGCATGGCTGCTGGCGGGGGAGCGGGACGTGCGCGACGCCGTCGAGTTCGAGATGCTCCTCGGCATGGCGCAGGGGCAGGTGCGCGCGGTCTCGCGCGAGGTCGGGCCCGTGCTGCTGTACGTGCCGGTCGTACGGCCCGATGAGTTCGACGTCGCCATCAGCTACCTGGTGCGACGGCTCGAGGAGAACGCGTCGGGCGACAACTTCCTCTCGGCCGCGTTCGACCTCGCGAGCGACCCGGCGATGTTCGAACGGGAACGCGACCGCTTCGTGCGATCGGTCGCCCGCGCCGCCGACCCGGCGCTCGCGAGCGGCCCGAACCGCAGGCAGGACCGCGCCGCCGAGGCTGCCCGGCATCGCGGGCGCCGCGACGACCATTCCGATGCCGGCGTCGACGACGGCACCGCCGATGCTCTGCCGACACAGCCGGGGTCTGCGACCGAGCCGGAGCCCGCCGCCCTCACCCAGGCGGTCCTCGCCATCGCCGACGACACCCTCTACGTCGAGACCGCCGTCTTCGCGCCGCGCGAGGGCGACATCGACGACGGGGGAGCCCCCGGATTCGCGAACGCGCCCGACTCCGATCCCGCGCTCCCGGCCAACCGCGCCTGGGCCCGCGAGGTGATCTCGCGCGTGGAGACCTCCACCGCCGGCGACGCCGTCATCGACGCCGCCCGCATCGCCGACCCTGAGGAACTCGACGCGGCCGTCCGTCGCGCCGAGGAGGCGGGGGAGGCATGGGGCGCGACGCCGGCCGCCGAGCGCTCACAGATGCTTCAGGCCGCCGCGCGCGCCCTCGAGGCGCGCCGTGGCGAGCTCATCGAAGTCGCGGCATCCGAGACCGGCAAGGTGTTCGCCGAGGCCGACGTCGAAGTCAGCGAAGCCGTCGACTTCGCCGGGTACTACGCGGCCACCGCACGCGAGCTCGACCGCGTGAGCGGCGCGAAGTTCGTGCCGTCGCGGGTGACCGTCGTCACTCCGCCCTGGAACTTCCCGATCGCGATCCCGGCGGGCGGGGTGCTCGCCGCGCTCGCCGCCGGCTCGGCGGTCGTGTTCAAGCCCGCGCCGCAGGCAAGGCGCTGTGCCGCCGTCGTCGCCACCGCGATCTGGGAGGCCCTCGACGAGGCCGGGATGCCGCGCGACCTCGTGACTCTTGTCGACATCGAGGAGGGCGCCCTCGGGCAGCGGCTCATCACCCACCCGAGCGTCGAGCGCGTGATCCTCACCGGCGCGTGGGAGACGGCCGCCCTCTTCCGCTCGTGGCGCCCCGAGCTGCCGCTTCTCGCAGAGACGAGCGGCAAGAACGCGATCATCGTGATGCCCTCGGCAGACCTCGACCTCGCCGCATCCGACATCGTCAAGAGCGCGTTCGGCCATGCCGGTCAGAAGTGCTCGGCGGCATCCCTCGCGATCCTCGTCGGGCCCGTCGCCCACTCCGAGCGATTCGCGCGCCAGCTCGTCGACGCCGCCCGATCCCTCCGCGTGGGACCGCCCTCCGACCCGCTGAGCGAAGTCGGCCCGGTGATCGAGCCGCCGCAGGGAAAGCTCGCGTGGGCCCTGACGGAACTCGCCGACGGTGAACGCTGGCTCCTCCCGCCGGAGCGGCTCGGCGTCGCTGGCGGGGCGGACAGCGTCGAGGGACGACTGTGGACTCCCGGCATCCGCACCGGCGTGCAGCCGGGATCACGCGTGCATCTCGAGGAGTTCTTCGGTCCGGTGCTGGGGATCATGCACGCCCGCTCGCTCGCCGAGGCGATCGAGCTGCAGAACGCGGTGGCCTACGGCCTCACCGCAGGACTCCACACGCAGGACCCCGACGATCTCGCTCTCTGGCTCGACGCGGTCGAGGCGGGGAACCTGTACGTCAACCGCGGCATCACCGGCGCCATCGTGCAACGACAGCCCTTCGGCGGGTGGAAGCGCTCGTCGGTGGGCGCGGGGGCGAAGGCGGGCGGACCGAACTATCTCATCGGGCTGGGTTCGTGGCGGGCCGCCACGGGGGTGCCGCAGTCGTCCACGCTGCACCTGCGCGGCCTCGACGGGCGCATCTCGACCGTGATCGAGGCCGCCCAGCCCACGCTCGATTTCGACGCCTTCGAGTGGCTGCGTCGCGGTGCGCTCTCCGACGCGGTCGCGTGGCACCGGGAGTTCGGCCAGGTGAAGGACGTGTCGCGCTTGGGCGTGGAGCGAAACCTCTTCCGGTACCGGCCCGTGGCGGTCGCGATCCGCGCGACGTCGGATGCCGCGTGGCAGGAGGTGCTGCGTGTCGTCGTGGCGGGTGTGCGCGCCGGGTCGGACGTGACTCTCAGCGCCCCCGTCGGCATCCCGGCGTCGGTGCGGCACGCTCTCGGCGAGCTCGATCTTCCCGTGTTCGTGGAGACGAGTTCCGAGTTCGTGGAGCGGCTGCAGGGCGGAGAGGCTCCGCGCGTGCGTCTGGTCGGCCCGCGGCAATCGGTCGCGGCGACGCGGGCGGCGCTCGCTGAGGCGCTCGGCGGCGATCCCGACATCGCCGTGTACGACGGCGAGGTGACCACCGCGGGGCGGCTGGAGCTTTTGCCGTTCCTGCGCGAGCAGTCGGTGACGATCACGGCGCATCGCTTCGGCAACCCCGATCCCTGGAGCGAAGAGGTCATCTGATCGCCGACGCGCACTAGCGTGGGGCGCATGACGGCAGAGACGAACTGGGCAGGGAACGTCCGCTATCGCGCCGAGCGCATCGAGACACCAGCGAGCCTCGACGAGCTGGCGGAGATCGTCGAGGCGACCGCGCGGGTGCGGGTACTCGGCAGCAGGCACTCGTTCACCGACATCGCCGACACCGACGGCGTGCTGGTCTCCCTCGCCGCCCTCGTCGACGAACCGGTGCTCCACCCGGCCACCGGGGTCGTGAGCGTCGCGGCCGGCATGCGCTACGGCGACCTCGCCCCGTGGCTGCACGAGCGCGGCCGGGCGCTCGCGAACCTCGCCTCGCTGCCCCACATCTCGGTGGCGGGCGCGGTGGCGACCGGCACCCACGGCTCGGGTGAGCGCATCGGCTCACTCGCCACGCAGGTGGCGGCCGTGGAGCTGATCGACGGTGCCGGCGACATCATCCGCGTGCAGAGGGGCGACGCCGACTTCGACGGCAGCGTCGTGTCGCTCGGATCGCTCGGAGCCGTCACTCGGCTGGAGCTCGACACGGTCGCCGCCGAGCCGTTCGGTCAGACCGTGTACGAGAACATCACCTGGGATGCTGCGCTCGACTCCTTCGACGCCCTGCAGGCCTCCGGCGACAGCGTCAGCCTCTTCACCACGTGGCGGCACCGCGACCGCATCGACCAGGTGTGGGTCAAGTCGCGCGCCGCCGCCCCCGACCTCTCCGCGCTCGGTGGGCGCCCCGCAGACGGACCGCGGCATCCGATACCCGGCATCGATCCCGAACCGTGCACCGTGCAGGGCCATGTGCCCGGTCCCTGGTACGACCGGCTGCCGCACTTCCGTCTGGCATTCACCCCGTCGGCGGGGGAGGAGCTGCAGAGCGAATACCTCGTCGCCCGCGCGGATGCCGCTGCCGCGATCGACGCGCTGCGTGCCCTCGCGCCGCGCATCGCCCCCCACCTCCTGGTGTCGGAGGTGCGCACGGTCGCCGCCGACCGCCTGTGGCTGAGTCCCGCGTACGGCACGGATGCCGTGGCCCTTCACTTCACGTGGCATCGTCGTCCCGACGAGGTGGCGGCGCTGCTGCCGGTCATCGAGGCGGCGCTTCCGGCTTCGGCCAGACCCCACTGGGGCAAGGTGTTCACGATGCCGTCGGACGAGGTGCGAGGCCGTTATCCGCGCTGGGAGGCCTTCCGCGAACTGCGGGACCGACGCGATCCGGCGGGCCGTTTCTCCAACGCGTGGACGCGGCGGCTCGGGCTTCTCTGAGAGGCCTCGGTGGCATCCCCCGCGTTCTCGTCAAAGTGCCGAGAAACAACTTATCTTTCTGGCTCGCCGTCGGCTCTCACGGGAGGATTATGACGGCGCTGCTGGGGAGCGCCCGACGGATGCCTGTTCCAGTTCGGCCGGAGCCGAGGGTCATTCCGTGACACCACCGGGGGGAGTGTCGCTCTGGGGTCGAGACTGCTCGACCCCAGAGCTCTCTGGCACCGTGACGCGCTGATCTCCGCTCTGCCGCACCGGGCCCTCGCTGTAGGCCTCGACGATCGGGCGACCGTCGACGGGCACCATGAACTCGTTCACGAGAGCGCGCACGGCCAGTGCGAACAGGGTCCATCGACCCTCGGGGATCTCGTGCGTCGCGTCGGCGTCGTAGACCGGATGATCGATGCCCTCCAGCGCCCGCACGGCGAACCCCTCGCCGATGGCGGCGAGGGCATCGGTGAAGTCCTCGATCGTGAGCGGTGCTCGCATGCGCAGTCCGTACGAGTCCATGAGGTACTGGTAGAACTCGTTGAAGGCCGCCGTCGATTCGCGGTGCCGCTCGCGGCTGGCCTCTTTGAGCTCCGGCCAAGTGTGGGCGGTGGTGCGCAACGCGAGCGCGATGAGGAACGAGTGGGCGTCGACCTCCTCGCTCGGGTCTTCGACGTCTCGCCAGGCGGCGCGGACGTGCGCCTCAGCGGCGGCCCGGATGACGTCGTCTCCGCTGGCACCCTGCGCGATGAGGTCGGTGACCGCGTCGCGCGCGTAATCGGCCGGTCCGCTCAGGCGAAGCCGCATCATCGATACGGCCAGGTCGCGCTGGTAGTCGGTCTGGTCTGCCCAGAGGCGGTACGCGGCGCCGGTGGTGAGCCCCGCGCGACGCAGCACGTCTTGCAGACGGATGTGCTGAACACCAGCGGCCACCCCGCGTTCGAGCAGCATCTGCATTCCCACACGCAGCAGCAGTGCCCGCGTCTCTTCCCCGGTACGTCGCCCCATAGCCAGAAGCTTGGCAGATTGCGCCGCTGAACCGCGGGAAATCGCGACAGACCGTGCGGGTTGTTGCGGATTCCGCGCCGATCGAGGCAGGGATCCACCCCTCTCGCGACGTGCGCCCGCCCGACGGAGAGCTCCGGCCGCACGTGGGAGGCCTCTGGCAGAATGGATGCAGGCGTGCTCGCCACGACCTTTCCTCGACGACCACGTGCGAGTCGAAGGGCCGCCGGGCCTCTGGACAGCGTCCGCCGCCCTTCCGTCCCGAGGAGCGTAGATGTCGACCCCACAGACGCACGAAGAGACCGCACCGCGCGACGCCGTCGGCCCGCACCAGGCCCGGGGTGCGGCATCCGGCGCGCGTATCGCCCAGCGGCGGCGCTACCTCATGTGCCGTCCGGAGCACTTCACGGTGAGCTATCGCATCAACCCGTGGATGGAGCCCGAGAAGCCCACCGACACGGCCAAGGCGGTCGCGCAGTGGCAGACGCTGTACGACACCTACCTCGCTCTCGGTCACGAGGTCGAGCTCATCGACCCGGTTCCGGGGCTTCCCGACATGGTCTACACGGCCAACGGCGGCTTCATCATCGACGGTCGCGCGCTCGGCGTGCGGTTCCGGGTGCCGGAGCGCAGCGGCGAGGAGCGCCCCTTCATGGACTGGTTCGCCGCGCACGGCTTCGAGGTGATCGAGCCGGTCGAGGTGCAGGAGGGCGAGGGCGACTTCCTGCTCGTGGGTGACACGATCCTCGCCGGCACCGGCTTCCGCTCCGTCGGCGACAGCCACCGTGAGGTGGCCGAGGTGTTCGACCGCGAGGTGGTCTCGCTGCGCCTGATCGATCCCCGCTTCTACCACCTCGATACGGCGATCTCGGTGCTCGATCCGGTGGAGGGTCCCGACGGTGTCGAGCGGGCCAACATCGCCTACCTCCCGTCGGCGTTCGACGACGCATCCCGCGGCGTGCTCGAAGAGCGCTACCCGGATGCCATCCGCGTCTCCGACGAAGACGGCGCCGTGTTCGGGCTCAACTCCGCCTCCGACGGTCTCAACGTCTTCATCTCCCCGCGCGCCACCGGCTTCGAACGGCAGCTGCGTGATCGGGGCTACAACCCGGTGCTCATCGACCTGTCGGAGCTGCTGCTCGGGGGCGGGGGCATCAAATGCTGCACTCTCGAACTGCGAGGTACCCGATGACCAGCCCGGCACTCGACACGGCGACGATCCGCATCATCGGCTCGGAGGAGGCGCACGTCGCCCACAACTACCACCCGTTGCCGGTCGTCATCGCCCGGGGTGAGGGTGCGTGGGTCACCGACGTCGAAGGCAAGCGCTACCTCGACCTGCTGTCGGCGTACTCCGCGCTCAACTTCGGCCACCGGCATCCGGCCCTCGTCGCTGCCGCTGTCGAGCAGCTCGGTCGCATCACCCTCACGAGCCGCGCGTTCCACAACGACCAGCTCGGCGCCTTCGCCGCGGAGCTCGCCGCCCTCTGCGGCAAAGACCTCGTGCTGCCGATGAACACGGGCGCCGAAGCCGTCGAGACCGGCATCAAGGTGGCGCGGGCGTGGGCCTACCGCGTGAAGGGGGTGCCGGCGGATGCCGCGACGGTCATCGTCGCGGACGGGAACTTCCACGGACGAACGACCACGATCGTGAGCTTCAGCGACGACCCTCAGGCTCGTGGCGACTTCGGTCCGTACACGCCCGGGTTCGTCTCGGTGCCCTACGGCGATGCCGCCGCCATCGAGGCGGCGATCGACGCGAACACGGCCGCCGTGCTGATCGAGCCGATCCAGGGGGAGAGCGGCGTCATCCTTCCGCCGGAAGGCTACCTGCGCGCTGTGCGGGAGATCTGCGACCGGCACCGGGTGCTCTTCATCGCAGATGAGATCCAGTCGGGACTCGCCCGCGTCGGCACGACGTTCGCCTGCGACCGCGAAGGCGTCGTGCCTGACCTGTATCTGCTCGGCAAGGCGCTCGGCGGCGGGATCGTCCCGGTCGCCGCGGTCGTCGGCGACCACGACGTGCTGGGTGTCATCCAGCCCGGCGAGCACGGATCGACGTTCGGCGGCAACCCGCTCGCGGCGGCCGTCGGGCGACGTGTCGTCGAGATGCTCGCCTCAGGGGAGTTCCAGAAGCGCTCTCTCGCCCTCGGCGAGCACCTGGCAGCGCGGCTCGACGACCTCGTCGGCCACGGGGTCACGGCCGTGCGGGTGGCGGGGCTGTGGGCGGGGGTCGACATCGACCCCGCCGTGGGAACCGGCCGCGAGATCGCGGAGCGGCTGCTCGCGCGGGGTGTGCTCGTGAAGGACACCCACGGACAGACGATCCGCATCGCCCCGCCTCTCGTCGTGCGTGCGACCGAGCTCGACTGGGCCATCGAGCAGCTGCGCTTCGTGCTCGCTGGCTGAGGTTCCTGGAAGCGGACGAGGCGCCCCCCGCACTCGAAGTGCTTGCTCAGTGTGGGCCCGACAGCGGTCCCATTTCGGTTGTGGAAGTGGCGGCGAGGAAACCGACGGCGATAGACCCGCAGAGGACAGCCCCGGCGATGGCAAATCCCGCCAGGAGTCGACGCAGCCCTCCCCGAGACGCGACGGCCAGAACCGCATCGACGGCGACGAAGGCGACTCCGAGCGGGAGCGCGAAGAGCGAACACCACACCGTGAGGACGCCGAGAGTGAGCGAACCGGCGTACGCCAACCAACCGGCGAAGTCGGATGCTGCTGCCGAGGGCTGGATTGATGCGCGATGCGAGTTCATGCCGATCATCCGTAGATCGAGCAGACGAAGTTCGTCTTTGCGGAGCCGTTGGCCTTGCCGTTGATGCGCACACATGGCTGCCACGTCTGAAGGTCCCAGCCGCCCGCTCCAAAGACCATACGGCGCTGAGACCAGATCCTTGCCTGCCCGTACACGACGCCGGCTCCCTTCCCGATCTGTCCGGTATCCCTCCAACCGAGGGATGCGATAGAGCTCCACGACCGGTTGAAAGTCGCTGAGGTTACCCGGGCTCCGTCTCCACAGAACTTGCCTTCGGTGAAGGTGTCCCACAGTGCGTACCCCAGCGCTGCGACTGCAGTGAACTTCGCGAAGCCCGCGTAGCACTTTTTGGACGCCGCAACAGTCGCCATAGCCTCCGCGACGGTGTCGAAGGTTCTCACCGCCGGGGGTTCCTCGGTGTGCGGCACCGGCAAAGGTTTGCAGGAGTTGTCGGACTCTTTCTGCGCGCTCGGAAAGGTCTCCCCGATCAGTTGCCTGCGGTTCGAACCGTACTTCATTCAACACTTGGTTTGGTGACGCGGCGGCTCCGGTGAGCAGCGAACACCCGAGCGTGAGTGCGGACAGGGCTGCGATGAACATTCGTGCTTTTCACGATGCCTCCTAGCTTGGAAGTAAGGAACAATGTAAGCATGTGAGAGATGCTCATTAAAGCTACGCCGATCGACCGCCGTCCCGTTCTCGTTCTCCACAGAACACTTGTTCGCGACGTCGACGGATGGGGAGTGAGGCCGCGGATGTCAAGGGCCAGCCTCGACACACCTCCGAAACACGTGCCGCGTTAGGCTCGTGGAATGGGTGACCTGTTCGACGGATACGGCTCCACGCTCGCACCGCGCAAGACCCCGTCGGGCGTCCCGGCCTTCGACGAGATGTTCGGCCACCCCCAGCATCCGGGGGCTCCTGTCGAGGCGCGCGCGCCCTACCGCGAGCTCTATCAGACGCTTGCCCAGATGACCCAGGAGGAACTGCGCGGACGCACTGAATCGCTCGCCAGCTCCTACCTCGCACAGGGCGTCACGTTCGACTTCGCAGGTGAGGAGCGACCGTTCCCGCTCGACGCGGTGCCGCGGGTCATCCAGTACGACGAGTGGTCGACGATCGAGAAAGGCGTGCAGCAGCGCGTGCGTGCCCTGGAGGCGTTCCTCGACGACGCTTACGGCCGTCAACACTGCGTCCGCGACGGCGTGCTGCCGGCGGCGCTCATCGCCTCGTCGCAGTACTTCTACCGGCAGGCGGCCGGCATCCACTCCGCCAACGGCGTGCGCATCCAGGTCGCCGGGATCGACCTGATCCGCGACGAGCACGGCGAGATGCGCGTGCTCGAAGACAACGTGCGCGTGCCGTCGGGCGTCAGCTACGTCATCTCCAACCGCCGCGTGATGGCCCAGACGCTCCCTGAGCTGTTCGTCTCGATGCGGGTGCGGCCCGTGGGCGACTACCCCAACAAGCTCCTGCAGGCGCTGCGGGCATCCGCCCCTCCCGGCATCGACGACCCGAACATCGTCGTGCTGACCCCGGGCGTCTACAACTCGGCGTACTTCGAGCACACCCTCCTCGCCCGGCTCATGGGCGTCGAGCTCGTCGAGGGCCGCGACCTGCAGTGCATGGGCGGGAAGGTGTTCATGCGCACGACCCGCGGACCCAAGCGTGTCGACGTGATCTACCGGCGGGTCGACGACGACTTCCTCGATCCGCTGCAGTTCCGTGCCGACTCGATGCTCGGAGCTCCCGGACTCATGCTCGCCGCGCGCCTGGGCAACGTCACGATCGCCAACGCGGTCGGCAACGGCGTCGCCGACGACAAGCTGCTCTACACCTACGTCCCCGACCTCATCCGCTACTACCTTGCCGAGGAGCCGATCCTCAAGAACGTCGACACGTGGCGGCTGGAAGAGCCGAGCGCGCTCGAGGAGGTGCTCGACCGGCTCGACGAGCTCGTCGTGAAGCCCGTCGACGGCTCGGGAGGAAAAGGCCTCGTCGTGGGTCCGGATGCCAGTCCTGCCGAACTCGAGAAGCTCCGCAAGAAGCTCATCCGCGACCCGCGCGGCTGGATCGCCCAGCCGGTGGTCATGCTCTCCACGATCCCCACACTCGTCGAAGACGGCATGCGCCCTCGGCACGCCGACCTCCGCCCCTTCGCGGTCAACAACGGCGATGAGGTGTGGGTGCTCCCGGGAGGCCTCACCCGCGTCGCCCTCCCGGAAGGGCAGCTCGTCGTCAACTCCAGTCAGGGCGGCGGGTCGAAAGACACCTGGATCGTCGGTGGCGACGCGCCGCGCAGCCGCGAGTACGGGCAGAACCTGGCGGGACTCGTGGCCGAGCAGGCCTCCGCCACCGAGCCGAGCAGCGTCGCGTACGACCCGCAGGACGAACCCGACGTGTCGCCCCACGACCGGCACCACGGCGTCGGCGGCCACCAGGAACAGCAGGAGCAGCAGCAGCAGGCGGGAGGTGAGCGGGCATGCTGAGTCGCATCGCCGAGTCGCTCTTCTGGATCGGCCGCTACATCGAGCGGGCCGACGGCACCGCGCGCATCCTCGACGTGCATCTCCAGCTCCTGCTCGAAGACCCGTGGATCGACGAGGACACCGCGTGCCGCTCGCTCATGGCCGTCATGGGTTCGCTTCCCGACGAGGAGTCCGGTCCCGTCACGCGATCCGACGTCCTCACCCGCCTGGCGGTCGATCGGCAGAACCCGTCGAGCATCGCCTACGCCCTCCAGGCGGCGCGCGAGAACGCGCGCCGGGCGCGCGAGATCGTCTCGACCGAGCTGTGGGAGACGCTCAACACGACCTATTCGCGGATGCCGCGCCGGGTCAACGGCGAGAAGGTGCACGAGTTCTTCCAATGGGTGCGCGAGCGCTCCGCCCTCGCGGTCGGGGTGACCGATTCGTCGACGAGCCGGGATGAGGCGTGGCAGTTCTTCACCCTCGGCCGCTCGATCGAGCGCACCGACATGACGGCTCGGCTGCTGGCGACGCGCTCGCTCACCGAGGCGTCCGGTCCGTCGTGGACGACGATCCTCCGCTCCTGCGGCGCGTACGAAGCGTACCTGCGCACCTATCGTGGGATGCCGAGCGCTCACAACGCGGCCGAGTTCCTGCTGCTCGACCGCCTTTTCCCGCGCTCGGTCATCCACTCGATCCAGCGGGCAGAGGAGTGCATGCGCGCGATCGACCCCGTCGCCGACCGGGTGGGTCACTCGAACACGGTGCTCCGTGCGCTCGGCCGCATCCGCAACGACCTCGAGTACCGCCCGATCACCGAGATCCTCGATGAGCTGCCGATGCACATGGAGCAGGTGCAGAAGGTCACCCGCGAGGCGTCGGAGGCCATCCGCGGGCGGTTCTTCCCCACGCACGCCGAGCCGAGCTGGATCGGAGAGACCTCATGAAGCGGCTGCGCATCGAACACGCCACCGGGTTCACCTACGAAGGCGACGTGGGTGCGTCGTACAACGAGGCCCGGATGCTGCCGAACTCGACCGACAGCCAGTTCGTGCTGAGCTCGCAGCTCGACATCGAACCCTCCACGAGCGTCAACCACTACGTCGACTACTTCGGCACGCGCGTCGCGTCGTTCGATGTGCTCGCGTCGCATTCGTCACTGGCGATCACGGCACGCTCCCTCGTCGAGGTGCGGCCACGTCCGCTGGAGCAGAGCGACCTCACGTGGGACCAGCTCGCGCGGGAGGCCGAACGTCAGATGGCCACGGTAGAGATGCTCGGGCAGACGGCCCGAACCGCGCCGCATCCGGAAGTCGCCGAGATCGCCCGCGCGATCGCCGCACAGCACGCGACCCCGGCATCGGCCGCTCTCGCGATCGCGCAGGCCGTGGGTGATGCCATGCAGTACATGTTCGGGGTGACGGGTGTCCAGTCGACGGCTGCCGAGGCGTGGCAGGAGCGCAAGGGCGTCTGTCAGGACCTCGCGCACATCACGCTCGGCGCGCTGCGCGAGGTCGGCATCCCGTCACGCTATGTCTCGGGGTACCTGCACCCGCACGCCAACCCGGAGGTCGGGGTGCCGGTGGCAGGCGAGTCCCACGCGTGGGTCGAGTGGTTCGCGGGAACGTGGCAGGGGTTCGACCCGACCAACAGCGTCGAGATCGGCGACCGTCACGTGCTCGTCGGGCGCGGACGCGACTACAACGACGTACCCCCGCTGCGCGGGGTGTACGCCGGACCCTTCAAGAGCGATCTGCACGTGAAGGTGACCATCACGCGCGAGGCATGACGGCGGTGCGCCCGGTTCAGGCGGGCGGGTTGTCGGGGTCGAGGGTCTTCAGCATGTCCTCTTCCACGGCGTTGTCCGCCTCGAGCTCCTTTTCGGTGGTGGCGTCGCCGCCGGTGGGCGCGTCTTGTTCGATGGGGGCGTCTTCGGCGCGCTTCTCGTTATCCATGTCCGCACGTTAGCTCCCGCCCCCACCGCCGTCGCGGGCCTTGACACCGGGCGAGCGTGCCCCCGATACGCTGGAGACGTGACGGCGACGTGGCGCGAGACGCAGAAGGCGAACCGCCGCGCGCGACTGCTGGAGAGCGCCGCCGCCCTGTTCGCGGAGCGCGGTTTCGCAGCTGTCACGACGGTCGAGCTGGGCGAGGCGGTGGGGATGTCGGGGCCCGCGCTGTACAAGCACTTCGCGAGCAAGGAGGCGATCCTCGCCGAGCTGCTCGTCGACGCGAGTGAACGGCTGCTGGCGGGATGCCGGACGATCCTGGCACAGTACGCAGGGGGCCCGCGAGAGCGTCTCGACGAGCTCATCAGCTTCCACATCGGCTTCGCGCTCGACGCTCCCGACATCATCCGCATCCAAGACCGCGAGCTCGCGGGGCTGCCCGCCGACGTCACTCAGCGCGTGCGGGCGCTGCAGCGCACGTACGTCGCGGAATGGGATGCCGTGCTGGCCGCCGCACGCCCCGACCTACCCGCCGACGAGCGCAGGGTCCGGCTGCTCGGCACGTTCGGTCTGCTGAACTCCACGCCTCACAGCGCGCCGGGTGGCGGGGCGGCCGCCGAGCGGGTGCTGGCGCGCATGGCGCACGACGCGCTGCTCGGCTGAGTGTGCCGCTACTGCTGGACCGCAGGTGCGCATATATGCGGTTGCGCTTGTGACCTACTTCTGTGAACCGATGAGTTCATCGGCTGTCGGTCGCTGGCAGCGTGGAAACAGGAGCACCATGAAGAATCTCTCGTCGAAGTGGATCCCCATCACAGCGGCCGCCGAGTCGACGTCTGCCAGCTGCGTCGAACAGATCGAGCCGATCGACCAGCGACGGGTTTTCCCTCTTGTCGACCGCTACCTCCTCGGCTTCCTTGCTCTACAACTGGTCGCGTTCCCGCTTGTTCCTGCTCTGCCGCTCGTGATCGCCGCCGCCGCGCTGGCCACACCGCTTCGATCGTCGCCAGGAAGGATGACCGCACTGTGGGCGATAGGCGCGGTTCTCACGCTGATCGTGCTCGCCCCACTCATCATCGACCTCTTCGACTTCCAGATCGTCGACGAGGGTCCCGTTCACACCATCGCCCCTTAGCCACTCCGCGTCCTTTTCGGTCACGCACACCGCACGGCGGTGGCCGGCGGCTCGGCGTCCTCCGGCTAGGCCCAGGCGCGGATCAGTCGCCGATGCTCGCTCGAGAGGATGCCGGGAGGCACCGCATGAGCGTCGACCGCGTCGCCTCCGCGACGACCTCTCCGTGCTGGTTGCGGGCGGTGTGGGCGAAGTCGACGATTCCCTGACCGGGACGGGAGCCGGACAGGCGCTTGCCGGTCACCCGTGTTTCGGCGTAGAGGGTGTCACCCACCCGTACCGGCGCGGGAAACCGCACCTCCCGGAATCCGAGGTTCGCGACGATCGTCCCCTGGGTGAGCTGCGCGACCGACAGGCCCACGAGCGTCGACAGCGTGAACATGCTGTTGACGAGGCGCTCGCCGAACTCGGTGCCGGCCGCCCACGCGGCATCGAGGTGAAGCGACTGGGTGTTCATCGTGAGGGTCGTGAACAGCACGTTGTCGGCCTCGGTCACGGTGCGTCCAGGGCGGTGGGCGTACACGACGCCTTCCTCGAACTCCTCGAAGAAGAGCCCTCGCTGCTCGATGCGTCGCTCGTCGCTCATCTCGTCCCCTCCGCTGCCTCGGGCTCGGCGCCCGGCTCCGCCTCCACCGTCGCCACGATCCCACCGCGCGTCACCTGATCGCCGACCGCGACGTTCAGCCGCACGGTGCCCGCCACGGTCGAACGCAGCACATGCTCCATCTTCATCGCCTCGACCACGACGACGGCATCCCCCGGCGCGACCAGCGCGCCGTCGGCGACGCTCACGAGCACGACGGTGCCGGGCATCGGCGAGGCCAGCTGCGGGGAGCCGGTCGTCTCGCCGTCGGCGGAGTGATCGCCGTGCTCCTCGGTGACGGCGAAGGCGGCAGCCCCGCGCGAGAGCCAGTGCTCCGCCGTCGCGAAGGTGCGGCTCACGCCGTCGAGCACGACGCGGGCGGTGTCGCCGCGGAGGGCGACGGATGCCGGCATCCACCGGCCGCCGTCGTGCACGGCATCCGCACCGCCCGGGTGGACGCGGACCCGCGCATCGTCCCGAGGCCCGCGTACCTCGACGGTCGCGCGGGCGTCGGCGATGCGCAGGGCGTAGCGCCGGGGGGCTTCGCCGTGAAGGCGCCATCCGTCGCGTCGGCGCCAGGGCCCGCTCAGCGACGCGCTCTCCGTCCCCGTCTCGGCCGTACCACGTTCGTCGAGCACGAGGGCGGCCTCCGCGAACAGCGCGTCGTCGGGCCGGTCGAACACGAGGCTGTCGAAGGTGCGGGCGATGAGCCCCGTGTCGAGGTCGCCGCGCACGACGGCGTCGTCGGCGAGCAACAGGCGCAGGAACTCGAGGTTCGTCGGGAAGCCGAGCACGGCGGTCTCCTCCAGCGCCCGCACGAGGCGCCGACGCGCCTGCTCCCGGTCTGCGCCCCGCGCGATGATCTTCGCGAGCATCGGGTCGTAGTCGGTGGCGACGTCGAGGCCGTCTTCGAGCGAGGTGTCGACGCGGATGCCGTCGCCGTGCGGATGCACCACCCGCACGATACGGCCGCCCGTGGGGAGGAATCCCGATTCCGGGTCTTCGGCATAGAGGCGGGCTTCGATGCTGTGTCCTGTGAGAACCACGTCGTCCTGACGCAGCGGCAGCCGTTCGCCGGCGGCGACCCGCAGCTGGAGCTCGACCAGGTCGAGCCCGGTGACCTCCTCGGTGACGGGGTGCTCGACTTGCAGGCGGGTGTTCATCTCCATGAAGAAGAAGTCGCCGGGGGCGTCGGCCGACACGATGAACTCGACCGTGCCGGCGCCCCGGTAGCCGACGCTGCGCGCCGTCTCGCAGGCGGCCTCCCCGATGCGCGCGCGGGTGGCGGCGTCGAGGAGGGGTGAGGGCGCCTCCTCGATCACCTTCTGGTGGCGCCGCTGCAACGAGCACTCGCGCTCGCCGAGGTGCACGACGTTTCCGTGCGAGTCGGCGACGACCTGCACCTCGATGTGCCGCGGCGCCCCGACGTACCGCTCGAGGAAGAGCGTGTCGTCGCCGAAGCTCGCCGAGGCCTCGCGGCGGGCGGCCGCAAGAGCCGCGGGGAGCTCCGCGGCCGTCTCGACCACGTGCATGCCCTTCCCGCCCCCGCCGGCGGAGGGCTTGATGAGAACGGGGAAGCCGATGCCGGGCGCGGCGGCGATGAGGTCGTCGTCGGTGAGGTCGGGGCGGGCGATGCCGGGAACGGTCGGGACGCCGCGCGCCTCGACCGTCTGCTTCGCGGAGATCTTGTCGCCCATGATCGAGATCGCCTCAGCGGTCGGACCGATGAAGACGATTCCGGCGACTTCGCACGCCCGCGCGAAATCGGCGTTCTCCGCGAGGAAGCCGTAGCCCGGATGGATGGCCTGGGCGCCGGTGCGACGGGCCGCTGCCAGCACCCGCTCGACGCTGAGGTAGCTCTCGGCGGCAGGCGCAGGTCCGAGGCGCACGGCGACGTCGGCCTCGCGCACGTGGAGGGCCGCGGCATCCGCATCGCTGTAGACGGCGACGGAGCGGATGCCGAGACGTCGGAGCGTGCGGATGATGCGCACGGCGATCTCGCCGCGGTTGGCGATCAGGACGGTGTCGAACACGATCGGCGCGGTGGGGGAGGCGGTGTCGGTGGGGGTCATGTCGCTCACATCCGGAAGACGCCGTAGCCGGGCTCGCCGAGAGGCGCACGCGCGACGACGTCGAGGGCGAGGCCCAGCACGTCGCGGGTCTCGGCGGGGTCGATGACGCCGTCGTCCCAGAGTCGGGCGGTCGAGTAGTAGGGGCTCCCCTGGCGTTCGTACTGCTCGCGGATGGGTGCTTCGAAGGCGGCCTGCTCGTCGGCGGGCCATTCGCCGCCGGCCGCCTCGATCTGGTCGCGCCGCACGGTGGAGAGCACGGAGGCCGCCTGCGGCCCGCCCATGACGGAGACCCGGGCGCCCGGCCACAGCCAGAGGAAGCGCGGCGAGTAGGCGCGCCCGCACATCGAATAGGTGCCGGCGCCGAACGATCCGCCGACGACGACGGTGAGCTTCGGCACGCGCGCGCAGGCGACCGCGTTGACCATCTTCGCTCCGTGCTTGGCGATGCCGCCGGCCTCGTACTCGCGGCCGACCATGAAGCCGGCGATGTTCTGCAGGAAGAGCAGCGGGATGCCCCGCTGATCGCACAGCTCGATGAAGTGCGCACCCTTGAGCGCCGACTCGGAGAACAGCACACCGTTGTTGGCGAGGATGCCGACGGGGTGCCCGTGGAGGCGCGCGAAGGCCGTGACGAGGGTGTCTCCGTACTCGGGCTTGAACTCGTCGAAACGGCCGCCGTCGACCAGACGGACGATGATCTCGCGCGCGTCGTAGGGCGTCGTGAGCTCGACGGGGACGACGTCGTACAGCGTCTCCGGAGCCTGCGCGGGCGCGGTGGTGGGCGTGAGGTCGTACGGGAGCGGCGCGGGGGCGGGAAGGGTGGCGACGATGTCGCGGAGGATCTGCAGCGCGTGCGCGTCGTTCTCGGCGAGGTGGTCGGTGACCCCGGAGATGCGCGAATGCGTCACGCCGCCCCCGAGGTCTTCTGCGGAGACGACTTCGCCGGTGGCGGCCTTGACCAGGGGCGGCCCGCCCAGGAAGATCGTGCCCTGATTGCGCACGATGACGGTCTGGTCGCTCATCGCCGGTACGTAGGCGCCGCCCGCGGTCGACGAGCCGAGCACGGCGGCGAGCTGAGGGATGCCGGCCCGCGACATCCTCGCCTGGTTGTAGAAGATGCGGCCGAAATGGTCGCGGTCGGGAAAGACCTCGTCCTGCAGCGGCAGGAACGCCCCGCCGGAGTCGACGAGGTAGAGGCACGGCAGGCGGTTCTCCGCCGCGATCTCCTGCGCGCGCAGGTGCTTTTTCACCGTGAGCGGATGGTACGTGCCGCCCTTGACCGTCGCGTCGTTGGCGACGACCATCACGTGACGGCCGTGCACCACTCCGATCCCGGCGATCACCCCGGCGGCGGGCCACGCGTCGTCGTCGATGCCCTGCGCGGCCAGCGGCGCGATCTCCAGGAACGGGCTGCCGCGGTCGAGCAGCGCGTCGATGCGGTCGCGGGCCAGCAGCTTCCCCCGGGCGACGTGTCGCTGCCGCGATGCCGCCGGTCCGCCCTCCGCCGCCCGCTCGAGGCGGGAGTGGAGGTCGGCTACGAGAGCGCGGTAGCCGTCGGTGGTCGTCGTCGACACGGCATCCTCTTCCGGTTATCGGTGGATAACTCGGTCTAGGTTAACGTGCAGTAACCGAGTTGTCCATGGCCGGATGAGGACGTCCGCCGCCGTGCGTCACGTGCGCTGGGCCGCGACCCGGCCCGTCTCCGTGGACACGGTGATGCGTCCCGTCTCCTTCGGCAGCGGGATGGCGGTCGTCGAGGCGACCTCGTCGCTGAACTCCTCGGGGTTGACGACCGAGATCGGCCGCGTCTCGTCGAGGGTGAGGGCGAAGCGCCGTGACTCGTGGCGGTGAAGCCGCCCCGAGATGAGCAGCCACCCGAAGCCGACCGCGAAGGCGACGAACGCGGCGGCCGCTCCCAGGAGAATCGCCACGCGCGGGCCGAACTCGGCGGCGACCCATCCGACGATGGGGGCACCGAGCGGGGTGCCGCCCATGAGGATCGCCATGTACAGCGCGAGCACGCGGCCGCGCAGGGCCGGATCGGTCGTCGTCTGCACGTAGCCGTTGGCCGTCGTGAGGGTCGTGACCACGGCGAAGCCCGTCACCATGAGGGTGGCCGCATACAGCCAGTAACTGGGCATGAACGCCGACACCGCCCCGGCGACGGCGAACAGCCCCGTTCCCAGGATGACCATGCGGATACGCGCGCGGTCGCGGCGAGCCGCCAGGAGCGCGCCGGCGAGCGACCCGATCGCGAGGATCGAGCTCAGCAGGCCGTACCCGTCGGCCTCCTGGCCGAACTCGAGCGCCATCGTCGACGCGAAGATCGGGAAGTTCATGCCGAAGGCGCCGAGCAGGAACACCATGACGAAGGCGACCACGAGGTCGGGCCGCCCGGCGACGTAGCGGAAGCCGTCGGCCAGCCGCGAGGCGCCGGGCGCCTTCACCCGCGGGATGAGCTCGTCGGTGCGGATGAGCGAGAGGGCCACGATCATCGCGAGGAAGGTGATGGCGTTCACGAGGAACACCCAGCCGGTGCCGACCGCCACGATCACGATGCCGGCGACGGCAGGGCCGATCATGCGGGCGCCGTTGAAGGATGCCGCGTTGAGCGCTACCGCGTTCGATGCGTTCTCGCGGGTGACGAGGTCGGAGACGAACGCCTGTCGGCTGGGGTTGTCGAACGCGGCGATCACGCCGAGGAGCAGAGCGAACGCGTACATGAGCGGCAGCGTCATGAGGCCGAGGAGGAGGAGCGTGCCGATGACGGCGCCCACCAGGAGGAGCAGCCCCTGGGTCAGCATGAGGAGCTTGCGCCGATCGAAGCGGTCGGCGACCCACCCGGTGACCGAGACGAGCAGCAGCGGCGGGGCGAACTGCAGCGCCATGGTCACGCCCATCGCGCCGGCGTCGTTGGCCGTGAGCTCGGTGAGCACCACCCAGGACAGTGCTGTCGCCTGCATCCAGGCGCCGACGTTCGAGACGAGGGCGCCGATGAACCAGACGCGGTAGTTGAAAGCGGAGAAGGAGCGGAACATGGCGCTCATCGCGACGCCACCTCCCGCATGATCGCAGCGGCCTCCGACAGCACGGCGCGCTGCGCGGGGTCGAGCGATTCGAGGGCGTTCTCGAGCCACGAGTCGCGGCGTCGGACGGTCTCGTCGACGACGGCGCGCCCGGCATCCGTCAGGTCGATGTTGACCTTGCGGCGGTCGGTGTCGTCGGTCGTGCGGGTGATGTAGCCGAGCTCCTCCAGGCAGTTGACCGTGCGGTTCATGGAGGGGGCGGAGACGCGTTCACGCTCGGCGAGCTCTCCGAGCGTGTGCGGGCCGTGGATCATCAGGCCGGCGAGCACGGCGAACTGGCCGTCGCTCATGGTGTCGACGGCGCGCTGGGAGCGCAGGCGCCGCGCGAGACGGAAGGTCGCCATCCGCACGTCGGAGGCGAGGGAAGCGCCGGGGGTGGGGGAGGCGTCGGGGCCCGTGGCGGTCGTCTCTGGTGTCGTATGCGAGGAGGGCGAAGTCGTGTCCGGTGTCGTATCAAGAGTGCTCATGTATTTGCTTAGTTTAGCTTATTAGTCTTGCTAAGTAAATCCCGGATGCCATGACCGCCCCCGTACACTCGGCTCATGCCCGAGTTCATCGATGCACACGGCATCACCATCACCTACGACCGGCACGCCGCCGCCGGCACCCCGCGAGCCGTCGTCCAGCTCCTCCACGGCGTCGGCGAGCACGCCGGCCGCTACGGCGCCCTCATCGAGGCGCTCACTGCCGCGGGCATCGTCGTCTACGCCGACGACCACCGCGGACACGGCCGCACCGGACTCGCTCAGCACGGCGGCGACGCCCGCAGGCTCGGCAGGCTCGGGCCCGGCGGTCTCCGCGCGGCCGTCGCCGCCTGCGCACAGCACACCGACATCATCCGCGACGAGAACCCCGACCTCCCCCTCGTGCTCCTCGGCCACTCGTGGGGATCGTTCCTCGCCCAGATGCTCGTCGACAAGCGTCCCGAGGCGTACGACGGGCTCGTCCTGTCGGGCTCCGCGCTGCGCTGGCCGGGAAGCCTCAACTCGGGCGACCTCAACAAGCCGTGGAACGGCCCCGGAGCCGACGGCACGGAGTGGCTCGCTGCCGACCCCGCCGTGGGTCGGGCCTTCCTCGATGACCCGCTCACGACCTCCACGCCCCTGCTGCGGCTGTTCGGCCCGATCGAGGCGGCGCGCCTGTTCGGGCGCCCTCGCCGGAACCTCGACCGCGACATCCCGGTGCTGCTCATGGTCGGCCGCGACGACACCGTCGGCGGCCCGCGGAGCGTGCACAAGCTCGCCGACGCCTACCGGACGCGATCGGGGCTCACCGATGTCACGACCCTCGTGTACCCCGGAGCCCGCCACGAGATCTTCAACGACATTTCGCAGGCCGAAGTGCGCGCCGACCTCCTCGCCTGGCTCGACCGGCGCTTCCCCGCCCGCGACTGAACCGTCGGCCCCGCCGGGGCACCCGCCCGCCGCCGTAGGCTGGGTGCATGCACGGTGAGTACAAAGTCCCCGGCGGAAAACTCGTGGTCGTCGACCTGGAGGTGCGCGACGGCAGGATCGCCGACTTCCACCTCGCAGGAGACTTCTTCCTCGAGCCCGACGACGCGCTGCTCGACATCGATGCCGCCGTGAACGGGCTGCCCGTGGAGTCGGATGCCGCGACGATCGCCGCCGCCGTGCGCTCCGCACTCCCCGAGGGGGCGCAGCTGCTCGGCTTCACGCCCGAGGCGGTCGGCACCGCGGTGCGCCGCGCCCTCGTCACCGCGCCGGGCTGGCGCGACTTCGAGTGGCAGATCGTGCATGAGAAGGCCGTGTCTCCGCGCTTGAACCTCGCCCTCGACGAGGTGCTCACCACGCGCGTCGGAGACGGGCGCCGCACCCCGACCCTCCGCATCTGGGAATGGGACGAATCGGCCGTGGTGATCGGCTCGTTCCAGTCGTACCGCAACGAGGTCGACCCGGAAGGGGCGGCACGACACGGCTTCGACGTCGTGCGCCGCATCTCCGGCGGCGGCGCGATGCTGATGGCGGCCGGATCGATCGTCACCTACTCGCTGTACGTGCCGGCATCCCTCGTGGCGGGCATGACGTTCGCCGACTCGTACGCGTTCCTCGACGACTGGGTGCTGCAGGCGCTCCGCTCCCTCGGCATCGACGCCGTCTATCAGCCGCTCAACGACATCGCCTCCCCTCAGGGGAAGATCGGCGGCGCGGCGCAGAAGCGGCTCGCCAACGGCGGCGTGCTGCACCATGCGACCCTGTCGTACGACATGGACGGCGAGGTCATGACCGACGTGCTGCGCATCGGCCGCGAGAAGCTCAGCGACAAGGGCACCGTCTCGGCCGCGAAACGCGTCGATCCCCTGCGCCGCCAGACCGGGCTTCCGCGAGAGGCGATCATCGAGCGCTTCACCGACACCTTCGCGAAGCTCTACGGCGCGGAGCCGGGCCGGATCACCCCCGAGGAGTACGCCGAGGCCGAGGCGCTCGTCGAGTCGAAGTTCGCGACCGAGGCCTGGCTGCACCGCGTCCCCTGATCAGCGACGCATCCGCCGCCGGCGCCGCGATCTGCACAACTCCTGCAATCCGGCGACTCAGCCGCGGATTCGCCGCGTGTCGCGGGGCGGCCGCGCCGTTTCTGCAGGAGTTGTGCCGCAGCCGACGGCGAGCCTCAGGAGTCGCGTCCCGCTCCGGGCGAAGGCGCCACGGTGAACACGTGCGGTGCCGCGAAGCCCGCGTCGGCGAACGCCTTCTCCACGGCAGCGGTGACCGATGCCACGTGCGCGCGGTCGACGAGGGCGATCGCCGCCCCACCGAACCCGCCGCCGGTCATGCGGGCACCGACGGCGCCGGCCCGCCGGGCGGTGTCGACGGCGAGGTCGAGCTCGGGCACCGAGATCTCGAAGTCGTCGCGCATCGACACGTGAGACGCATCGAGCAGGCTTCCGATCGCCCGCGGACCCTGCGTGCGCAGCGTCTCGACCGCGTCGAGCACCCGCTGGTCCTCGGTCACGACGTGGCGCACGCGACGGAACGTCACATCGTCCATGAGCTCCTGAGCACGCGCCAGGTCGTCCACGGAGAGGTCGCGCAGGGCGGCGACCCCCATGATCTCGGCTCCGCGCTCGCAGGCGGCGCGGCGCTCGCCGTACCCGCCGGTGGAGTGGGCGTGCTTCACGCCGGTGTCCATCACGAGCAGCTCCAGCCCCTCGGCGGCGAAGCCGAGCTCCACCACCTGCGCGTCCAGCGAACGGCAGTCGAGGAAGATGCCGGCATCCTGCTCGCCGAGCATCGAGGCCATCTGATCCATGATGCCGGTCGGTGCGCCGACGGCCTCGTTCTCGGCCAGGCGCCCGGCCTTCGCGAGGGTGACGCGGTCGAGGCCGAGCTGCCAGACCTCGTCGAGGGCGGATGCCGTGGCCCCTTCGATGGCCGCCGATGAGGAGAGTCCGGCGCCCACGGGCACCTCGGATGCGAACGCCAGGTCGATGCCCGTGACGGATGCGGGATCGGCATCCGTCGCGCGCAGCAGCGCCCACGCGACCCCGAGGGGGTAGCGCGCCCACTCGACGATCTCGTCGCGGCGGGCGGGGAACAGGGCGTCGAGATCGGCGAGGGCGACCTCGACCGGTACCGGATCGAATGTCGACACGACGCGGATGCGCCCGTCGTCACGACGACCGAGGGCGACGCGTGTGCGCTGGGCGATCGCGAACGGGAAGACGAAGCCGTCGTTGTAGTCGGTGTGCTCGCCGATGAGGTTGACGCGCCCGGGCGCCGACCAGACGCCCTCCGGCTCGTGGCCGGTCAGCTCGACGAACAGGGAGCGGGCGTCGGAGGCGGCGGTCACAGTTCGATCCCTTCGATGGCGGCGCGCAGGCGCTCGGCGGCGGTCTCCGGCGGCACGTCGCCGATCCATGCGCCCATCGCGGCTTCGGAGCCGGCGAGGTACTTCAGCTTGTCGGCGGCGCGGCGGGGGCTCGTGAGCTGCAGGTGAAGGCGCACCGTGTCGCGTCCGACGTGCACGGGAGCCTGGTGCCAGGCCGCGATGTACGGCGTCGGAGAGTCGTACAGGGCATCGACGCCGCGCAGGAGCCGGAGGTAGAGGGGGGCGAGCTCGTCGCGCTCGGCCTCGTCGAGCGCCGCGAAGTCGGGCACCTGTCGGTGCGGCATGAGGTGCACCTCGATCGGCCAGCGGGCGGCGAACGGAACGAAGGCCGTCCAGTGCTCGCCGCGCAGCAGCACGCGCGGTCCTGCCTGCTCGAACTCGAGGATGCGCTGGAACAGGTCGGGCGCGGTGCAGTCGATCGACTCCAGCAGCCGTGTCGTGCGGGGCGTGACGTACGGGTAGGAGTAGATCTGCCCGTGCGGGTGATGAAGGGTCACGCCGATGGCCTCGCCGCGGTTCTCGAACGGGAAGACCTGCTGCACACCGGGAAGGGCGGACAGGGCGGCGGTACGATCGGCCCACGCCTCGATGACGGTGCGGGCACGCGTGACGGATTGCGTGCCGAACGACCCCTCATGGTCGGGGGAGAAGCAGACGACTTCGCAACGGCCCACGCTCGTGCGGGTGCGGCCGAGGCCGAGGTGGGCGAGGTCGTCGAGCCCGCGTGGCGGGTCGCTCGCCTCGGGGGCGTCGCCGACCGCTTCGGCAAGGGCCGGGCCGAACGAGGGGGAGCGGTTCTCGAAGACGGCGACGTCGTAGCGCGAGGGCACCTCGGACGGGTTGGTCGGCGTCTGCGGCGCAAGCGGGTCGAGTTCGGCGGGCGGCAGGAAGGCGCGGTTCTGGCGGGCGGCGGCGACGGAGACCCAGTCGCCGGTCAGCACGTCTTGCCGCATGGTGGCCGTGGCCGGGCGCGGGTCGAGCACTCGTGTGTCGGCGGACCGCTCCGGACCGAGCGCGGTGCCGGGGTCGTCGAAGTAGATGAGCTCACGTCCGTCGGCCAGTCGCGTCGTGCGCTTGACGACGCCTGCGCCGAGCTGTTCGGTGGGGGTCTCCGAGATGTTCACGATAACACGGTAGCCTCCACGCGTGTTATCGTCAACACGAGCGCGGGCGCGGCATACCATTCGGCCAGGTTCGCGGGAAGGAGCGGGCATGCCCGAAACGGATCAGCGCACGCAGACGCGCCCCGCCGCGCCGCGCCGGCGCGTCTCGATGGGCGATGTCGCCCGGGCCGCAGGGGTCTCCGCTCAGACCGTCTCGCGCGTCGTCAACGGGAGCCCGCGCGTCGACCCCGGCACGCGCACGCGCGTCGAAGCGGCCATGGCATCCCTCGGCTACCAGATCAACCGCACCGCCCGGGCGCTGCGCACCGGACGCTTCCACACGATCGGCGTGGTCGTCGCGACCCTCGCGACCGTCGGCAACTCGAGGATGCTGCAGGCCATCGCCGACGCGGCGGCCGAAGACGGCTACGCGCTCACAGTGGTGACGGCGGAGGCGACCGACGCCGTCGCCGACTCGTTCACGCGGCTGCACGACCAGGGCGTCGACGGGGCCATCGTGCTGAACGAGGCGAGCGCGCTCGCGCGCGGCGTGGCCCTGCCGCACGACCTCGCGCTGGTCGTGGTCGACTCGCCGGCCGATGAGCGGTATGCGGTCGTGCAGACCGACCATGCCGCCGGTGCGCGCGCCGCCGTCGCACACCTGCTCGCGCAGGGGCACCGCACCGTGTGGCACCTCGGCGGGCCCGCCGACTCCTTCGCCGCGTCGGAGCGGGAGCGCGGATGGCGCGATGCGCTCATCGCCGCCGGTGCCGAGACGCCCGCGCCGCTCCGGGGAACGTGGACCGCGGCATCCGGGTACGAGGCTGCCCGCACCCTCCCCTCGGAGGCGACCGCGCTGTTCGTCGCGAACGATCAGATGGCGCTCGGTGCCCTGCGGGCCCTCGCCGAGGCGGGAAGAGACGTGCCCTCCGATGTCGCCGTCGTCGGATTCGACGATGTCGAGGATGCCGCCGACTATCGCCCGCCGCTCACGACCGTCCGCCAGGACTTCGACGCTCTCGGGCGCGCTGCGGTGCGAGCGCTCGTCGCCTCGATCGAGGGCACCCCGTCGCAGGGCGTGACGCTCGTGCCGTCGCTGGTCGTCCGCGCCTCGGCCTGAGACGCGTTCGACGGGGCGGTCAGCCGGCGGCGCGGCGCGCTTCCCACCCGGAGCGCACCATCTCGTCGACGGTGTAGCGGTTGGCCCAATCGAGGTCGCGTGCGGCGAGCTCGCCCGTGGCCACGATGCGGTCCGGATCGCCCGGGCGCCGCGGGGCGATCTCGGGGGTGAAGTCGATGCCCGTGACGCGGGCCATGGCATCCATGATCTCGCGCACCGACAGTCCGTTCTGGGAGCCGAGGTTGTACGCCGGCTCCACCGGGAGTCCCTCTGCCAGCCGGCGCGCCGCAACGACGTGTGCGGCTGCGATGTCGCCCACGTGCACGTAGTCGCGCACGTTCGTACCGTCGGGGGTGTCGTAGTCGTCGCCGAAGATCTTCGGCGTCTTTCCGGCGATCAGTGCCTCGAACACGAGCGGGAACAGGTTGTGGGGGCTGCTGTCGTAGACGGCGGGGTCGCTCGAGCCCACCACGTTGAAGTAGCGCAGCGAGGTGTGGCGCAGCGGCGCGTCGGAGGATGCCGTGGCCACCGCCTGGTCGCGCAGCAGCCATTCGTCGATGAGCTTCGACTCGCCGTACGGGGAGGCGGGACGCTTGGGCAGGTCTTCGGTGACGAGGGGAACATCGGGGGTGCCGAACACGGCGGCGCTCGAAGAGAACACGATGTTCGAGACGCCGGTCTCCGCCATGGCGGCCAGCACGAGGCGCGTGCCCTCGACGTTCTGCTCGTAGGTGTGCAGGGGGCGCTGCACGGAGACGCCGGCGTACTTGAAACCGGCGACGTGGATGACGCCGACGACGCCGTGGGTGCGGATGGTGTCGACGAGCAGCGCCTTGTCGAGGATCGTGCCCTCGACGAACGGCACGTCGCGCGGCACGAATCCGGCGTGACCGCTGGAGAGATCGTCGACGACGACCGGCGGCATGCCCGCGTCCGCCAACGCACGCACGACGTGCGCTCCGATGTACCCGGCACCGCCTGTGACCAGCCAGCTCATGTCGCTCCTTCGTTCATGTTGACGATAACACGGTCCATCGGACTGCACATCGACATCCCCGGCCGGTTCGGTCGGCGCGCCCGGGTGGGGCGGGGCGGCTCACGCTCGCCCCGCATGCGTCACGCGTCGCCGAGGGCTGCCGCGACGACGGCGCGGGCTTCCTCCTGCACCTGCGCGAGGTGCTCGGCACCGCGCAGCGACTCGGCATACAGCTTGTACACGTCCTCCGTGCCCGACGGCCGCGCCGCGAACCATGCGTGCTCCGTCTGCACCTTGAGCCCGCCGATCGCCGCGCCGTTGCCCGGGGCGTGAGAGAGCTTCGCCGTGATGGGCTCGCCGGCGAGCTCCGTGGCGGTCACGGCATCCGGCGCCAGCTTCCCGAGCGCCGCCTTCTGAGCGGGCGTCGCCGGGGCGTCCACACGCTGGTACGCCGACGAGCCGTACTCCGCCTCGAGCTCGGCATACCGCTGCGACGGGGTCTTGCCCGTGACCGCACGGATCTCGGATGCCAGCAGACACAGCAGGATGCCGTCCTTGTCGGTCGTCCACACCGAGCCGTCTGTGCGGAGGAACGACGCGCCGGCCGACTCCTCGCCGCCGAAGGCGACCGATCCGTCGAGCAGGCCCGGCACGAACCACTTGAATCCGACGGGCACCTCCACGAGGCGACGCCCGAGCGCCGCGACGACCCTGTCGATGATCATCGACGACACGAGCGTCTTGCCGACGGCCGCGTCGGAGCGCCAGCCGGGCCGGTGGCTGTACAGGTAGTCGATCGCCACCGCGAGGAAGTGGTTGGGGTTCATGAGCCCCGCATCGGGTGTCACGATGCCGTGGCGGTCGGCGTCGGCATCGTTGCCGGTGAGGATGTCGTATTCGTCGCGTCGCGCGACGAGGGCCGCCATGGCCGAGGGCGATGACGGGTCCATGCGGATCTTCTCGTCCCAGTCGAGCGTCATGAATCGCCAGGTCGGGTCGACCTCCGGATTCACGACCGTCAGGTCGATGCCGTATCGCTCGGCGATGAGAGCCCAGTACTCGACCGAGGCGCCGCCGAGCGGGTCGGCTCCGATGCGGATGCCGCTTCGGGCGATGGCATCCAGATCGATGATGCTGCCGAGATCGGCCACGTACGCTTCGCGGAAGTCGTAGGTGGCGATGGTGTCGGTGTCGATGTCGGCGAACCGCGTGCGATTCACGCCCTGCAGCCCCGCGGCGATGAGGGCGTTCGCACGATCGGCGATCCACCCGGTCGCGTCGGTGTCGGCCGGGCCGCCGTGCGGCGGGTTGTACTTGAAGCCGCCGTCGCGGGGCGGGTTGTGCGAGGGGGTGACGACGATGCCGTCGGCGCGCCCCGGGTCGGACTCGGCGCGTCCGCGGTTGTACGTGAGGATGGCGTGACTCAGGGCGGGCGTCGGCACCCACGAGTCGCGGGAGTCGACGCGCACGTCCACGCCGTTCGCGACCAGCACCTCGATCGCCGTGCGCTCCGCGGGCCGCGAGAGTCCGTGGGTGTCGCGGCCGAGGAAGAGGGGGCCGGTGATGCCCTGGGCGGCTCGATAGTCGACGATCGCCTGGGTCGTGGCGAGGATGTGGTCTTCGTTGAAGCTCGTCGACAGCGATGATCCGCGGTGGCCGCTCGTGCCGAACGCGACCCGCTGCTCGGGGATGCTCGCGTCGGGCTTGCGGTCGTAATACGCGTTGATGAGTTCGTCGATGTCGATGAGGTCGGATGCTTCGGCGGGCTGTCCTGCGCGGCTCATCCCCCCAGTCTGCCTCGCCGGCGGCGATGACGCACCGTTCGGGGCGAGTCGCGTCCGGGGGTTGACGCGCGGGCTCCGGCCGCCCTCGCGCTCGACGGCTTAAGAGGCGAGGGCGGTGCAACTCCTGCAGAAGCGTTGCCCGGCGGCGCGACTCGCCGCGGTCGAGCCGGGCGGAGGCCCGGTTCGCAGGAGTTGTGCCCCGGGTGCCTGCTCTGTCTGCGGGTCTAGGCTTGTGGTCCGTGAGCCCCGACCACACTCCGCAGCCGCGCCGCACCTACAGCTACCTCGGCCCTGCGGGCACATTCACCGAGGCCGCCCTCAGTCAGGTGCCCGAGGCGCGTGACCAGATCTGGCACCCCGTCCGCAATGTCGCCGAGGCGCTCGCCGACGTCGTCGAGGGGCGTTCGGATGCCGCGATGATCGCGATCGAGAACTCCGTCGACGGCGGAGTCTCCACCGCGCAGGACGCGTTGGCGACGACGCCGGGGCTGCGGATCGTGGGGGAGTACCTCGTACCGGTCAACTTCGTGCTCGTAGGGCGGCCGGGCACGCGACTGGATGAGGTGACGCTCGTCGCCGCGCACCCTGTCGCCTATGCGCAGTGCCTGCGATGGCTGAGCGAGACGCTCCCCGAGCACGCGCACCTGCCCGCCGCGAGCAACGTGGCCTCTGCCGTGGGCATCGTCGACGGCGTCAGCGATGCTCAGGCGGCGATCGCTCCGCCCGGCATCCTGGAGCACTACGACCTGGAGCTCCTCGCCCCGGACATCGGCGACAACCCGAACGCCGTCACGCGCTTCGTGCTGGTGGGGCGCACCGTGGTGCCGCCCCCGCCCACCGGGGCCGACAAGACCTCGCTCATCGCGGAGCTCCCCGACGACCACCCGGGCGCGCTCCTGGAGCTGCTCGAGCAGTTCTCGACACGGGGCATCAACCTGTCGCTCATCGCCTCGCGGCCGATCGGCGATTCGCTGGGGCGCTACCGATTCATCATCGACGCCGACGGCCACATCGCCGACGAGCGGATGGCCGACGCGCTCATGGGCCTTCGGCGCTTCAGCCCGCGCGTGACCTTCCTCGGCTCGTACCCGCGGGCCGATCGCGCGATCGTGCGCTACCCCGACCGCTACTCGGACGACGTGTTCGTGGAGGCGCGCGACTGGCTGCGCGCACTCCTCAGCGGCGAGCCCGACGCCTGACCGTCGCCCGATGCGCGGCGCCCGCGCCGCCGCCTCAGGCCGAGCCGCGCCAGACGATCGGCGTCTCCAGCACTTGGCGCCCTGAACCGCCGGCGTCGCCGCGCAGCTGCCGGAGCACGAGCTCCGCGGCGGCGCGACCGAGGTCGCCGGCGGGCTGGTGCACGGTCGACAGGGGAGGATCGCAGCGCGTCGCCCAGGTGCTGTCGTCGAAGCCGACGATGCCGACGTCGTCGGGCACCCGCCGGCCGGCCGCTTGCAGCACGTCCATGGCGCCGGCGGCCACGGCGTCGCTGGAGGCGAAGATGCCGTCGATGTCGGGATGCCGCGCCAGCAGCTCGCGCATGCCCGCCTGCCCGTCCGAATAGGAGTACAGCGGTATCCGCTGGACGAGGTCGTCGTCGTACCGGTCGCCGAGGGCGTCGGCGAAGCCTGCCAGACGATCGGCGCCGGAGTCGCGGTCGAGGGCGGCGGCGATCATGCCGATGCGCCGGCGTCCGGTCTCGGCGAGGCGGGTCGTGATCGCGCGGGCGGCCGCGCGGTTGTCGATCGACACGTGGGGCGCGTCGCCGATGTCATGCGGGTGTCCGACGAATGCGGCGGGGATGCCGAGGTCGGCGACGGCGCGGGTGATGGGGTCGGCTTCGCGGGCCGAGACGACGATGACGCCGTCGATGAGGCCCCCGGAGAGGTAGCGGGCGAGGCGGTCGACATCGCGGGGGGAGTCGGCGATGAGGCACGACAGCTGGTAGTCGGCATCCGACAGCGCGGCGTTGGCGCCGAGCAGGATCGATCCGATGTTGGGGTCTTCGAGGAACAGCGAGTGCGGCTCGTGCACGATCAGTCCGATGGCCTGTGAGCTGTGGACGACGAGGGAGCGCGCCGCACGGTTGGGCACGAATCCGACCTTCGCGATGGCGGCCTCGATGGCGGCGCGGGCGTCGTCGGACACGTAGGGCTGACCGTTGAGCACCCGGCTCACGGTGCCTCGGGAGACACCTGCTTCGAGGGCGACGTCTTTGACGGTCGCGCGCTTGGGGCGAGCGGGCTTCTCCATATGTCTCATGCTATGTGCGCGTGCACAGGCTCGACGGGACTGTTGACAATGGGGGTGTCGTGTCCTTAATGTGTTCACGTTCACAGAACTTCAGCGTCGAGGTTGGCCGCTCAGATCTGTGCACGTTCACAGATCTGAGGAGACCATGACCGCCCGCCCCTTCGTCCACGACGGCATCGCCTTCGGCTGCGACTACAACCCCGAGCAGTGGGACTCGGCGGTGTGGGACGAGGACATCGCCCTCATGACGCAGGCGGGCGTCGATCTCGTCGCGGTGAACATCTTCGGCTGGGCGATCATCGAGCCCCGTCAGGGAGAGTTCGATTTCTCCGGACTCGACGACATCATCGACCGGCTGCACGCCGCCGGCATCCGCGTGAACCTCGGAACCGGCACGGCGTCGCCGCCCGCCTGGCTCACCCGCGCGCACCCGGAGATGCTGCCGGTCGTCGATGACGGCACCCGCCGCTACCCGGGAGGTCGCCAGGCGTTCTGCCCGAGCTCGCCGGTGTTCCGGGACGCCGCGCTCCGACTCGTCGAGGCGGTCGCCACGCGCTACGGCGACCACCCCGCCGTCGCGCTGTGGCACGTCTCGAACGAGCTCGGATGCCACAACGCCCTCTGCTACTGCGACCAGAGCGCCGCCGCCTTCCGCTCGTGGCTCCGCGAGCGTCACGGCTCGATCGACGCTCTCAACCGGGCCTGGGGGACGACGTTCTGGAGCCAGACCTACCGTGAGTGGGACGAGATCCTGCCCCCGATGGCGACGCTGTCGAGCCGCAACCCCGGACAGATGCTCGACTTCCACCGGTTCAGCTCCGATGCTCTCCTGGGTCTCTACCGGGCGGAGGCGGAGGTCATCCGCCGCCTGAGCGACGCGCCCATCACCACCAACTTCATGGTCACCGCGCACATCGAGAACCTCGACTACTGGTCGTGGGCGGGCGACATGGACGTGATCGCCAACGACCACTACCTCGATCACCGCCTGGGCGACCCGACGGCCGAGCTCGCCTTCGCCGCCGACCTCTCACGCGGACTCGGCGGCGGCAGCCCGTGGCTGCTCATGGAGCACTCCACGGGTGCGGTGAACTGGCAGCCGCTCAACAAGCCCAAGGGAAACGGCGAGACGATCCGCAACTCGCTCACGCACGTCGCGCGCGGGGCCGACGCCGTCTGCTTCTTCCAGTGGCGCGCCTCCGTGCAGGGCAGTGAGAAGTTCCACTCGGCGATGCTGCCGCACGCGGGAACCGATTCCGCCATCTGGCGCGAGGTCGTGAGCCTCGGCGGCATCCTGGAACGGGTCGGCGAGATCGCCGGCACGCGCGTCGAGGCCGAGGTCGCCCTCGTCTTCTCGTGGGAGTCGTGGTGGGCGACGCAGAACGAGAGCCGGCCGAGCCAGGCCGTCGGCTACCTCGATCAGGTTCACGCCGCGTACGGCGCCCTCTACGCCGAAGGTCTCACCGTCGATGTCGTCGCCCCCGGCGCCGACCTGTCGGGCTACCGGCTCGTCGTGGTGCCCGGCCTCCATCTCGTGCGCGAGCAGGATGCCGCGGTGCTCACCGACTGGATCGCCGCCGGCGGCACCGCCCTCGTCACCTTCTTCAGCGGCACGGTCGATGAGCACGACCGGGTGTACACGGGCGGCTACACGGGGCCCTTCCGCGAGGCGCTCGGCGTGAAGGTGGAGGAGTTCGCCCCGATCGCCCCCGGCGAGGCGCTGCGCCTCAGCGACGGGGCCGCGGCCGCGCTCTGGTCGGAGCGCGGGCGGGCGACCACGGCGGTGGTGGAGGCGTCGTTCGTCGACGGCCCCGCGGCCGGGCACCCGGCCCTCACGCGCAATGCGTGGGGTGAGGGGACGGCCTGGTACCTCGCCACCCTCCCGGAGGCGGACGAGTACCGCCGCATCATCCGTCGCCTCGCCGCCGCCGCCGACGTCGCACCGGCCGCGGTGGTGCACCGCGACGCGAACGGCGAGGGAGCGGTGGAGACCGTCCGGCGCCGATCCGCCGACGCCTCCTACCTGTTCGTCGTGAACCATGGAGACGCGGACGTGCACGTGGAGGCATCGGGACGCGAGCTCATCACCGGTGCCTCCGTCGGGGGCACCGCCGCCGTGCCGGCCGGCGCGGTGCGCATCATCAGAGAGGAGGCGACCTCATGAGCGAGACCCGTGCCGTGGTCACCGCCGGTCGCGAGGCCAGGGCCGATGCCCGCAGCGCCTCGCGTCCCGACGGGCGGCGGCGCCGACGCACCCCGCACAAGGGCGCCATCGCCGTTTTCGTGGGGCCGTTCAGCGTCCTGTACCTGTTGTTCTATCTGATCCCGATCGGCTACGCCGTCTGGCAGTCGCTGATGGTCGTCGAGCGCGACGGTCTCTACGGCGAGCCGCGCACCGTGTTCGGCGGGCTCTCGCAGTACGTGCAGGTCTTCCAGAACGCCCCGTTCTGGGAGTCGGTGGGGCGCGTGCTCCTCTTCGGCGTCGTGCAGGTTCCGATCATGCTGGGCCTCGCCCTCCTGTTCGCGCTCCTGCTCGACTCGCCGGTGCTCAAGGGGAAGCGCTTCTTCCGTCTGGCCTTCTTCGCGCCGTACGCGGTGCCGGGTGTCATCGCGGCCATCATGTGGGGCTTCCTGTATTCGCCCAACCTGTCGCCGTTCACCGACGTCACCCGTGCGGTCGACTTCCTCTCGCCCAGCATGGTGCTGTGGTCGATCGCCAACGTCGTCACGTGGGTGTTCGTCGGCTACAACATGCTCATCATCTACTCGGCGCTGCTGGCGATCCCCACCGAGGTGTACGAGGCGGCCCGTCTCGACGGTGCCGGCCAGGTGCGCATCGCGTGGTCGATCAAGATCCCCATGGTCGCCCCGGCGATCGTGCTCACCGCGGTCTTCTCCATCATCGGCACCCTGCAGCTGCTCGCCGAGCCCCAGGTGTTCCGGTCGTTCAGCTCCGCGGTGTCGTCGACGTTCACCCCCAACATGACGATCTACGCGACCAACTCGATCCCGAACCCGTCGCTGGCAGCGGCCATGTCGGTCGTGCTCGCCCTCGCGACGTTCGTGCTGTCGTTCGTGTTCCTGAAGGTCACCCAGCGGAAGGCCGAGCAATGAGTCTCCTGACCCGCACCCGTGGTGTCACCGCCGACGACACGGCGGCACGCGGCCCGCGCGAGAGCATCCTCTCCCGCGGCGCGGCCCTTCTCGTGATGGGCGTGTTCACGCTGTACTTCCTCATCCCGATCTGGTGGCTGTTCATCGCCTCCACGAAGGACGGCGGAGACCTCCTCACGACGAACGCGCTGTGGTTCGCCGACTTCCGGCTGTTCGAGAACATCGGCGATCTGCTGACGTACAACGACGGCATCTACCTGCGGTGGCTGCTCAACAGCATCGGCTACGCGGGGATCGGCGCGCTGCTGGCCACGATCTTCGCCGGCATGTGCGGCTACGCGCTCGCGAAGTACCCGTTCCCCGGCCGCGCGGCGTTCTTCAACACGGTGCTCGGCGGGGTGCTCGTGCCCGCCACCGCCCTCGCGCTGCCGCTGTTCCTCCTGTTCAGCCAGGTGAACCTGACGAACACGTTCTGGGCGGTGCTCCTGCCGAGCATCGTCAGCCCGTTCGGCGTGTACCTCAGCCGCATCTACGCTGCGGCATCCGTTCCCGACGAGCTCATCGAGGCGGGACGCATCGACGGCGCCGGAGAGGTGCGGACCTTCTTCACGGTGTCGGTGCGCCTCATGGTGCCCGCGCTGATCACGGTGTTCCTGTTCCAGTTCGTGTCGATCTGGAACAACTTCTTCCTGCCGCTCATCATGCTGCGCAGCCAGGAGCTGTTCCCCATCACCTACGGTCTCTACGCCTGGAACACCCAGCTCAACCAGATCCCCGAGCTGCGCCTGTACGTGCTGACCGGCTCGTTCCTGTCGATCGTGCCGCTCATCGTCGCCTTCCTGCTGCTCCAGCGCTTCTGGCGCGGCGGGCTCGGCACCGGATCGGTCAAGTGACCTCGCGCTGACCCCCGTTCCCGCAGCCATCGTCCCCCGATCCCATTCGTCCCCTCACCAAGAGAACCCGCACCACCAAGAGAGAGGAAGTACCATGCAGTACTCCAAGAGAGCGGCCGTCACCGGCGTCGCGCTGCTCAGCGCCCTGATCCTGTCGGGCTGCACCAGCGCAGACAACGGCAGCACGGGCTCCAACGCCGACCCGGCCGCCTGCGCCCCCAGCGACGGCAAGGTGACGCTCGAGTTCACCTCGTGGATCCCCGGCATCGAGGATGTCGTGGCCACCTGGAACGAGCAGAACCCCGACATCACCGTCAACGTGCAGACCGGCCCCAACGGCAACTCCGGCACCTACCAGAGCTTCTTCAGCCAGCTGAAGGCCGGCAACGCCCCCGACCTCGGCCAGATCGAGTACGACGCGCTGTCGAGCTTCCGCGTGCAGGACGGCCTCGAAGACCTGTCGGTGTGCGAAGACGTCGTGGCCGCGGAGTCCGACTTTATTCCGTGGACCTGGGGGCAGGTGACCCTCGGCAGCGACGGCGTCTACGGCATCCCGCAGGACTCCGGCCCCATGGCCCTGTTCTACCGCGCCGACCTGTTCGAGGAGAACGGCATCCCCGTGCCCACCACGTGGGAGGAGTACGCGGACGCCGCCAAGAAGGTGCGCGACGCGGGCGGCTACATCACCAACTTCTCGACCGCCGACATCAACCAGTTCGCCGGCTTCGTGTGGCAGGCCAACGGTGACTGGTTCACCAACGACGGCGAGAAGTGGACGGTCGACATGACCGGCGACGAGTCGACGAAGGTCGCCGACTACTGGCAGGGTCTGCTCGACGACGACCTGCTGGGCACCTACCCGGCATGGACCGAAGAGTGGAACAACGCCTACAACTCGGGCAAGGTGTGGAGCTGGCCTTCGGCCGTCTGGGGTGCCAACTCCATCGCGTCGGGTGCTCCCGACACCTCGGGCAAGTGGGCGGTCGCCCCGATGCCGCAGTGGGAGCAGGGCGGCGCGAGCGCCGGCAACTGGGGCGGCTCGTCGATCGCCGTGTTCAAGGGCACCGACCACCTGTACGAGGCGACCAAGTTCGCACTGTGGCTCAACACCTCGGAGGAGGCGCTGACGGCGCTGAACACCTCGGCGAACATCTACCCCGCCACCACGGAGGGCCTGTCGCTTCCGTCGCTGCAGGAGGGCGTCGAGTTCTACGGCGGACAGAAGATCTACGACGTCTTCGCCGACGCGGCCGAGCAGGTCAACCCCGACTTCGTGTGGGGTCCGACCATGACGCAGACGTACGCTGATGTCTCCGACGGCTTCCAGAAGGCGGTGACGGGTCAAGGAACGCTCCTCGACGCGCTTGCCGCCGCCCAGAAGTCGACGATCTCGACGCTGAAGTCGCAGTCCATCCCGGTCGCCGAATAAGGGACGAATGATCCATCACCTGCGTGCCGCGGGAGTCAGCCTCGTGCTCGACTCCCGCGGCACCAGCGCGCCGAGGGTCGCCCATTGGGGGCGCGACCTCGGGGTGCTGTCCGACTCAGACCTCACCGCCCTCGTCGATGCCCAGGTGTCGGCGGTCCCGCCGAGCTCGATCGACGGGCCCCTGCGGCTGACCGCCGTCCCGACGATCTTCGACGGATGGTCGGGGCAGCCCGCGGTGACGGTCGCCGAGGCGACGGCGCCCGCGCGGCACGTGGGCACCGTGCGCGAAGACGACGGGCGTCAGGATGCCGGTGGCGTGCTCGTGTCTGAGGTGAAGCTCGGCGGGGCGGCCGTCTCGATCCGTTGGGAGCTCACGCCCCAGGGCGTGCTGGTCGTGACGCCGCGGGTGCGCAACGACACGGCGACCCCGCTCACCGTCATCGCCTGCGGCGTGGCGCTTCCGGTGCCTGACCGCGCGCGGGAGCTTCTCGACTTCACGGGCCGCTGGGCGGGGGAGCGCGTTCCGCAGCGACTGGCGCCCGGTCAGGGGACCTGGCTGCGGGAGACGCGCCATGGCCGAGGCGGGCACGATGCGCCCTTCCTCATGGCCGTCGGCACTCGCGGGTTCGACTTCGGCGCAGGCGAGGTGTGGGCCGCGCACGTGGCCTGGAGCGGCGATGTGCGCCATTGGTTCGAGCGCACCGATCTCGGGCCCGCCGTGCTCGGCGCCGGCGAACGGATCGAACCCACCTCCCTTGCGCCCGGTGAGGTGTTCGAGGCGGCATCCGTCGTCGCCGTGTGGTCCGATGCCGGCCTCGACGGGGTCTCCGACCGCGTGCACCCCTGGGTGCGCTCGTGGTCGACGATCCGCACCCCGCGCCCGCTCACGCTCAACACGTGGGAGGCGGTCTATTTCGACCAGTCGCTCGAACGGCTCGAGCCCCTCGTGGCGGCCGCCGCTGCCGTCGGCGTCGAACGGTTCGTGCTCGACGACGGGTGGTTCCGGGGTCGCAGCGACGACCGGCGCGCGCTCGGCGACTGGGAGGTCGATCGGCACCGCTGGCCCGACGGGCTCGCGCCGCTCATCGATCGGGTGACGTCCGCCGGCATGCAGTTCGGCCTGTGGGTGGAGCCCGAGATGGTGAGCCTCGACTCCGATCTCGCACGACAGCACCCGGATTGGCTCCTGACCGACCCGGATGCCGTGACCTGGCGGCATCAGCACGTGCTGGACCTCGCGCACCCCGACGTGAGCGCGCACCTCTTCGAGAGGCTCGACGCCCTCCTCGCGGGCCACGCGATCTCGTACCTGAAGTGGGACCACAACCGCGACCTGCTCGTCGCCGACACCCGCCGCCAGACGCTCGCCGTCTACGCGCTCCTCGACCGGCTCCGCGCCGCCCACCCGCACGTCGAGATCGAGTCGTGCGCCTCCGGCGGCGGTCGTGTCGACCTCGGCATCCTGCGACGGGTCGACCGCATCTGGCCGAGCGACGCGAACGATCCGCTCGTGCGCCAGGCGGTGCAGCGGTGGACCGGCATCCTCGTTCCGCCGGAATACCTCGGCTCCCATGTCGGCGATGAGCGCGCCCACACGACAGGACGCACCTCGCGCCTCTCGTTCCGGCTCGCCACGGCCCTGTTCGGGCACGCCGGCATCGAGAGCGATCTCACCCGCCTCCCCGCCGCCGACCGTGCCGCGCTCACGGTGTGGACCGCCGCCTACCGGTCGCTGCGCCCGCTGCTGCACTCGGGTCGTGTCATGCATCTCGACACCGACGACCCCGCCGTCACCGCGCACGGTGTCATCGCGGCCGATGCCGGGTCGGGCGTGTTCTCGTATGCCGTGACCGATCGCACTGCGGCGGCCCTGCCGGCGCCCCTCCGCATCGTGGGACTCGACCCCGACCGGCGCTACCGGGTGCGGACCATCGACCTGGGGGCGGCGCCGCGCAGCATCCAGGACGCACCGCCGGTGTGGATCGGCGAGGGCACGACGCTTCCCGGATCCGTGCTCGCCGAGACGGGCCTGGCGATGCCGGCGCTCGCCGCGGGCGAAGCGATCGTCGTGCGGGCAGACGCGGTCTGACGCTCGGGCTTCACGCCGCGGCCTGAGACGGCGCAGCCGTGCGCGCTCAGGCGGCGAGCAGCCGGAGCGTCTGCACGCGTCCCGGCGCGGTCTCGTGCGGCTCCGCCTGGTACGAGCCGGCCACCGGGGAGATCATCACCTCGTCGACCCCGTGCTGCCCGGCGAACGCGATGAGGCGGTCGCGCACCTCGGGACCTGTCCCGACGAACCAGCGACGACGCAGACCCTCGAGGATCGGTGCGGCCAGCCCGTCGCGGGCTTCGGCATCCGCTGCCTCTTCGACCGTCTCGAGCGCGACGAGGGGACGTCCGCTGCGCAGCCGTGCCATCATGCGTGCCTGCGGGAGCATCCGCTCGTCCGCTTCTTCGGCAGACTCGGCGGCGACGGCGTTCGCGGTGAGGAAGGTGCGCGGCGCCTGCAGGAACTCGCTCTCGCGGAACTGGGAGCGGTAGAGGTCGAGCGCGCGCTCCAGCCCTTCGCCGGAGAAGTGGTTCGCGAACACGTAGGGCAGGCCGAAGGCGGCGGCCAGTGACGCGGAGTAGTCGCTCGATCCGAGCAGCCACACCTCGGGCGCGCCGGTCGCGGCGGGGGTCGCGTGCACCGCATACGGCTCACCTGACGCCGCGCCGGGGCGGCTCACGAGACGCACGCTCGCGCCCTCGCGGGAGACGAGACCCAGGATGTCGCGCACGTGCTCGGGGAAGCGGTCGACGTCGCTCGTCGTGCCGGTCATGCGCAGCAGCTGGGTGATGACCGGGTCGCTGCCGGGCGCTCGGCCGAGCCCCAGGTCGACGCGCCCCGGGGCGATCGCCTCGAGGGCCGCGAACTGCTCCGCGACGACGAGAGGCGCGTGGTTGGGCAGCATGACTCCGCCGCTTCCCACGCGGATGCGCGTGGTGCGGGCAGCGGCGGCTGCGGCCAGCACGGGCGGGGTCGTGGAGGCGACGGCGGGCATGTTGTGGTGCTCGGCGAACCAGTAGCGGCGGTAGCCGAGCGCGTCGGCGTGTTGGACGAGGTCGAGCGAGGCGGCGATGGCGTGCGCGCTGGTCTGCGCGGTGCGCACGGGCACGAGGTCGAGCACGGAGAGGGCGACGGTGTCAGAAGAGGTCATCGGCTACCCCAACCGCGCGTCGGGTGCGGGCATTCCGCCGCGGCGGCACAACTCCTGCAGAATGTGCCGCACCACGGCCGCTTCGCGGCGTGTCAGTGTGCGGGTTCGACAGGTCGCAGGAGTTGCGCCATCCGGACGGCGGCCATGGGCCCCGTCAGCGGGCGCGTTTGACGTGTTCGTACGCGTCGAGCGCGTTCCGGCGGGTGGCGGCGAAGTCGACGATCGGATCGCGGTCGGCGCTGTCGGGCGCCCACTGCGCGATGTAGAGGCCCTGTGGGTCGAACTTGGCCGCCTGTCTCTCCGGATTGAAGATGCGGAAGTAGGGGGCGGCGTCTGCTCCCGAGCCGGCGACCCACTGCCAGTTGAAGGCGTTGCTCGCGCCGTCGGCGTCGACGAGGGTGTCCCAGAACCACTCCTCGCCCCGTCGCCAGTCGATCGCGAGGTTCTTCACGAGGTACGACGCCGTGACCATGCGGACGCGATTGTGCATGTAGCCCGTCGTCCACAGTTCCCGCATCCCCGCATCGACGAGCGGTACGCCCGTCTCGCCGTGCTGCCACGCGTCGAGGTGGGCGGGGTCGAGCGGGGGCCAGGGGAAGGCATCGAAGGCGCTCCGCCAGTTGCGGGTGGCGAGGTCGGGGAAGTGGAAGAGCGTGTGCCACGCGAACTCCCGCCAGCCGAGCTCGGACAGGAAGCGGTGGGCGGATGCCGCGTGTGCGCCCGATCCGGCGGCGTCGATGACGGCGTGCCACACCTCGTGAGGGCTCAGCTCTCCCCACCTCAGTCGGGGCGACAGGCGCGAAGTCGCGCCGGCGGCGGGCTCATCGCGGGCACGGTCGTAACCGCCGAGGTCGTCGGCGATGAACGCGCGGAGCCGGCGGCGTGCGGCCTGCTCGCCGGGCTCCCAGGCTTCGCGCAGCCCACCCGCCCAGTCGGGGTGTGTCGGCAGCAGGCTCCAGTCGTGCAGGTTGTCGCTGTGCGCGTCGACGCCGTCGATCCGGCGCGGTTCGGCGATGGGCGCGCGCGGGGCGGGAAGCGACCGGCAGGCGTTCCAGAACGGCGTGAACACCGCGTAGGGGGTGCCTCCGCCGGTCTTGACGGTCCAGGGTTCGAAGAGGAGGGACGCGGCGAACGACTCGACCTCGCATCCGTCTTCTCGCAGTCGCTGCTTGAGCGCGGTGTCGATCTCGCGTTCTGCTCCGCCGTACCTCCGGTTCCAGAAGACCGCGTCGGCGCCGGTGTCGGCGGCCACGCGCGGAACGACGTCGGATGCCGCTCCGCGCCGCAGGACGAGGTGCGCGCCCTTGTCGGCGAGGCGTTCGCCCAGGGCGGCGAGGCTGTGGTGCAGCCACCAGCGCGCGGCGCCTCCGAGCGGCCGGATGCCGGGCGACTGCTCGTCGAGCACGAACAGCACGACGATGGGTTCGTCGCGGTCGACGGCGGCACGGAGGGCCGGGTTGTCGGCGATCCGCAGGTCGTCACGCAGCCAGACGAGGGAGGTCATCTCGCCTCAGATGTCCATCGTCTCGAGATGCCCGCGCGGCACTGAGATCTTGAGGCCGCCGGCTTCGATGCGAACGGTCACGTGGGTCGCTTCGCCGAATTCGTCTCCGTCGAGCTGCACGGGCTGTGCCGCCTGCGCGGCGAGGTCGATGCCGGTGCCGCGGGTGAACCGCACCGCGTTGTCGCGGGTGCGCAGCGACAGCATCCGACGTCCGGCGCGGAAGCGGCGAAGGACGCTGTTGTCCCAGGCGACGCGGCGCCACACCAGCAGCCATCCGAAGGGGTTCTTCGGCTGGAAGATGGCGATGTCGAGTTGACCGTCGGTGACCGACGCCTCCGGGATGAGCTCGAGACCTGCGGGGAGCGAACCGCAGTTGGCGAACACGACGCTCTGCACGTTCGAGCGGTGCACCTTGTGACCGGGCACCTGGTACATGACGGGGAACGGTTTGGCGCTCATGAGTGAGCGGGCGGCGCCGTCGACGTAAGCGACCCAGCCGACCTTCTTCTTGAGGGTGCCGCTCGTGTTCGCGATCATCGCGGCGTCGAGCCCCATTCCTCCCATGACGACGAAGGCGCGCTTCTCGCTCTCGCCGCCCGGCCGGGCGAAGGTGGCGATACCGACGTCGATCGCGTGTACGTCGCCGTCGAATGCTGCGGCGATGACTGCTTCGGCGTCGTCGAGGGGGAGCCGGAGGTTGCGGGCGAGGAGGTTGCCGGTGCCGCTGGGCACGATCGCGAGCGGCACGTCGGAGCCGGTCATCGCTTCGCTCACGGCCCGCACCGTGCCGTCGCCTCCCGCCACGAGCACCACGTCGACCCCTTCTTCGAGCGCCTGGCGGGTCACGTCGTCGCCCAGGTCGTCGACGGTCGTCTCGTAGAACAGCGGCTCCGACCAGCCGGCGGCGGCGGCGAGGGATGCCACCTGCTCGCGGAGCGCGTCGCCGTCGACCTTCGTCGGGTTGTACACGAGGGCCGCTTTCGGGCTGGGCCTGCCTGAGTCGTCGGAGAACGGCTCGGTGCGGCCCTCCTCGTCGACGCGGCGGGCTTCACCGGTCTCACCGTCGGCGGTGTCGGGCGCGACGTCGTCGGGCTCGCGGATCACCTCGTCGGGTGCGGCGGCCGTCTCGGGGTCGGGTGCATCGGATGCGTCGTCGTTCGCGGGGCCGCGGTTCGTGCCGGGATCGGTCGCCATGCGTACAGAGTATTGCCGCTGCCGTGCATAACGGCCGAGCGCGGGCGGGGGTTGACACGGGGTGCGCGGGACGGCGTCGTGCGGCGACCATGGCGGTGGTGCCGTCACCGCGGGGGGATCTCGGTCACGGCGACCGCCCAGATGGCCGTCCCCGTCATCGCGCCAATGACGGTGAGAGGGCGCCGGGCACTTGCGAAGTCGATGGTGTTGCGTGTGCCCGGTCCCTCGAGGGAGTCGCACGGCTGAGTGAAGCTGATCACTCCGCTGATTTCGATCGTGACGAACCCGTCGCCGACGCAGCGGATGTACACCGCCAGGTGATCGGAGGAGCGAGGCGGGAGCTCGGCGATCTCGGCTCCGCGGGCCGAGGAGATGCGGGTGAGCAGTCTCTCACCCGCGTCGCTCGTCGCGACCAGTTCGGTCGGCGGCAGGGGATGCGTCGGGGTCGAGGAGGGCATCGGAGCCGGTGTGGAGGTGCTCGCCCTCGGTGTGGCGGCGAGGTCTCCGATGACGGCTGAGCAGCCGGTCGTAGCAAGGGCGAGGGCGAGACCCAGGCAGACTGTCGCCGCGGCCGCGCTATGACCCCTCACCGGACGCTCACATCCCAGCCGACGCGGAACGGTGCAGTCGTCATGGTCGCGCGCGTCTGCACGGTACAGGTCGGTGCGATGATCCGTGACTCCTTTCCCCTCACGGGCAGACTCCATACGCCGTATTTGCCGTAGCCGGTCTTCCCCGAGGGCACGCTGAACGTGATCGAGTTGCCGACCGAGGCCGTGGCGCTGAGTTGGGCGGAGATGCCGAACTGACCAGAGATCTCAGCGAGCTTCACCGACCCCTTCACATTGGTCGCCCCTGAGAACGTCGCGGTCACGGTTCCGCCGACCTGCGATGTGAGGGTGACGCTCGCCGTCTTGCCGGTGCGATTGCGATTGGCCTGCGTGGGACCGAACTGGGAGAGCCGACGCTCCCCCCTCGATGTCGAGGCGTAGCGCCAGGGTGACGTGCTGCAGCCCTTGATCGCGACGACCGGTCGAGGAGCAGCTGCGGAGCTTCGGTCGGTCGGGGGCGGTGGGCCGTGATCCGCTGACGCCACGGAAGGGCTTGAGCCGCACCCGAGCGCGACGGCCACCGCGATGGCGGCGGCTCCGCGGATCGCTGAGCTGCGCATTCGACTTCCTTTCTCGCGGGCATCACACGACGACCGTTCACGCAACCATAGGCTTAAAAGCGTGGGTTCGAAGGCAGTTATCCACATGCTCGACCTGCTGCCCGAAATCCGCGGCCCGCAACCACCGCACTGTCGCCGTGGGGCGCCGTCAGTAGGATTGACGGATGATCGATCTCGCTCTGCTCCGCGACAACCCGGACATCGTCAAGCGCTCGCAGGAGGCGCGCGGGGAGTCGCCCGAGACGGTGGATGCCGCGATCGAGGCCGACCGGGCGCGACGCGCCGCGATCACCGCCTTCGAGGAGCTGCGTGCGGCGCAGAACGCGCACGGCTCGAAGGTCGCGCAGGCGCCCAAAGACGAGAAGCCCGCGCTCGTGGCAGAGGCGAAGTCGCTCAGCGACCGCGTGAAGGAGGCGCAGCAGGCCGTCACGGCGGCGGAGGCCGCCGCCGCCGAAGCCCTCGCCCGCATCGAGAACATCGTGATCGAGGGGGTGCCGGCCGGTGGCGAAGACGACTTCGTCACCCTCCGCACGCACGGCGAGCCGCCCGTGTTCGACTTCGAGCCGCGTGACCACCTCGCGCTCGGGGAGCTGCTCGGCGCGATCGACATGGAGCGCGGCGCGAAGGTCTCCGGAGCGCGCTTCACGTTCCTCACCGGCATCGGAGCCCGGCTGGAGCTCGCCCTGATGAACCTCGGTCTGGAGCGTGCGCTCGCCGCCGGATTCGTGCCGATGATCCCGCCGACGCTCGTGCGGCCCGAGGTCATGCGCGGCACCGGCTTCCTCGGCCAGCACGCCGATGAGGTGTACCACCTCGACGGCGACGACCTGTACCTCGTCGGCACGAGCGAAGTGCCGCTGGCGGGCTACCACATGGACGAGATCCTCGATTTCTCCCGCGGCCCGAAGCGCTACGCGGGCTGGTCGACCTGCTACCGCCGGGAAGCGGGGTCGCACGGCAAAGACACGCGCGGCATCATCCGCATGCACCAGTTCAACAAGCTCGAGATGTTCGTCTACACGACGCCCGAAGACGCCGAGGCCGAGCACCTCCGCCTCGTCGACATGCAGGAGCGGATGCTGCAAGACCTGGGTCTCAGCTACCGCGTGATCGACGTCGCCGCGGGCGACCTCGGCTCCTCCGCCGCGCGCAAGTACGACGTCGAGGCGTGGGTGCCCACGCAGGGCGCCTACCGTGAGCTCACCTCGACGTCGAACTGCACGACGTTCCAGGCGCGCCGTCTCGACATCCGCTACCGCCCCGACGTCGAAGGCGCGGGGGCGGGGAAGACCACGCCGGTCGCCACGCTCAACGGCACGCTGGCCACCACGCGGTGGATCGTCGCCCTGCTCGAGACGCACCAGCGCGCCGACGGCTCGGTCGTCATCCCGGAGGTGCTGCGTCCCTACCTCGGGGGCCTCGAGGTGGCGGAGCCCATCGCGTGACGGCCGCGGGGGAGGCGCACTCCCAGAAGCTCCCGCCCACCGGCTCGGTGAAGGTGGTGCGGCCGAAGAAGGCCGCCAAGCTCGTCGAGGGGATCGCGGAGGATGCCGAGAACCCCGATCTCACGACCCCGCGGCTGCTCATCGCGCTCGACGTCGACGGGACCGTGCTGCTGGAAGACGAGACGCTGAGCCCGGGGGTCGTCGACGCCGTCGAACACGCCCACCGTGCCGGCCACGAGGTCATGCTCGCGACAGGGCGGTCGTGGGAGGGGACGCGCGGCATCCTGCGCGTGCTGCGCCTGGCGCCCGAGTACGTCGTCTGCTCCAACGGTGCGGTCATCATGAAGCGGCTCGGCGGCGATCTCGCCGAGGAGAGTCAGTACGAACGCTTCCACGTCGAGACCTTCGATGCCGCCGAGGTGCTCCGCCTGCTGCGCGAGCATCTGCCCGACGCGAAGTACATGGTGGAGCTCGCCGACGGCCGCCGCCTCTACACGGAGGAGATGGAGGACTGGAACCTCGTCGCGGCCACACGCGTGCCGTTCGAGGCGCTCTCCGCTCAGCCCGTGTGCCGTGTCGTGGTGGTCTCGCCCGACGACACCGACGAAGACTTCGTCGACCTTGTCGCCCGCATCGGCCTCAACAAGGTCTCGTACGCGGTCGGGTGGTCGGCGTGGCTCGACATCGCCCCTCAGGGCGTCGACAAGTCCACCGCCCTCGAACGGGTCCGGCTCCTCCTCGACGTCGCTCCCGAGAACGTGCTGGTGATGGGCGACGGCCGCAACGACGTCGGGATGTTCCGGTGGGCGCGCGAGCACGGCGGGCGCGCCATCGCCATGGCGCAGGGCCCCGACGAGGTGCGGCGCGAGGCGTCCGAGATCACGGCATCCGTCCATGCGGGCGGCGTCGCTGACATCCTCCGACGCCTCTGATCGACCGCATGCTCACCTCCCCGGGAATCGACGTGCGACCCGGGCTATCAGCGCGCATACAGGCGGACTCGCAAAAATAGGGGCTTCACGGCTACTAGACTCGACGCTCGTCAGCCGTCTGCCGGGTGCAGAGGCTGGGAGGGTTGTCCGAGCGGCCGAAGGACCCGGTCTTGAAAACCGGTGGGCAGCAATGTCCCGTGGGTTCGAATCCCACACCCTCCGCACTCAGAAAGGGATGCCCGTGAGCGAGACGCCCCCCGTCGCCGCGTCAGCGCGTCACCGTCAGCCGGTCGCGCGTCACGGCATCCTGTTGTCGCCTTCGCCCCTGCGCCAGATCCTCACGATCCTCGGCGCGATCGTGGCGGTCGTCGCGGTCAGTGTGGGCGCCGTCGGCGCGTTCTACGTATGGGATGCCGCGCGCGCTCTGCAGGACAACAGCGTGTCCATCGGCGACGACGATGCCCTGCCTCCCGCGCTCGGCGAGATCGAGGGCGGCGTGAACATGCTCGTCGTCGGCACCGACTCGTGCGAGGGCCAGGACACCAAGCTCTTCCCGCGGTGCAAGCACGACGCCGGAGGCGAGCGCAACGACGTCACGATGCTGGTGCACATCAGCGACAACCCCCGCCGCGTGACGGTCGTCTCCTTCCCGCGCGACATGGTCGTGCCGATCCCCGAGTGCCCCGCCGAAGGCGGCGGAACCTACTCGGCGATGAGCGCGCAGATGATCAACTCGTCGTACATGTACGGGGGGCTCCCGTGCTCCGTGCTGACTGTCGAGGCGCTCACCGGCATCGACATCCAGTACGCGGCGTCGATCCGCTGGACGGGCGTGATCAACATGTCGGATGCCATCGGCGGCGTCGACGTCTGCGTGGCGGCCGACATCAAGGACAAGCACACCGGCCTCAACCTGAAGGCGGGCGAGCACACCCTCGTGGGGGCAGAGGCGCTGCAGTTCCTGCGCATCCGCCACGGCATCGGCGACGGCTCCGACCTCGGCCGCATCTCGAACCAGCAGCAGTTCATGAGCTCGCTCGTGCGCAAGCTGCAGTCCGACGGGGTGCTCGCGAACCCGAGCGTACTCTTCAACATCGCCACCACGGCCGTCTCGCAGGTGCAGAACGGTCAGCTCGTGCTGAGCGAGTCGCTCACCAACCCGCAGCGGATGGTGCAGATCGCGATGGCGGTCAAGAGCGTGCCCTACAAGGACATCGTGTTCGTGCAGTACCCGACGCAGTACGCGCCGGGCGGCGGACGGGTGCTCCCCGTCACCCAGGCAGCCGACGTCCTGTTCGAAGCCCTGTCGGAGAACAAGCCGCTGAAGCTCACCGGCAGCGCCAGCCAGGGCTACGGGGTCGAGATCGTCGGCGAGGCCGAGCAGCCCACGGCGTCGCCGTCGCCCACGGCATCCGGGTCGCCTTCGGCCGACCCCTCGAAGACGCCTTCGCCGACCAAGACGCCGAAGCCCACCGAGACCGCCGTCGAGCTCCCGAACGACATCGCCGGTCAGACCGCGGCCGACGTCACCTGCACGCAGGCCCAGCGCTGACCGACCGGACACGGTTCGGTTCGGCGGGCGGCCCGGGGTCCGTTATGATTGCCGGGTGCGTTCGTGCCGTTCTGCGGCGGAACGCCTGGAGACGTCGCATAGTCAGGCCTAGTGCACCACCCTGCTAAGGTGGAGTCCCCTCACGGGGACCGAGGGTTCAAATCCCTCCGTCTCCGCCAGAGAAAGCCCCGGTTCGCCGGGGCTTTCGGCGTTCACGGGGCGTGCCGGGAGCGCAATTCTCCAGCTTTGCTCGCCACGGCGACGATGCCGTGGTTTGATGAGTCCGCCGGGCGGTCGCATCGATAGGCCGGCGCCTGCCCGATCGATGAGGATCACATGAGCGACTCTCTGCCGCCCCTTCTTCCGCCCGTGCCCGTCCCCGCCGGGTCCACCGTCCCCACCGAGCAGGCCGGGCCGCCGCCTCGATATCCCGCCCCGGCTCCGGCCGCGACGCGCTCGGCGCGTGGTCTGGCGACAGCCGTCCGCCGACTGATCGTGGCATGCGCTGCGTTCGCAGGGCTGGGGATCGCGGTGGAGGTGTACGGCTTGTATGCGCTCGATCGTTACCTCCTCGGGTGGGTGGAGATCGAGGCGCTCGAGACCTACGACACGATCTCGGTGGTCGTGTCGCTCCCGGCATCGGCGGTCACCATCGCCGCAGGCGTCTGCTGACTCGTGTGGCAGTACCGCATCGCCTCGACAGTCGTCGTGCACGCGCCGCTGCGCCGCTCACCGGGCTGGCACGTCGGTTCGTGGGTCATCCCCGTGATCACTCTGTGGTTCCCCTTCCAGAACATCAAGGATCTCGCGCAGACGACGCGTGCACAGATCGGTCTTGCGTCGCTCGGCTGGTGGTGGGGACTGTGGCTGCTGGCGTCGGTGGCGTCGTCTCTGGGCGAGAGGCTCATCCTCGTGGCCGACACGGCCGAGGTCTTGAGTGCGACCCTGGCGGCGTTCCTCGTGGGTCATGTCGCGACGATCGGCGCAGCCGTCTTCGCGGTGCGCATCATCGCGCGCATCACGGATGCCGTGGAGCCCGCGCCGCGCTGACACGGAATGCCCGGCGACCCGCTCATCGTCCGGAGCTCTCGCGCACCACGAGCCGGTAGCTGATGTCGATGTCGGTGGGCTCGCGGCTCTCGTCGTCGAGGAGGGCGAGCACGGCGTCGACGGCGTCGGCGGCGATCGCCTGCTTGTCGGGGGCGATGGTGGTCAGTGACGGCACGGAGTACTCGGCCTCCTGCACGTCGTCGATGGAGGCGAGCGCGACGTCGTCGGGCACGCGCACGCCGACGTCGGCGAGGGCGCGGATCGCGCCGAAGGCCAGGAGATCGGTGAAGCAGACGAGCGCATCGAAGCGGATGCCGTCGCGCCACGCCTCGGCGACGCGGTCGAGGCCGGCGCGGCGTCCGAACCGGTCGGTGTACAGCACGAGATCGGGGTCGAGTTCGATTCCCGCCTCGTCGAGCGCCTGCCGGTAGCCCGTGAGACGCAGCCGAGAGCTGCGGTAGCGGTCGGAGTGGTAGGCGCCGAGCGCGGCGATGCGGCGGTGGCCGCGTTCGGCAAGATGGCGGGTGATGTCGGCGGTCGCCGCCACGTTATCGATGGCCACGCTCGTGTAGCGGGAGCTGGAGATCTGCTCGCCGATGAGCACGGTGGGGACGCTCGGCGGGTGGCGGTAGAGGTCGCTCTTCTCCATCGTCATCGGCGAGAAGATCAGCCCGTCGACGATGTGGGAGCCGAGGTCGCGGAGCACCCGGAGCTCGTTCTCGCGCACGCCGCCGGTCTGGGTGGCGATGACGGTGTAGCCGCGCTCCTGCGCGGCGAACTCGACCGCTTCGCTCAATTCGGCGAAGTAGGGTTGAGAGAGCTCCGGAACGGCGAAGCCGAGGATGCGGGTGCGCCCCTGACGCAGCCGTCGCGCGGAGATGTTCGGGCGGTAGCCCAGCTCTTCGATCGCGGCAAGCACGCGCGTGCGGGTGGATTCCCGCACGTGCACGAAGTCGTTCACGACGTTCGACACCGTGCGTGGGGATACCCCAGCCAGCTTGGCGACGTCGTTGAGGCTCGCTCCCATGCGGTCCCTTCCGTCTCGGTCGGCTCCCCATCTTCGCAGACGAGTTTGACATCGGATATGCAACGTGGCAAAAATGACAGTGCGCACATTTGCAACGTGGCAAACGAAGGAGAACAGATGGCGAGCCCCTCAACGCGCGAACACCTCACGCGTGAACGCCACGCCCGCTCCGCCGCCGCCCGCCGCAGCGGCACCGGCCTGAAGTACGGCATCGCCTTCACAGCCCCGTTCCTCGCGCTCTACCTGCTCTTCGTCATCTACCCCGTCATCCAGGCCGTGTGGATGAGCTTCCACGACTGGGACCTCCTCGGCGCCACTCGAGACTTCCTCGGCCTCGCCAACTACGAGCGGATGCTGTGGGGCTACGACATCACGTGGTCGATGACCCACCAGTGGCTCCCGCGCGTGCTGCTGCTCGCCCTCGCCCTCGTGCTGCTGATCCGACCCCTGCTGCGCCGCCGGCTCACCATCGGGACGGGCCTGCTCGTCGGGGGCATCCTGCTGATCGTCGTCGCGCTCGGATTCCACCCCGCCGAGGGCGGCTTCTGGTACGACCCCGACTTCTGGGTCGCGTTCCAGAACACGCTCGTGTTCACCGCCGTCTCCACGCCCCTCATCGCCGGGCTCGGGCTCATCATGGCCCTCGCCCTCCAGGGCAACCGCCGCGGGGCGCGCATCTACCAGATGGTGTTCTTCCTGCCCTACATCCTCCCGGTGTCGGTGGTCACGCTCGTGTGGACCTACTTCCTGTCACCGAACCAGGGCCTCCTCGCTGCGCTCCTCCAGCCGCTCGGCATCGACCCGATCCCGTGGCTGTCCGACCCCCGCACGGCGATGACCGCCATCATCGTGACGACGGTCTGGTGGACGGTCGGCTTCAACCTCGTGCTCTTCTCCGCGGGCCTGCAGGACGTCGACCCCGCCCTCTACGAAGCGGCTTCCCTCGACGGCGCGGGACCCTGGCGCAAGTTCGTCAACATCACCCTTCCCGGCATCCGTCACGTGCTGCTGCTCGTGATGGTGATGCAGGTGATCGCCTCGTTCCAGGTCTTCGGACAGGTGAACATCATGACCGGCGGCGGCCCGGGAACGTCGACGACGGTGCTGATCCAGGAGATCTACCAGGCCGGCTTCCGCGACTTCGAGCTTGGCTACGGCTCCGCGATGTCGCTGTTCCTGTTCCTGGTGATGCTCGTCATCTCCGTCATCCAGATGCGCACGATCGGCAAGGAGAACACCAAGTGAGCGCGCAGACGATCACCGCGACCGCGCGCCCCTCCCTGCGCGAGAACGCACCCGCGGTCTTCCGCGGACGGGCCGCCGCCACCGCCTGGTACCACGTCGCGATGGTCATCGCGGCCGTGGTGTGGCTCATCCCGATGCTGTGGATGCTGTCGCTGTCGCTGAGCGACAACCAGGCGCTCACGAAGGAGACCCAGACCCTCATCCCCCAGGGGTTCACGCTCGACAACCTGCTCGGCGTGTTCAGTGTGGGTCTCACGAGCCGCTGGTTCATCAACAGTGCGATCGTCAGCGTCGCGACCACGGTGCTCACGGTGCTCCTGTGCGCGATGGCCGGCTACGCGTTCGCCCGGTTCACCTTCCGCGGCAAGGCCGTCGTCTACGCGACGGTGCTGGCGGGGCTGATGATCCCCAAAGAGGCGATGTTCATCCCGCTGTTCACGATGGTCGCCGACGTGTCGATGCACAACACGTACGCCGCCCTCGTGCTGCCCCGCATCGCGGCGCCCCTCGGCGTCTTCCTCATGACCCAGTTCTTCTCGCAGGTGCCGCACGAGGTGGAGGAGGCGGCCCGCATCGACGGCGCCGGCCCCTGGCGCACCTTCTTCTCGGTGATGTTGCCGCTCGCGCGCCCGTCGATGATCGCACTCGGCATCTTCACGTTCGTGCAGACCTGGAACGACTACCTGTGGCCGCTCGTGTCGGCGACCAAATCGGAGATGTTCACCATCACCACCGGGCTCGCCTCGCTCCAGGGCAACTTCGCCCAAGCGACCGAGCTGGGCAGCCTCATGGCGCGCGGCCTCATCGGATCGCTGCCCCTGCTCCTCGTCTTCATCTTCTTCCAGCGTCACCTCATCCGGGGCATCTCGATGACCTCCGGAAGCAAATAGCGCTCCCCAGACCCGGCCATGACGGCCGCGGCCGCGCCCGTGCGGCCATGGACAACAACGTCCACACCAGAGAGGAAACACATGCGATACACAAGGACTGTCACAGCGGCAGCATCGCTGGCCGCAGCGGCGATGCTGCTGACCGCGTGCGGCACCGGCACCGGTTCGACCGGAACCCCCGCTGAAGGCGACACCGACCTCAACGCGAAGATCGCCGCTGTCACCGCCGACGAGCTGCAGGGCACCGAGATCACGATGTCCCGGATGTTCGGCGACTGCGAGGAGACGACGCAGGGCAAGACCGACCCCGCCGAGGCCACGACCGAGTGCGAGGCCATCCAGATCCTCACCAACAAGTTCAACGCCGAGAACGAGTACGGCATCACCGTCGAGCGCCTCGGCGGCACCGACTGGAACTCGTACTACGACGCGTTCAACGCCTCCATCGCCGGTGGCGAGCCCGCCGACATCGCGAACCTCCACGACTACTCGATGTCGGACTACGCCACCCGCGGTCAGCTGGTCGCCTTCGACCCGGCCGACTACGACATCGACATGAGCGACGCGACCGCCCAGGCGCAGTCGTCGGTGCAGTGGGACGGCTCCACCTACGCGGTGCCGTTCGACGCGCACGCGCTCGTGATGCACGTCAACACCGACCTGCTCGACAAGGCCGGTCTGATCGGTGAAGACGGCCGCCCCGTGCTGCCGACGAACCTCGACGAGCTCCTCGAGATGGGCGCCACCGTCAAGGAGAAGGCCGGCGTCGCGCTGTTCTCGTCGGGCTTCGCCAACGACGACATGGCATGGCGCTTCTTCTACTCGCTCGTCCGTCAGCAGGGCAGCGACGTCGTCGCCGACGGTGAGGCCACCGTCGACACCGACGAGGCCCGCGCGGCGATGGAGGTCATCCAGCAGCTGCTCGACAACGGCTACATGAACACGAGCGCCGACTACGCCGGCTCGATCGACGAGTGGAAGAACCAGGAGTCGGCCATCCTCCTCAACGGAGTGTGGGCGATCAACGAGTACGCCGCCACGACCGACTTCGGCTACACCGTGACCGACCTCCCGACGCTGTTCGACGAGCAGGCCGCCTGGGCCTCGTCGCACATGTGGGTGCTCCCCAAGCAGAAGAGCGACGACCCGGTGAAGTACCGTGCCGCACTCGAGTTCGCCCAGTTCTTGTACGACAACACGGGTGCCTGGTCGAAGGCCACCGGCCACATCGCACCGCGCGTGTCGATCATCAACTCCGGCGACTACCTCGACGCGCCCGAGCGTGAGAACTACACGCAGACCGCTCTCGAGGGCATCAGCTTCGTCCCGCAGATCGAGAACTGGACCGCGGTCAAGTCGCTCATCCACGAGCAGCTCGACCAGGTGTGGTTCAGCGGCAAGGCGATCGACGCCGCCCTGAGCGAGGCGCAGGCGCGCGTCACGCAGGAACTCAAGTAACACCCGCGGAACCCGAGGGGCGGGGGCCATGTCCTCCGCCCCTCGGCCATCCGCCCGAGCGCCGACCGCGGCATCCGTGTCCGGCGGCGCCCTCGCACACTCCCCGGAAGAAGGCCCCATGTCGACCGCCTCCCGCTCCTCCCTCCGCCTCGACGGCACCTGGCAGCTGCGTCTGCCCGACGGCTCCGAGACGAGCGTCGAGGTGCCCGGCGCCTGGACCGCCCAGGTCGACGGCTACGGCGACTCGCACGACGCGGCGCTCTACGTGCGTCGGTTCAGCGTGACCGACACGGATGCCGACGGCGCGGCCGACCGGCTCTTCCTCTGCTTCGACGCCGTCAACCACACGGCTGTCGTGCGCGTCAACGGTGTGCACGTGGGCACCCACGCCGGCGCGTGGGAGCCCTTCGCGCTCGACGTGACCGACGCCGTCACGGTGGGCGAGAACACGCTGGAGGTGGAGGTCTCGTACCCGCCGCGCTACGGGTCGGCGGACGAGCCGGGCTTCCTGGAGCACCCCGTCGGCAAGCAGTCGTGGTACGGCACGACGGCGGGCATCTGGCAGTCGGTCGCTCTGGAGCGCCGCCACCGCGTCCACCTGCAGGAGCTCACGGTGCGCGCGGATGCCGCCACCGCGACGATCACCGTCACCGGACAAACCGGTGTCGCCCACGCCGACCGCGCCGCCGTGCGCGTGCTGCGCGGCGGCGAACCCGTGGCATCCGCCGCGCTCGACGTCGCGGGAGGCGTCGTGACCGGTGCGGTGGCGATCGACAGCCCGGTGCTGTGGGACCTCGACGCGCCCGAGCTCTACACCGTGGAGGTCGCGCTCTTCGCCGGGGATGTCGTCGTCGACACGCTGCGCCGCGAGACCGGTTTCCGCACCTTCACCGCCGAAGACGGCCGCTTCTCCCTCAACGGGCGCGAGGTCTATCTGCGCGCCGTGCTCGACCAGGACTACCACCCCGGTGGTACCTCGGTGCCTCACGACCTGGACGCGTGGGAAGACCTGCTCCGGCAGACCAAGGCGCTCGGATTCAACATGCTGCGGGTGCACATCAAGCGGCCCGACCCGCGCTACTACGAGATCGCCGACCGCCTCGGTCTCCTCGTCTGGACCGAGCTGCCGAGCTGGATGACGTGGACGCGGGAGGCGGCTCAGAACGGGCATCAGCTCCTGCGGTCGCTGATCGACCGCGACGGGCATCACCCGAGCATCGTCGTGTGGACCGTGATGAACGAGTCGTGGGGCATCGACCTCACCGATCCCGACCAGCGCGCGTGGCTCCACGAGACCTTCGACGACATCGAGCGCCACGCGGCAGGTTCGCTCGTCGTCGACAACTCGGCGTGCGAGCCCAACTTCCATCTGCGCACCCACATCGACGACTACCACGTCTATCGCGGCATCCCCGAGACGCGCCGGGTGTGGGATGCCAAGATCGCCGACTTCGCGTCACGACCCGACTGGACGTTCTCGCCGTACGGCGACGCCGTGCGCACCGGAGCCGAGCCGCTCGTGCTGAGCGAGTTCGGCAACTGGGGCCTTCCGTACGCGCTCGACCAGCACGGACCCGACGGTGCCGAGCCCTGGTGGTACGCCCTCGGCGCGGACTGGGCGTTCGGCGCCGCCGAGGGGACCGGCCTGATGCGCCGGTTCCGAAACCTCGGACTCCACGATGTCTTCGGCTCCTGGGGTGAGCTCGTGAAACAGCTGCACCACGCCCAGCTGGTGGCGAACCGCTACCAGACCATCGGCATCCGTCTCCACGACGAGATCAGCGGCTACGTGCTCACGCAGCTCAGCGACGTGCAGTGGGAGGCGAACGGCCTCTTCGACATGAACCGCACCGCCAAGGCCGGAACGGCCGAGTACGCCCTCTGCAACGGCGAGCACGCGATCGCGCTGCGTCCCGCCGCCTACAGCGTGTTCGCGGGCGAAGAGCTCGACGTCGTCGTGACGACGCTCCCGTCGCCGCAGGGCCTCCCGTCCGGCGCGACGCTGCGGATCGTCGTCGACGGCGACGCGGTGCACGAGAGCGCGGTCGGTTCCGGTCGCGAGGAGTGCGCCCTCCGCTTCGCGCTGCCCGGCGTGCACGCCACGCATCTCGTGCAGGCGGAGCTGTGGTCCGGCGACACGCTGCTCGCCCGCGACGCCGCCGATGTGATCGTCGTCGAGCGCCAGGATGCCGGAATGGCGCCGGTGCGCGCCGGCGACGAGGCGGTGGCGGCCTGGCTCGACGATCTCGGCATCGCGCAGTCCGACGACGCAGACCTGTTCGTGGTGCGCCGCTTCACAGACGAAGCCCGCCAGCATGCGAGCGCAGGGGGACGTGTGCTGCTGCTCGCGGAGGAGGACGGCGCCCTCGGCACCGCCTTCGACTTCCTGCCCTCGGCGCGCCTGACGTCTCGGGCCGGCGACGGCGACTGGGTGCCACGCACCGAATGGCTCGATCGCCGTGGGCCGTTCTCGTGCGTCCCCGGCGACGCCGTGCTCGGCATCGCGTTCGAAGACCTGCTCGGACCTCTCGTGATCAGCGGCATCCCCGGCCCCCTGCGCCCGGCGCTCGTGCACTCCGGGATCTTCTCGGGGTGGCTGCGGGGCGCGGCCACCAGCACGGCGACGATCCGCTGGAGTCGAGGTGCCGTCACCCTCAGCACGTTGCGCGTGCGCGAGGCGCTTCGCACCGTGCCCGTCGCGCGCGCCGTGAGCCTCGGGCTCCTCGCGGCGGCACGCGGCTGAGAGGCGGCGGGTCTCTGACGAGGCTCGCCTGACGGCGGCAACCGCTGCGGAGAAGATCGCGCGGGCGTCAGGTGCGCGAGGCGTCGGGCGCGGGGCCTTCGCCGACGTGCTCCTGCTCCTCCATGCGGGCGATCGACGCGCGGATGGAGCGCAGCAGTGTGCGGGCGGTGCGCTCGGCGCTCCCGAGATCGCGCTGGTGGAGCGCTTCGATGAGCTGTGACACGCGCGCGATGCCCCCGGCGTCAGCGAGCACGTGCGGGCGCTGTCGGAGCACGCGCAGCACGCGCGGCTGGATCGCGCGGATCGTCGTGCTCAGCACCGAGGAGCCGAGCTGGTCTGCGCCGAAGAAGCGGAGCGCTTCGAGCGCGTCGTAGGGGTCGGGGTCGGGGGTGAGCTCGATGCGGCGCGCGATCAACTCGAGCTCGAGCATGTCGGACTCGCTTGCCGCCGCGAGGATGCGCGGAAGCGCGAGCACGTAGAGCGCCTCGAGAACATCGACCGCCTCCGCGGTCTCGGGCGTGACGAGTTCCGACACCCGTGTGAAGCGATTCGGCGACGTGTCGACCAGTCCCGCTGCGCTCAACCGCGTCAGCGCTTCGCGGATCGGTGTGCGAGACACCCCCAGGCGAGAAGCGATCTCCTCATCGCGGATGCGTTCGCCCGGCACGAACCGACCCACGAGGAACTCGTCGAGCAGGGCCTCGTAGACGTCCTGGCGCAGGAGCCGTCGGAAGTGCGCTCCTCCATTGCTGTGCGGGGCGCTGTGGTCGATGCGCATGCGTCCTTTCCCTCCTGCGATGCGTCTGTGGTCGTTGTGTCTTACATGTCCCCGAACATGTCCCCATCATGACGGTAGCATACTGAAATGCTGAGCGTGACAGTATGCACGTTTCGATATGGTAATATTTCAGTTCGAAACGATCGACGACGCGAAAGGCGACAGGGGAGATGAGCGACGTGCACCAGGAAGAGCGGATGAAGACATCCGGGTTCCCTCTCGCGCAGCGGCGCCGCTCCGCCGCCACGGTCGGCCGGCGTCTGATCGTCACCGACCTCACCGGCATCGCGGTCGCGTTCCTGCTCGTCAGCAGGACCGACGCCTCGCTCACGGGAGGTCACGCGCTCCTCGTCCTCGCGGTCGTGACGACGGGCTGGATGTCGGCGCTCGCCGCGTTCCGCACGCGTGAGGTCCGGTGCCTCGGCAGAGGTGCCGAAGAGTTCCTCCGCGTGATCGCCGCCGCCATGGCATCGGCGGGTGCAACGGCGCTCAGCCTCACGCTGTTGAACGCGCCATTGCCCGACGATCTCGCCCTCCACTGGGCCGTGGCCCTCACGCTCGTCCTCACCGGGCGCGTGCTCTGGCGCGCGTGGCTGGTGCGCCGCCGCGACCACGGCGACCATCTCGTCAACGTCATGGTCGTCGGTTCCGGCGCCGCCGGGCTCGCCCAGCATCTGGCGGCCACTCCGGCCGCAGGCCTCAACGTGACCTCGGTGCACGAGCTCCCCATGACGCCCGCCCAGGTGTGCGCCGCGGCCGTCGCGGCGCAGGTGCGCAGCGTCGTGCTCACCCCCGTCTCGGGCTTCACGCCAGCGCAGATCCGCGACCTGCGCTGGGAGCTCGAGACGCGTGGCCTCAGCCTCCTGGTCGACACGGTGATCGCAGGCACCGACCCGCGCCGCCTCGCCCTCTGGGAGATCGACGGACACGCACTCGTCGAGGTGCGTCCCCGCGGCGCCGGCGCCGTGCGACGTGCGGCGAAGCAGATCGTCGACCGCGGCGGGGCGCTCGCAGGACTCGTCGTGCTCGCCCCGCTGCTGATCGTCGTCGCGCTGCTCATCCGGGCCGAAGACGGAGGACCCGTGCTGTTCCGCCAGATCCGCGTCGGTCAGCACGGTGCGCCCTTCGCCATCTTGAAGTTCCGCACCATGCGCAGCGATGCCGAACAGCTCGTCGCGCAGCTCCAGGAGGAGAACGAGGCAGACGGTCCGCTCTTCAAGATGCGCGACGACCCGCGGGTGACCCGCATCGGCCGCGTGCTGCGGAAGTACTCGATCGACGAGCTCCCTCAGCTGTGGAACGTGCTCGCGGGAGAGATGAGCCTCGTCGGCCCACGCCCCGCCCTCCCCAGCGAAGTCGCCGAATACAACGACGCCACTCGTCGGCGCCTGGCTGCCCGTCCCGGCATCACCGGACTCTGGCAGGTGAGCGGGCGCTCCGACCTCAGCTGGGAACGAGGCGTCGCACTCGACGTCGCCTACATCGACAACTGGTCGCTGCTGAACGACGCCCTCATCCTCGCCCGCACGGTGGGCGCCGTCGTCCGCTCACGCGGCGCCTACTGAAGGAGAACGTCATGACCGGACTCATCGCGCACGAATGGATCGAGGAATTCGGGGGAGCCGAGCGCGTGCTCGACTCGTTCGTCGACATGTACCCCGACGCCGACGTCTACTGCCTGTGGAATGCGGCCCCCGACCGCTACGCGGCGGGCAAGGTGACCGAGAGCCCCCTCGCACGCACCCCGCTGCGCGGGCGCAAGGCGCTCTCCCTCCCGCTGATGCCGTTCGTCTGGCGAGGCATTGTCGACCGTGAGTACGACTGGATGCTGGTCAGCTCCCACCTGTTCGCCCACCATGCGCGCACGGCCTCCGTCGACCCCGAGCGCACTTTCGTCTACGCGCACACCCCGGCGCGCTACCTGTGGACACCCGAGCTCGACGAGCGCGGGCAGTCCGCCCTCGTGCGCGCGGTCGCTCCGCTGTTCCGCGCGTGGGACGCGCGTCGCGCCGGAGGCCATGTGAACGTCGCAGCCAACAGCGCATTCGTCCGCGACCGCATCCGCGCCGCGTGGAAGGTCGATGCCGAGGTCATCCACCCTCCGATCGACGTCGCACGCCTGCAGCGGGTCGACGACTGGGTGGCGGAGCTGTCGGATGGCGACCGCCGCATCTTCGACGCGCTCCCCGACGAGTTCGTGCTCGGAGCGTCGCGCTTCGTGAGCTACAAGCGCCTCGACGTCGCGATTGACGCGGCAGCGGCGGCCGGCGTCGCCGCTGTCATCGCCGGGTCGGGGCCGGAGGAGGCTGAGCTCCGCAAGCGCGCCGAGGCCTCCGGTGCTGAGGTGCACTTCGTCGTTCAGCCCTCCGACGCCCTGATGGCCGCCCTGATGCAGCGAGCCCTGGTCTACGTCTTCGTACCCGTCGAGGACTTCGGAATCATGCCGGTCGAGGCGATGGCTGTCGGTACACCCGTCATCGTCAATGCGGTCGGCGGAGCGTCCGAGTCGGTCGTCGACGGGGAGACGGGGGTCGCTCTCCGCTCGTTCGAAGCGCGCGACCTCCGCCGCGCCGTGTCTGCTGCCGTCGAGATGGACCCTGCAGCTGCCCGCCACCGCGCCGAGAGGTTCGGTGAGGTCCGATTCCAGACCGAGATCCGCTCCTGGATGGCGACAGCCGCCTGAGCGATCCGGTCCGGCTCTCCGCAGGAGGCGATCCGCGCCCATCCGATCCCCGTCTATCAGAACCCCTGCTCACCCGACCTCCTGCTCACCCGACCCCCTGCTCACCCGACGCAGGACCTGCCCCACCCCACCTCGCTTACGAAAGAGAGAAATCATGAACAAGAAGTTCCTCGCCCTGCCCCTGGTCGCCGCGGTCTCGCTGCTCGCCTTCACGGGCTGCACCGCCCCCGCCGCGACTCCCGCTCCGGCCGCCTCGCCGACGGCCGCGCCTTCGGAGGCACCCCAAATCGACGTGCCCACCGCTGAGGCCGAGTGTGTCGACGGCGTGGCCGTCGTGACCGACGACAGCACCGACGTCACGATCGACGGCGACTGCGACAACGTTGAGATCAACGCCTCGAACTCCCAGATCACGGTGGGCGCCGTGAAGACCCTCAAGGTCAACGGCTCGATCAACCGCGTGGTCGTGGACGAGGTGGAGAAGGTCGTCTTCACGGCCAGTGGCAACATCGTCGTCACCGACAGCGACCCCAAGGTCAGCGACAAGGGCGAGCAGAACGAGGTGACCTCCGAGTCGGAGTGATCGGCTCACCGGAT
>JAEYVZ010000022.1 GCA_023431405.1 Actinomycetes bacterium
TTCTTGTTCTGCAGCACCCACGCGATCGCCAGCTGCGGCATCGTGAGACCCGCCCGCTGGGCGATCGGCTTGAGCCGCTGCACGGCCTCGAGCACCTCGTCGCGCAGGAAGTCCTGGATGAACTGCGCGCCGCTCTTCTCGTCGGTGGCCCGCGAGCCCTCGGGCACCGGCTGACCGGGCAGGTACTTGCCGGACAGCACGCCCTGCGCCATCGGCGACCAGACGATCTGCGAGATGCCGAGCTCTTCCGAGGTGGGAACGACCTTGCCCTCGATGACGCGCCACAGGGCCGAGTACTGGGGCTGGTTCGAGACCAGCTGCACACCCAGCTCCTTCGCCAGGGCGTGCCCCTCGCGCAGCTGCTCGGCCGTCCATTCGCTGACGCCGATGTAGAGGGCCTTGCCCTGACGCACGATGTCGGCGAAGGCCTGCATCGTCTCCTCGAGCGGCGTCTCGTAGTCGTAGCGGTGCGCCTGGTAGAGGTCGACGTAGTCGACGCCGAGGCGTCGCAGCGAACCGTGGATGCCGTCGAAGATGTGCTTGCGCGAAAGGCCCTGGTCATTGGGGCCCTTGCGCCCGATCGGCCAGTAGAGCTTCGTGAAGACCTCGAAGTCGGCGCGGTCGAGGCCCTTGAGGGCGTCACCGAGCACCACTTCGGCAGCCGTGTTGGCGTAGGCGTCGGCGGTGTCGAAGGAGGTGATCCCGAGGTCGAGCGCCTTGTGCACGGTGGCGATGGCGGCGTCGTTCTCCACCTGCGAGGCGTGCGTCACCCAGTTGCCGTAGGTGATCTCCGAGACCTTGAACCCGCTGTTGCCGAGATAGCGATAGTTGACCATCCGTCCAGGCTAATCCCGCCACGGAGCTGTCCGCCCGTCCCCCTAGGATCGGTCACATGTCTTCGTCGCCCCCGCCCGAGCCCGCGTCGCGTCGGCACGGGGCGATCGTGGCTGCCGGGGTGGGCATCGTGCTCCTGCTCCTGCTGAGCGTCGCCGACTTCCTCCCGCCGGGGCGCGAGTGGTACTCGCAGCATCCGATGACGTCCGCGGCGGTGTCGACGGTCATCACGTTCATCGCGATCAGCCTGCTGCTCGACCGCTGGCTGCGGGAACGCGATCGCCGGCGTGAGGTCGCGCAGCTCGAGCGCGTCTCGACGATCGCGTACCGGAGCCTCGCGCAGGTCGTGAACGACGCCGGCCGCAATCTCCTCTCACCGCTGTCGGGCGCCGACCTCGAAGCGCTCGGCGTGCCGCGCACCTGGGAGGAGGACAGCGCCGAGTCCCAGGCTCGCCTTCGCCGACACGGGTTCTCGGCGGTCTTCGCCGAGAAGACCGGATCCTGGCGCTCCATCACCCCCGAGACCCACCGCGAGAGCTTCCGCGCGCTCCTCGGCGATGCGCACGTCGTCGAGATGCTCTTCCGATGCGCAGCGGCGCAGCGTCGTCGTCTGCAGGACGCGACTGCCCTGTGGGCGCCCGTGATGATGGTCTCGGAGGCGACCGCGCGCGACCTGGGCCGCGTGAGCGACGTGAACGACCGCGTCGAGCTGCTGCAGGAGGTGTGCCGCAAGCGGATGCTCGAGAACTCCTCCGACACCGCCGAGGCCATCTCCGACGCCCGCATCGAGGCGGCCTACTGGGCGGCGATCGCCGAGTACGAAGACGTGCGCGACACGTTCGCTGAAGACGCGAAGCTGCCGAGCGATTCGATCGTCGCGCGCCGTGGCTGAACGCGCGATGCGCCTGGAGGGGATGCTGATCGACATCGACGGCACCCTGCTCGTCGAATCCAGCGACCATCTGAGCGCGCTCGTCGCGGTGCTCGCCGAACGGCTCGGGCGTCCGGTGATGCACGCCATGCGCGGGGAGCGGCCCGTCATCGACGGTGTCGATGTGGCCGGGTACGTCGACGCGCAGGTCGTGCGTGCGCTGATGCCGGGGCCGCTCGACCCCGGTGGCATGGCCGCCGTCATGGACGCGTACGCCGACCGGTTCGAGCGCGGGCTCGCCGACCGCACGTACGGGGCCGGACGCCTCGTTCCGGGGGCGGCCCACGCGCTCGATGTGCTGGCCGCGTCCGGCCTGCGCCTCGGCCTCTCCACCGGCAACGCCGCCCGCGTCGCCCGGGCCAAGCTCACGGCCCACCTTCCCGCGCCGGCCGGATTCGCAGACGAGGCGTACTCCCCCGATCGGGGCTTCGGCGACCGCGCGACCGACCGGCGGGGAGTCGCCGCCGCGGGCCTGCGCGCGCTGGCACTGCCCGCTGCTGCCGTCGGTCTCGTCGGTGACACGACGGGCGACATGGATGCCGCGGCCGCCCACGGGATCACCGGCATCGGCGTGCTCACGGGTGCGGCGAGCGCCGCGGAGCTGCGCTCTGCGGGGGCGACGCACGTCGTGGCCTCGATCGCCGATGTCCCGGCGCTGCTCGGCCTGGCCACCGGATAGCGCCCGGTCGTCAGGCGGGGGTCGGAGCCCCTGCCGCGGCGGCGATGTCCTCCTCGGTGGCGACGAGCTGACCGCACGCCCCGTCGATCTCCTTGCCGCGGGTATCGCGGAGGGTCGTCGGGATGCCGGCGTCGTTGAGACGGCGCACGAACTCGTTCTGCACCGGCACCTCCGACGCCGTCCAGACGGAGCCCGGCGTCGGGTTCAGCGGGATCGGGTTGACGTGCACCCAGCCACGGCCGCGCGCGTTGAGCTTGTCGGCGAGCAGGTCGGCACGCCACGCGTGGTCGTTCATGTCCTTGATGAGCGCGTACTCGATGGACACCCGGCGACCGGTCTTCTCGAAGTAGTTGCGCGCGGCATCCAGCGCCTCATCGACCTTCCAGCGCGAGTTGATGGGGATCATCTCGTCGCGCAGACCATCGTCGGGAGCGTGGAGCGACAGCGCGAAAGTGACCGGGATGTCTTCGGCGGCGAGCTTGTTGATCGCCGGCACGAGGCCGACCGTCGAGACGGTGATGCCGCGAGCGCTCATGCCGAGCCCGTGCTTCGGATCGACCATGGTGCGCACCGCCTGCATGACACGGTTGTAGTTGGCCAGCGGCTCGCCCATGCCCATGAAGACGATGTTGGTGACCCGCTCGCCGTCGTGGTGCGCGGGGCCGAAGCCGCCGTCGGCGATGAGACGGTTGGCGCGGACGATCTGCTCGATGATCTCCGCGGCCGACATGTTGCGGGTGAGGCCCGCCTGCCCCGTGGCGCAGAAGGGACAGTTCATGCCGCAGCCCGCCTGGCTCGACACGCACAGGGTGATGCGCCCGGGGTAGCGCATGAGCACCGACTCCACGAGCGCCCCGTCGTGGAGCTTCCACAGGAACTTGATCGTGTCGCCCTTGTCGGTCTCGAGGCGACGCACCTCGGTGAGAAGCGGCGGCAGCATGCCCGTCACGAACTCCTCACGCCCGGATGCCGGAAGGTCTGTCATGGCGGCAGGGTCGGACGTGTAGTGCTGGAAGTAGTGCTTCTCGAGCTGCGTGGCGCGGAAGCCCGGCATCCCGAGCTCCTTCACCTTCTCGACGCGCTGCTCGGGGGTCAGGTCGGCGAGGTGCACGGGCGGCATGCCCCTCTTGGGGGCGGCGAACTGCAGGAGCGGACGACCGGACGCGTCTTTCTGCTGCGTCCACCCCTCGGTGCGGGGCCGCACCTGGCGGGTGCCGGTCGTGCGCACCGCACCGGCGCGCGCAGCGGCAGAGGCCTCAGGGGTGGTTTCGGTCATGCAGACAAGGGTATCGACCGTTGCTGAGCATCGGCCTCCTAGACTTCTCACCATGAGCACCGCTGCTGATCGCGCGCACCCCGTGCCCGTGCACAAGGTGCTCAACAACAACGTCGTCATCGCGATCGACGACACCGGCCGCGAGCGGGTGCTCATGGGCCGCGGACTCGGCTTCGGCCTGAAGGCCGACGATGTGATCGACCCGGCGAAGGTCGAGAAGACGTTCGTGCTCGACGGCGGCGCACAGGGAGAACGCGAGCGCCGGCTTCTCGTCGACGTGCCCTATCCGATCATCGAGGCCGTCTCCCGTGCGGTCGACGAGGCCGAGCGGATCCTCGGGCGCCACCTCGGGCGCCACCTGACGATCGCCGTGATCGACCACGTGAACTTCGTGGTGGAGCGACTCGACCAGGGCCTGCGCATCCCCACGACGAGCATGCCGCAGCTGCGGGTGCTGTACCCGCAGGAGTTCGCTGCCGCCGAACGCATGGCCGCGTCGCTGACGGCATCCCTCGGCCGCGATCTGCCTCCCGAGGAGGCCGTCTTCCTCACGATGCACCTGCTCAACGCGACCCGCGACGAGCCGAACGGCACCGCGGCGCTGCTGCTGCGGCGCCTCCAGCACGTCGTCGACGTGGTCGAGCAGAAGATCGGCGTCACGCTCGCCCCCGACAGCCCCGACTACGCGCGCTTCATCCTCCATGTGCAGTTCCTGCTGCAGCGGCTCGTGAACCGAACGATGCTCGCCAGCAACGACACATCGTTCTACGAGTTCGCCAAGCACAGCTACCCGGTGTCGCACGCGATCGCCGAAGAGGTGAAGGGCTACGTGCTCGCGGCGACCGGCTCCGCCCTCACCGACGAAGAGGTGCTGTACCTGGTCGTGCACGTCGAGCGGCTGCGCAGTCATGTGGCGCCCGCGCCGGACGACTCGCCACCTGCCGCCTGAGACGTGCTATGGTGACTCGCGCAGGATCCCCGTCCTGCCGAGATCTCCGGATCGTTACCGCACACGCGGGCGAAACCTGGACTCACACCCACACCGAATCCGTTCGGTGGAGGTGAACGAGTTCAGGTTTTTTTGTTGCCCGAAAACGGCCCGATCCGGCCTCGAAGATGAGACCGGCCGCGACGCTGCGGCGAAAGGAAGGCGGATCCCATGGTGGATTACGCGAAGACCGCGGCCGACGTTCTGGCGGGCGTCGGCGGCGAAGAGAACGTGCAATCGCTCGTCCACTGCATGACGCGACTGCGCTTCGTGCTGAAAGACGAGTCGAAGGCGGATGCCGCGGCCCTCCGCGCGACCCCCGGGGTCATCACCACGACCCAGGCGGGTGGCCAGTACCAGGTCGTGATCGGCAACGACGTGCCCGAGGTGTACGCCGCGATCGGCCGCATCTCCCAGATCGGCGGCACGGGTGAGTCCGCTGAGCCCGAGGAGGCGAAGGGCAGCCTGTTCAACCGCTTCATCAAGATGATCGCGGCGATCTTCACGCCCGTGCTGTGGGCCCTCGCCGGCACGGGACTGCTCAAGGCGTTCCTCTCGGCGGCGGTGACCTTCGGCTGGATCGACCCGACGACGAGCACCTACCTCGTGCTCAACGCCCTGTCCGACGCGTTCATCAACTTCCTGCCGATGGCGCTCGCCATCACCGCCGCCCGCTACTTCAAGGCGTCGGAGTGGACCTCGTTCGCCATCGCGGGCGCCATGCTCTACCCGACCATCACCGGCGTCGTCGGCACAGAAGGGCTGACGTTCCTCGGCATCCCCTTCACGATGGTCAGCTACGTGTCAAGCGTCATCCCGATCATCATCATCGTGTGGCTGCAGAGCCACGCGGAGAGGTTCCTCTACCGCGTGCTGCCCGCCGCCGTGCGCCGCTTCGTGACGCCCATGATCGTCGTGCTCGTCGGTGTGCCGCTCGTCTTCGTGGTGATCGGCCCCGTCTCCGACTTCCTCGCGGGCCTCCTCGGCGACGGCATCGGCTGGGTCTTCGCCACGGTGCCGTGGCTCGGCGGCGCGATCGTCGGCGGCCTGTGGCAGGTGTTCGTGATCTTCGGTCTCCACTGGGGTCTCGTGCCGCTGTTCCAGCTCGAGTTCCAGACCACCGGCCAGATGCTGCTCATCGCCCCCGTCTTCGCGGCGGTGCTCGCCCAGGCGGCGGCCGTCGCCGGCGTCTGGGTGCGTGCCCGCGACAAGAACCTGAAGTCGCTCGCCGCCCCGGCGACGCTGTCGGGCTTCCTCGCCGGCATCACCGAACCCGCGATCTACGGCATCAACCTGCCCCTCAAGCGACCGTTCGCCTTCGGGATCGTCGGCGGCGCGATCGGCGGCATGATCATCTCGCTCGGGTCGGTGTTCTCCACGGCCTTCGTCGTGCCGTCGGGACTCGCCGTGACGGCGCTCCTCGGCAACGGCAACATGCTGATGCTGGCGCTCGGCCTCGGCGCCGCGATCGTCATCCCCTTCGTGCTGGTCGTCGCCTTCGGCTTCACCGAGCCCGAGCCCGCCCCGGCGGCCGCGCCGGCGCCGTCGGCGAACGACGTGCCGCTGCTCGCACCCCTCGACGGCACGGTCGTACCGCTGACCGACGTGGATGACGCGGCCTTCGCCGACGGTTCGCTCGGCCGGGGCGTCGCGATCGTCCCCCGCTCGGGTGCCGTCTACGCGCCGTTCGACGGCACCGTCGTCGCCGCCTTCCCCACCGGCCACGCGTACGGCCTCCGTCACGCGGACGGTGTCGAGGCGCTCATCCACATCGGCATCGACACGGTCAAGCTCGGCGGCCAGCACTTCACGCCTCGAGTGGCCGCCGGCCAGCAGGTGAAGGCGGGCGACCTGCTCGTCGAGTTCGACGCCGCAGCCATCGAAGCCGCCGGCTACGACCTCACCACCCCGGTGATCGTCACCAACCCCGACCTCTACCCGGAGATCGGTGAGTCGGCATCCGGCCCCATCGCCCACGGCGAGCCGCTGTTCACCGCGGTGTCGGTCGATTCGATCGCGGTCGCCCGCTGACCGCCCGGCGGGTGGGGTGGCCCCGCCCCCCCCCCCCCCCCCCCCCCCCCCCC
>JAEYVZ010000077.1 GCA_023431405.1 Actinomycetes bacterium
GGACGTAGCCGGGTAGGTGGGAGCGTCCGCCGCCGGCGCGCTGCCGCGATCGCCGGCAGCGTGCGATGCTCGGCGGAAGGGAGGTGCCTGCGCCGGGCGCGACTCGGGCGACGGAGCCGGGAACCCTCCGGCCGCGGCGGTGCGGACTTGCTCGAACGCGGCGGCGGCGGCCTCGGTGGCACGAGTAAGCGACTCGGCAGAGCGCGCGATCACGTTCTGCGCGACGACGGTCCAGTGAGGGGATGCCGCAACCGCCAGGCGCGGCGGCTCCCGGTCGGAGGGGGCCGTGCCGGCGGCGCGAGCGAGGCGCCAGGCATCGGCCTCGGCGGCGTCGAATGCTCGCTCCACTCTCTCGACTGCCTCGCGGTAGGCGGCGAACTCGGCCGCGGTGACGCGAGGAGCTTTGACGGCGCCTCCCCTCGATGTGGTCGGATGGGGCCGCAGACACATGGCTTCGGTCTGCGCGGTGACGAACGCGGCGGTGGCGGGGTGGGTGCCGTCGCTGAGCGCGGGGAACGCGATCGCGCAGGCGAGATCTGTCTCGTAAGACATCCACCGAGCGGTCACGGCGTCGTGCTGGGCGATGAGCCTGGCGAGCGGCATCTGCTCGACCGGTGTCGTGGAGGTCGGGAGCGCCGCCCGGGTGGCAGTGACACGAGCTCGTGCGGCGCGAAGCTCAGCGGCGCCCGCTCGCACATTGTTCTGGGCCTCCTGTGAACGGTGGCGGGCCGCGGCGACCTCCGCGGCTGAGGCGCGGGATGCCGAGCGCTCCGCTTGGATACGACTCAGCTCGGCGCGGGCGACCTTGGCGGCCGAGCGCGCGGCAGTCAGCTCCTGCTTGGCTGTGCGCGCATCGAGCTTGGCGGCCTCATAGGCAACCCGCCGCGCCCGCTCGCGGCGTTTGCGTCGCACGCCGAGCCAGCCGACGGCTCCGGTGCCGATCGCAGCCGGACCGACCCACCAGAACTCGGCCACCGTCGCCCACACGACCGGATCCATGGCTCCATGCTAATCAGCGGAGCGGAGGGATGGGGTCGTGGGCCTTTCTGTGATTGTCAAGCGCGGGGTGTTCGGCGCTGCGAGGTCGCGGTGCGGCCCTGTCGCGATAAGCTGCACACGGACAGCAGCGTCGGATGTTGGACGTATCGTGGAAGGTCGCGCCGAACGGCACAGAAGCAGGGAGCAGTACGGGTGTCTATGACGTTCACGATGGGTGAGCTCTTCGCCGGCCCTGGGGGCATCGCGATCGGCGCGCACGCGGCCGCTCGCGAGGTCGGTGTGAATCTCCGCCACCTGTGGGCGAATGACTACGACCGCGACACCTGCGAGACATACATCGCGAACGTGCCCGGCGCAACACGGAGTTCGGTCCTGCACGGCGACGTGCGTGAGCTGGACATCGCGGCGCTCAGCGCGCCCACCGGCTTCGCCTTTGGCTTCCCCTGCAACGATTACAGCCTCGTCGGCGAGTCGAAGGGCCTTCGTGGTGAGTTCGGGCCCCTCTACAAGTACGGCGCAGCGGTGCTCGAGATTCACAAGCCCCAGTGGTTTGTCGCCGAGAACGTCAGTGGACTGCGCAGCTCCAACGGCGGCGAGGACTTCACCAAGATCCTGCGCGAGCTGAGCGACTCAGGCGAGGGCTACGTCCTCACCCCGCACCTGTACAAGTTCGAGCAGTACGGCGTTCCGCAGAGGCGTCACCGCATCATCATCGTCGGCGTCCGGAAGGACATGAACGTGACGTTCCGAGTCCCGGCTCCGACAACACCGGACCGTTCAAGCTGGGTGACGGCTCGGTCGGCGCTCGAGGACCCTGCGATTCCGAGGACCGCGGCGAATCAGGAGCTCACACGGCAGTCACCCAAAGTCGTGGAGCGACTGCGGCACATCAAGCCGGGGGAGAACGCCTTCAACGCGACCGAGATGCCCGAGAATCTCAGGCTGAACGTGAAGGGCGCCACGCTCAGTCAGATCTATCGCCGTCTTCACCCTGACCGACCGTCTTACACGATCACAGGCTCGGGTGGCGGGGGTACCCACGGCTACCACTGGGAGCCGCCGCGAGCGCTGACCAACCGTGAGCGAGCCCGAATCCAGACTTTTCCGGACGAGCACGTCTTCAAGGGCTCGAAGGAGAGCGTCCGAAAGCAGGTCGGCATGGCGGTGCCGCCTCGTGGCGCCCAGCACATCTTCAAAGCCGTGTTCAATACCTTTCTGAAGCTGCCGTACGAATGGGTGCCGGCGAATCTTGATCCTCTCGGTCGGCCGATCTAGCACCCTTGCCACATCCGGCCGCGACAGCGTGATAGGCATGTTCCCAAGGTTTATGAGAGAACGCTCATGAGCGCGAGGTTGGGAACCGATGACTGAACTCTCCAGAGAAGACTTCGAGCGCGGGCGCGCGGCATTCGACGGCATGGTCTCCCAAGCCATGCAGAGGGGGCAGTCGGCTGCAGCGGCCACGCAGGACGCCAAGGACCTCGTCTCAAGGATGTTCCCCGGCTTCTCCAGAGTCTATGACGAGTACGTCGCCGCCCAGCGCGCGTCTGTCACCAAGATGGCGAAGATCGGCATCCTGCGAGGCTCGGAGAAGGACACTTCCTGGTACGGCGGCCCCAAAGAGAGTGCTGGCGTATGGCCGATGTACAAGGCAGGGCTGAACCTGCCGCAGCCAGCCGTCGACGCTATCGATGAGTCAACGACGCGAATCCTCGCGAACTGCGCGAATCCTTTTCAGCCCGGAGACAAGCGCAAAGGCCTCGTCGTCGGATACGTGCAGTCCGGCAAGACCGCGAACTATGCGGGGCTGATCGCGAAGGCCGTCGACGCCGGCTACCGAATGGTGATTGTTCTTGCAGGCATGCATACCAACCTCCGGCAGCAGACCCAAGCTCGCCTGGAGCGGGACCTCGCCCTCAACCTCGTCGCCGAGGCCAATACGGCATCGAGCACCGGCATCACGTGGCATGCGCTGACGGGGCCAGAGACTGACATCGGCCCGAACGTCCCAATGGGAGTCTTCAACAATCTGTCAACCGTCGCCGTGATGGTCATCAAGAAGAACCCGACGCGCCTGGCGCACGCCGCGAAGTTCCTCAACAACTTCAGCGAAGAGATTCGCGCGCGCCGTGGAGTGCTCATCATCGATGATGAGTCAGACCAGGCCTCCCCGAACACAAAGGGCGAGAAGCAGCTGGTCTCTGCCATCAACGACCGGATACGCGACATCTGGAAAGCGACGAAGACGGGCACCTACGTCGCATACACTGCCACGCCCTTCGCGAACATCTTCATCGATCCGTCCGACCAGAACGACCTGTACCCGGAGGACTTTGCGATCGCGCTACCCCGCCCCGATGGCTACATGGGCACAGACACGTTCTTCGATCTGGCGCAGAACGCCGATTTCGACGACTCGGCCACCTCAGACTTCGTGCGAGTCGTCGGTTCCGACGACGCCAAGGCCCTCGTAGCTGATGGTAGGGACGTAGCGAGCTTCCAGCCATACATCACCGAGTCCTTGGACGAAGCGATCCGATGGTTCGTGCTGGCAACTGCGATCAGACAGCTGCGAAGCGGCAAGTCGGCACACTCGTCGATGCTGTTGCACACGTCGGCGCGAGTGCTCGCGCATCAGCGGCTCAAAGAGGTCGTCGACTCGTATCGACAGGGGCTCATCTTTCGTCTCGCGGATGAAGAGCTCGCGTTTCAGGAGACCTTCGAGCGTGAGGCCGAGGCGATCCGGCGGATCTCCTCGAGCAGCCCATCGGCTGTGCCGCCCTGGGAAGACACGTGGCGGGTCGCAACCGAGATCATGCCCCGGCTCAAGGTCGTGATCGACAACGGCGCGTCGACTGATCGCCTCCGCTACCCAGAGGACAGCCCGCAGTTCGTGATCGCCATCGGCGGCGGCACTCTGTCACGAGGGCTGACGCTCGAGGGGCTCGTCGTCTCCTACTTCCTGCGAAACTCCAACGCCTATGACACGCTGCTCCAGATGGGTCGGTGGTTCGGATTCCGCCCGGGTTACGCCGATCTCGCCCGCGTGTGGGCACCCGCGGGACTGATCGACGACTACGCGCACCTCGCTCGCGTAGAGGATGACCTTCGCAAGGAGATCGACCAGCTCGCCGCGGAGCGCCGGACACCGAGCGAGTTCGCGATCCGAGTCCGCAGTCATCCCGGGCGCCTCATCATCACCTCACGCGACAAGATGTGGGCGGCCGATGTCGCGCATGTCCGGCTGAGCGGAACGCGCAATCAGACGACCCTCCTCGACCGTTCACCGCAGGGAGCCCAGCGGGCGCAGCAAGCGGTCCGCAGGCTCGTCACAGCGATTCTGAGTGATACCGCTGTCCAGGAGTACGCCGACCCGGAAGATGGCGGTACCCGCGTATTCACAGGCGTGTCCGGCGAGAGCGTCGTCCACCTCCTGCGCGAATGCTCCTCCCCTGCCCAGGGACCATGGGTACAGGGAGACGCCGCCGAGAAGTGGATGCTCGAGCATCGGCCCGATGCGACGTGGAACGTGGTGCTCGTGGGAGGTCCTCGCAATGCCACGCGCGTGTTCAGAGTCGATGACGAGCGCGTGATCCGCGCAGTGAAGCGAGCCCCGCTCGGCGACTGGGAGCCAAGTCCGAGCCACATCGAGGGCTTCAGCGAGGGAGCGGACATCGTCAACATACGTGCGCTGATGTCGAGCGCCGACTGGCTCCTCGACCTCGATATTCTGGCGACCCACGGTGCGGTCAGCGACGAGGTGGTGGAAGGGCTGGAGGCGCTCAAGGGCAACCGCGACAAGGAGCGCTCCGTCCGTCCCTTCCGCAGTGCAGTGGCACCGTCCACGGGTGTTCTCCTGATCTACGCGATCGCGCGAGATTCGGCACCCTCCGCGAAGTCCGACTTCCGCGTCCCGATGGGCGGCACTGAGGAGCTGATCGGCGTCGGAATGATCTACCCGACCTCGACTCGCCCAGACGACCACACCTACTACGCGGTGAAGCTGGACGCGCCGGTCGACGTCTTCGACGACGCCGACGAGTTCGAGGTTCCGCTGGACGATGAAGAGGACACGGAGGTTCCAGATGCCGGCTGAGGGTCACGTCAGGGTCGCCGCCGCGATGGAGAACCTCGCCGCGGCGAAGACGAACCCCACGGCCTTCGCTGTAGCGGCTGTCGGCGGAGACCACGACGTGCATGAGGTCTCGCTCGCAAAGGACTCCGCGGGAAGGATTCACCTCTTCATTCGCCAGAAGACCGGCGACGCGAGATTCATGCCCGCGCTCGGCTCCGCGCTTTCAGTCGAATGGAGGGACGACCCCTCGGGTGAGGCGGCCGGGCTCCTCGACGTCTCCTGTGTCGACCACCGAGTTCTCGACACATTCATGTCCCTCTCCGGGGAGATGCTCGACCGAATCGATCAGTCTAGTCGCAGTGCACTCACCGAGTTTCGAAGTGTCCTCGAGGACTGGCGCAGGGTCCTCGATCGCGCGGTACGCCGAGTGAGTCGAAATCAGATCGTCGGCCTTTTCGGTGAGCTCATCATCCTCGAGCGTCTTGCGAAGACCGATCCCGGGCGGGCTATCAAGGCGTGGCGAGCGAAAGAGGGCTATCACCACGATTTCGCGCTCACGAATGCGGTCGAGGTCAAGACCTATGTCACGGCTCATGCGCCCCGCGTCGAGATTCACGGCGCCTTCCAGCTCGACCCTCCGCAGAACGGGACTCTGCACCTGGTGACGTTCCGCGTGGAGTTCAACGAAGGCGGCCGGACCGTCGCTGATCTCGTCGAATTGATCGTCAGCCTTGGCGTCGATCGCGATGGGCTCCTGGGACGATCGCACGAAGAGGCGCCGATTGTGCTTGACGAGACCTACCGTCTTGCGATCGCTGAGGAGCGTCTGTATGCGATCGAGCCGAACTTTCCCGGGATTCGAGCGTCCCGTGTCGGCAACGCCCTCGATGGCGTCGACAAGGTGCGATACGAGTTGCTGCTGGATGCCTGCCCGGGGCGTCTCAGCGAAGCGGAACTGGATCGGGTACTGGCATCGCTGTGATAATGAACGCCGACACGAACATGATGATCGCCCCGCTCGACTGGCACCCCAAGCGATTCACCGCTGGCGACATGGATGGGACTGGCGGCGACCGCCTGCTCGGGAGAACCTCGCTCAGTCCGCTTGAGATCCTGATCCGTGAGATGGCTCAGAACAGCTGGGATGCTCGCTTGCCCGGCGCGCAACCCGAGTTCGGGCTGCACCTGCGTCCTCTGAACTGGCGACTGCGAGCCGACATCAACATGCTCTTGAGCCGGGCTGCGCGCGCTGGGTCCGCATCCGTCAGGCACTCAGCGAGGAACCTTCATGTCCTGGAGATATTCGACCGCGGAACAACCGGCCTGGATGGCCCCGTGGACTTCCGGGTCGGCGCTGGAGGCCCGCGCAACTACGAGGATCTCATTCTGAAGGTCGGTGTTCCGCGCGACGATGGCTACGGCGGCGGGACCTATGGCTTCGGAAAGACGGCGGCCTACGCATACAGCGAGCCGGGCATCGTCGTGTACTGGACTTGCTGCCGCGCCGAAGCGGGCGGCCTCGAACACCGATTCATCGTGTCATCGTTCCAGAACTCGTACTCGGCTGGTGGGCATCAGTACACCGGGCGTCACTGGTGGGGCCGCGTCGAGGGCGACTTGATTCTCCCGCTCGTCGGGAGCGAAGCCCGCCGACTGGGTGAGCATCTGTTTGACCGGCACTTCGAAGACGGAGAGACCGGAACCTCGATTCTGATCCTCGACCCCCGGGTCCCGAACACAGAAGGTGAAGTCGATTCACCGCCGATCAGCCGCGAGGCCGGGGATATCGAGCGCCTTGGCGAGCTCTTCCGGTCTGAAGCCCGAAGCGCAATCCGACGCCATCTGTGGCCCAAGATGGTCCCGGACCCTGTGACTCAGACCGCGCCCATGACGCTTTCGCTCACGGTGAGCGGAAGCCCCACCCAGTTGATTGACTCACCGGCCGGAACATTCGATCTGTGGGCGGCCGGCTTGAACGCCATCCGGCGCACACGCGCGGAGCTTCCCGCCGTACCCACCACGCAGGGGCTCCCCGTCAGAATTCAGGAGATCACGAGATACTCGACAACGATTGGGCACCTTGCGTTCGTGCGTCGCGTGCCCTCGCTTGAGGATGCGCTCGAGAAGGATGACCTCGATCCGCAGCGCGTCGACGCCCCGACCGGTCGTATCGCGCTCATGCGCGGAATACCAGAGCTCGTGGTCTCCACCGAGAACTGGATCGACGTGAGCGGACAGGCCGGCTCTGACTGGCTCGCCGTGTTCAAATCCGCGGACGCGGAGGACCGCCTGTTCGCCGAGGCGGAGCCGCCCGCCCACGATATGTGGGTCGAAGGCTCATCCCCCGGCGGGAAGCTGGCAGGTCATACCCGACGGAAGGTGACTGCCTGGCTCCGAGAGCAGTTGACACCGCAAACCCCGTCCGAAGCGAGCGAGCGGCACACCGTGCGGGTCGGCTCGCTGGCTCGGAGGTTCGGGCAGATGCTGCCCACAGATCAGCAGCCGGATGCCAACAGCTCGGGGCGCCGTCGCGAGGGCGGCGAGCGCCGCACGAGGATATCCGGGGGCGTCGACATCACGTCGCTGAGACTCGTGGAGACCCTCCCCGACGGACGTCAGGTTCAGCAGCTCACATTCACAGCATGGGGGCCATCACCCACCGTCGACATCTCGCTGAGCGCGTCGGAGGCCGGCGAGGATGGTCTGCGCGAGCCGGTCGATGTACGTCGCCTTGGACTCAATTGGCACAGTGGCGCCGAAGCGACGGCTGCCGGCCATGCGAGGGTGGCCCCGGGGGAGACGATGATGGTGGACTTCATCGCACCTCCGCGACGCGCCATTCGGCTCGAGATCAGGGTGGAGGCTTCCCGTGACAGTGATTGAGTCTCGCCCCTTCCTCGTTCCCTCGCCGTCGGCCGTCGAGGCATCAGTCGCGGTGCTGGAGCCTGATGTCCCTGTTGATGAGGTGGCGGAGCACTGGGCACCGGGGAATCCTCTCCGCGTCGGAGTTCAGGTCAGCTTCCGCCCTCAGTTCTGGACCGACACCAGTATCCCCGACAGCGAGCGTGTGACCGTCGTCCTGGTCGGGACGTGCTTGTCTTCACGCACCATGTGGCGCGAAGAGTGCGATGTACGTCGCCATGACGACGGCAGCGGGTCGGCGTCCGGACAGCTGGAGCTTGATGGTGACTCCCTGGCCGCGGAGGTCACCATCGACGTCTGGGTCATCGGCCCCGGCCGCACAGGCGCCGGTGCCGACGCAGCGGTCCACGCCGGTGCCAAACTGTGGCGCATGCGCTCACCGAGGATCATTCCCCTTGACGACACTGCGTCAGGATTCCCCACGTCCGCGGTATCGTTCGCGGCGACAGGACGGAAGAACTCACTCTGGAGCGTCGAATCGCCACCTAACGCTGAGCCTCACTGGAGCATCAGCTCCGCGGTACGCCTGTATGTCAACACCGATAGGCCTGATTGCGCAGACCTCGTCGAAGGGCGTGCGTCGCAGGCGGTTTACGACGCTATCCAGACCGATATCCATATGGTGGTCCTGCAACGGTTGGCGTCGTGGCGCGTCACCATGGATGAGTCCCAGATGGAGTCAGCCGCGGCGGAGGATCGCGGATCTCTAGCCGCCTTCGGCGCGGACATCGCGGGACGGATGGGCGTCTCGCTCTGGGAGGCCATGCGACTATCAACCGAGGATTACAGCGCGTTCGTATCGCGATCGCGGGAATCGATCAATGGGGGGTGAAGCAGGAATGTATATCTACCCGCGACTCCGTAAAGCGGACGCCCTCGAGGCGTTGCGGCGGCTGGAAGCCGTGCTTGCCTCCGGGGAGGTTCTTGCCGCATTCCCTGACGGCGGGCACCATCCGAAGGCGATCTTCCCTGTAAGCGACGGCACACCTGTCCACGTGAACCGACTGGAGGATCTTCGCGCGCGGATGACGTCAGCGCTAGCTGGGCTCGGCGAGTCCACCCGGCAATCCGATCGGCGCTTCGATCAGATCGTCGGCGATGTGCTCAACCGCTGGTTCGAAGAGGAGGGCCGATCCATCGCCTCCCACCCAGAGGTATGGCCCTATCTGACGATCGTGGTGCTCCCGGACTTTGCGACCCGCCGATTCGGGCCGAGACCCGATGGGAAGCTCCCGCCTGAGCGTTTCCTTGCGGATCGCCGCAACGTCTTCTACCGTGCGTACCTGCGCGCTTGGGTGCTTGGTCCCATCCTGAACGATCCTGAGATCGAGCTCTACGAAGACGAGCTTGTGGGCCTCGTCGATCGATCATTCTCAGCGGACCACCGTCTCGCCCGGAGGGTGGCAGAGAACCTGCTGCGCCTCTCAAGCAACCCGTCAGGTCGCCGCCACATCGCGCGCTCCAGTTTGAAGGATATTCAGTATGAGCTTCGCGTCACAGACATGGCGTCCCTACCCGAGGAGACCATGAACGCGCTGGTAGATGCGATCTTCAACCGTCACGTTGAGCTCTGGCGAAAGTCAGCAGCGGATTCCGCCGATCCTTCCCTGTCAGCTCCCCACTGAGCCCGTATGCCAGGGGTACCATCGCGTATGGCCGCTTCCTGGGCGTCGACCGAGGGCGCCAGGCGCACGATGGTCGCCAACCGGCGAAGGGACACTCAGCCTGAACTGAAGGTCCGACGCATACTTCACGCGCGTGGGTTGCGCTACCAGGTGGATTCGCGCCCATCCGCGAGCGTCCGGTCCCGTGCAGACATTGTGTTCACGCGGCGTCGGATAGCGGTGTTCATCGACGGATGCTTCTGGCACAGTTGTCCGTTGCACGCAACTCAGCCAGTGACGAACTCTGATTACTGGGCACCGAAGCTTGCCCGCAACGCGATGCGGGACCAGGCCGTCACTCAAGCGCTCAAGGCGGAGGGGTGGACGGTGCTCCGCTTCTGGGAGCACGAGGATCCCGTGGCGGTCGCGTCGTTCGTCATCGCGGCGTGGCAGTCGGCAGACCGCTGACCCAGCTCGAAAGCGATCTGCGGCCACTCGCCGCCCTCGTCAGCCGAAGAGGAGGGCGAGCACGGTCGAGCCGCCGCCCACCAGGATGAGCGACACGATCGCGACCCAGGCGATCACGCGTGTGCGCCGATTGCGGGCGGCGTTCAGTCCGGCGTATTCGGGATCATCCGACATGGCGGTCTCCTCGTCGAGCGTCAGGCCGTCGGTTCGGCGATGATGTCTCCGAACACTGCGGGAAGCGTACCGCGAGAGGTCTCGCGAAGCTCCGACACGGGCACGGTGAACAGGTCCTGCACCTCGAGCGCCGCCTCCTGGCCGGGGGCGGCGTCGGTCACGCCGATGCGGAGCACGGGGTAGCCGCGGCCTTCGCAGAGACCGCGGAACTTCACGTCTTCCTCACGGGGCACCGACACGATGACGCGGCCGGTCGACTCGCTGAACAGGGCCGTCGCGGCATCCACGCCGTCGCGCTCCATGATCTCGCGCAGCCATACACGGGCGCCGACGCCGAAACGCATGACGCTCTCGGCGAGAGCCTGGCCGAGGCCGCCCTCCGAAAGGTCGTGGGCGCTCGAGACGAGCTCCTGCTGCGAGGCGGCGTGGATGAGCTCGGCGAGCTTCTTCTCCTGCGCCAGGTCGACAGCCGGCGGGCGTCCGCCGAGGTGGTCGTGGATCGTGCCCGCCCACGCGGAGCCGCTGAGCTCGGTGGCGGTGACGCCGAGCAGGTAGATGTTCTCTCCGGCATCCTGCCAGCCCGAAGGGATGCGACGGGCGACGTCGTCGATGATGCCGAGCACACCCACGACCGGCGTCGGGAAGATCGGCTGGTCACCGGTCTGGTTGTAGAAGCTGACGTTGCCGCCGGTCACCGGCACGCCGAGCTCGAAGCAGGCGTCGGCGAGGCCGTCGACGGCCTGACCGAACTGCCACATCACCTCGGGGTTCTCGGGGCTGCCGAAGTTGAGGCAGTCGGTGACCGCGGTGGGAACGGCGCCCGTGACGGCGACGTTGCGGTACGCCTCGGCGAGAGCGAGCTGTGCGCCGGCGTACGGGTCGAGCTGACAGAAGCGGCCGTTGCAGTCGGTCGCGATCGCGAAGCCGAGGCCCGATTCCTCATCGACGCGGATCATGCCGGCGTCATCGGGGAAGCTCAGGGCGGTGTTGCCCATCACGTAGTAGTCGTACTGGTTGGTGATCCACGAGGTGTCGGCGAGGTTGGGGCTCGCGAGCAGCTGCAGGAACTGGTCGCGCAGCGTGCCGGGGTCGTCGGTGCGGGGCAGTGCGGATGCCGAGTCGTCGCGGAGCGCGTCGATCCACGTCGGGTACGCCACGGGGCGCTCGTAGACCGGGCCGTCGACGGCGACGGTGGAAGGGTCGACGTCGACGATCTGCTCGCCGTGCCAGAAGATCTGCAGGCGGCCGTCTCCGGTCACCTCGCCGAGGACGCTCGTCTCGACCTCCCACTTGCCGACCACCTCGAGGAAGGCGTCGAGCTTCTCGGGCGCGACGACCGCCATCATGCGCTCCTGGCTCTCGCTCATGAGGATCTCCTCAGGGGTGAGCGACGGGTCGCGCAGCAGCACGTTCTCGAGGTCGACCCGCATGCCCGAGCCGCCGTTGGCGGCGAGCTCGCTCGTGGCGCAGGAGATGCCGGCGGCGCCCAGGTCTTGGATGGCCTCGACCAGTTCGTTCTTGTAGAGCTCGAGGCAGCACTCGATGAGCACCTTCTCGGCGAACGGGTCGCCGACCTGCACCGCCGGCCGCTTGGTGGGGCCGCCGTCGGCGAAGGTGTCGGATGCCAGGATGCTCGCACCGCCGATGCCGTCGCCGCCGGTGCGGGCACCGAACAGCACGACCTTGTTGCCGGCGCCGGAGGCGTTGGCGAGCTTCAGGTCTTCGTGGCGCAGCACGCCGACAGCGAGCGCGTTCACGAGCGGGTTGCCCTGATAGACCGCGTCGAACACCGTCTCGCCGCCGATGTTCGGGAGGCCGAGGCAGTTGCCGTAGAAGGAGATGCCGCTGACGACGCCGTGCACGACACGGGCGGTGTCGGGATGGTCGATCGCGCCGAAGCGGAGCTGGTCCATGACGGCGACGGGACGTGCGCCCATCGAGATGATGTCGCGCACGATGCCGCCGACGCCGGTGGCGGCACCCTGGAACGGCTCGATGTAGCTCGGGTGGTTGTGCGACTCGACCTTGAAGGTGACCGCCCATCCTTCGCCCACGTCGACGACGCCGGCGTTCTGGCCCATGCCGACCATGAGCCGCTCGCGCATCTCGTCGGACACCTTCTGCCCGAAGCGCCGCAGGTACACCTTCGACGACTTGTACGAGCAGTGCTCGCTCCACATCACCGAGTACATGGCGAGCTCACCGCTGGTGGGGCGGCGGCCGAGGATCTCACGGATGCGCTCGTACTCGTCGGGCTTGAGCCCGAGTGCCGCATACGGCTGTTCGCGGTCCGGCGTGGCAGCCGCGTTCTCGACGGTGTCTGCGACGGGGGAGGTGACAGGGGTGCTCACGCGGCTGGACTCCAAGACTCGGGTGCCGGCGGGGGATCGGCTCCAGTCTAGTTGCGGAGAGCGGGTGCCTCAGCGCGGGTTCCGCGGTCGGATGCCGGGGCGTCGTCCCGCCGCGTGTCGGCCCTCACTCCTCGTCGATCACCCCGATGCCCGTGGCGTGATGGCTCGGCTCCTCCTCGTGTCGCGACGGCGCCTTCGGCTCTTCGTCGGGAGTCTTCTCGGTGCTCGGCTCCTCGAGTTCATCGGTCGAGGGGAGCTCGGCGTCGTCGGTGGTTCCGGCATCCGCGGGCGCTTCGTCGATGGCTGGTGCGTCGGGGCCGGATCCGTCGGCTCGCGAGTCGTCTTGGGTGGCCATGGATATCTCCTGTTCTGCGGTCGCGCACGGGCTTCTCCGCGCCTCGTGCGCATGACCACTGTGGGCCCGCGCGTCCGCGCGCGTGAGGCCCTTGACATATGACTCCGGTGGTCTTCGGCGCCGCGACCGTGGACTCGCTTGCCTCGCAGCCCCTCCGCCCGCTAGCATGCTCTCGTATCCACCTGTATACAATGGTGTACAACGGCTGTTCGATGGAGAGAAGCAGATGATGGAACACGCATCGATGGAGATCGCGGGCACAGGCGCGTCACGGATCGATCGCGCGGGGGACTCCAAGCCCAAGATCGAGGTCGAGGGCGTATCCAAAGTCTACGGGCGCCGCAACGCGGTCCAGGCGCTGAGCGAGGTCGACCTGGAGATCGGAGAGGGCGAGTTCGTCTGCCTCGTCGGGCCTTCGGGCTGCGGGAAGTCGACGCTCCTGCGGATGATGGCGGGGCTTCATCGTCCCAGCAGCGGAGCGGTGCACCTCAACACGACTGGAACCGGACACCCGCTGTCGTTCGTGTTCCAGAATTACTCGATCTTCCCGTGGAAGACGGTGGCCGAGAACATCGCGCTGCCCCTCAAAGTGTCCGGCCTCCCCGCGGCCGAGCGTGACGAACGGGTGCGCTCGCTCATGGAGCGCATGAACCTCGCCGACTTCGCCGATGCCCGCCCGGCCGCGCTGTCCGGCGGAATGGCGCAGCGGGTGTCGATCGCCCGGGCACTCGCCGTCCAGCCGGAGATCCTCCTCATGGACGAGCCTTTTGCCGCCCTCGACGCCCAGATGCGTCGGGTGCTGCAGGACGAACTGCTGATGCTGTGGCAGGAAGACCGCCGCACCGTCGTCTTCGTCACCCACAGCCTGGAGGAGGCCATCCTCCTCGGTGACCGCATCGTCGTGATGTCGGCGCGCCCCGGTCGGATCATCGCCGACCACCGGGTGCCCTTCGAGCGACCGCGTCGCCCCGAACTCCGCGGCACCGCCGAGTTCGCCGAATTGGAACGCGAGATCTGGTCGCAGATGCGACTCGAGGTCGAAGGAGCCCACGCATGACCGCCGTCACCGAGCGCCCCGCCGCCGACGCCCGCCGCATCAAGGTGATCACCATCGCACCGCAGGCGTCCGATATCGACCCTGAGGCCCACGCGCGCCGCCGACGCCTCCGTTCCCGCCTCCTGGGTGCGGGCACCCCCATCGTGATTCTTGCGCTGTGGGAGCTCGCGGCGCTCGCCGGTGTGATCGACACGCGCTTCTTCCCCGCACCGACGACGATCTTCGTCGAGGGCGCCGAGATGGTCGCCTCCGGTCAGCTCTTCTCCGATCTGTGGGCGACGTTGCGCGCGCTTCTCATCGGTTACGGGCTCGGGCTCATCGCGGGCCTTGCGACCGGCACGCTCCTCGCGCTGTCGACGATCGCACGCTCGGCTCTCGAACCGATGCTGTCGGCGATCTACACGATTCCGAAGCTGGCGATCCTGCCGTTCCTGCTCCTCATCTTCGGCTTCGGCGAACTCCCCAAGATCCTCCTGATCGCCCTCGGCGTCTTCTTCGTCATCTGGGTGACGGTGCTCGAGGCGCTCGAAGATGTGCAGCCCACCTACGTCGAAGCGGCGCAGGTCTTCGGGATCAACGGATGGCAGCGATACCGCCACGTGCTGATCCCCGCGATCCTGCCGTCGCTGTTCACCGGCATCCGGATCGCGCTGGCCAACGCCGTACTCATCGCCGTCGCGACCGAGTTCGTCAACGGCGACGAAGGCATCGGCTACCGCATCTGGCACAGCTGGTCGCTGTTCCAGGCGAGCCACATGTACGTGGGCATCGTCGCGGTCGCCCTCCTCGGCTTCCTGCTCACGTATTTCGTCAAGTTCCTCAGCCAGAAGCTCGTCCCCTGGGCCCCTCGCGAAAGCAAGCGCAGCGCGAACTGAGCGAGGCCGGCCATCCCCCCGGATGATCCACCACCCACACAAGAGAAAGCAGCAAAGACAGACATGCGAAAGAACCGCATTCTCGCGATGGCAGCAATGACGCTGGCAGCGACGCTCGCCGTGACCGGATGCTCGTCATCGGCCGCTGAGCCCGCCGGCAGCGGATCGGATGCGTCGCTCACACCCGTCACCGTCGCCGTCTCGTCGAAGATAGCCTACTTCGTGCCCTACCTCATGGAGGAGCACTGGGGAGAGTTCGCCGCCGAGGGCATCGACCTGAAGATCGAGCTCGCGCCGGCGCAGGACGCGCTGGTCCTCCTCGCGACGGGCAAGCTCGACGCCATGGTCACCGGCCCCAGCGCCAATCTTCTGAACGCGGTCGGTGAAGGATCGAACATCCGGATCGTCGCCCCCGGCGGCATCGAGCCGGCCGAGTCGATCAACGGCTGGTACGTGAGCAACGCGGCCCTCGACGGCGCGGAGTTCGACGTCTCGATGCTGAAGGGCAAGACCCTCGCGTCCTCGTCGGGAGTCGCGGGTCCGCCGCTGCTCACGCTGTCGCAGACGCTCGAGGGAGCCGGACTCTCGCTCAAGGACGTCACGATCCAGTCGATGAAGCAGGCCGACACCGTGATCGCGCTCGAGAACGGCGCCATCTTCGGGGGCACGGCCTCGCAGCCCAACACCACGACGATCACCGATTCCGGTTCGGGCGAGTTCTTCGCGCGCAGCGCCCCTGAGGGCTACCCCTCGGTGAACGTGTGGTTCGGCCCCACTCTGCTCGACGGTGACACCGAGGTCGGTGAGCGTTTCGTCGCCGCCTTGCGCACGATCTACGAAGAGCGGCTGCAGGGCGACTGGCTCCACGACCCCGAGAACGCCGACCTGATCGCCGAGGTGCTGGAGACCGACGTCGACGTGCTCGCCGACGTCCCCTCGACCGTGTACCCGACGGAGATGTCGTTCCCGGAGAACTTCATCGAATCGTACGAGGCCGCCTTCCGTCAGATCGACGGCGTGCTCACCTACCCCGCGGGGGAGAGCGTGGCCGACGAGATCATCGACAGCCGGTTCATGGACGCCGTCAACGCGCGCTGACCCGTTCCGCCATGCTGCCCCGGACTCCGGTCCGGGGCAGCATCGTTTCCTCAGAGGAGCCCCGTGCCGCACCGCGACACTCTCGCATCCGTTCTCGCCCGCTGGAGCACCGAGGTGGATCCTGCCTCGCTCGCATCCGGCACGCGGGCGAAAGTCGACGACTCGATCGTCGACACCGTCGGTGTCGCGATCTCTGGACTCGAGCACCCCGGGTTCTCCGGCATCCGGCCCCTGGTCGGAGACGCGGAGCCGCCGGCGACGGCCGCGTCCTCGCTCACGACGGGGCGTCGCTCCGAGCGGTGGTCCGACGGCGCTCGCCTGAGCGCCCCCGCGGCGGCGCTGGCCAATGCGGCGGCGGGACACCTCCTCGACTTCGATGACACGCACTACCTCATCCACGGTCATCCCAGCACGGTCGTGCTTCCCGCCGCCCTGGCCGCTGCGCAGGAGGCCGGGGCGTCCGGGGCGGACGTCGTGCGCGGCTACATCGCCGGTATCGGCGTGATGACCGCTGTCGCCCGGGCCTTCGGGCCCGATCACTACGCGCGCGGGTGGCACTCCACCTCGACGTGCGGGACGTTCGGTGCGGCGGCCGCAGCATCGGTGGCCGCGGGGCTCGATCTGGACCAGACGATGCACGCGCTGGGGTCCGCCGCATCTTTCTCGCAAGGGCTGCGGGCCAACTTCGGCACCGTGCTCAAGCCGCTTCATGCCGGCCTTGCCGCGCGCGCGGGTGTCGAGGCGATGCTGCTCGCGCGCGCCGGAGTGGAGAGCGCGCCCGACGCGATCGACGGCCGCTACGGCAGTCTCTCGCTCTTCGGCGACGGCTCCTGGAGCAGGGATGCCATCGACGACCTGCTGCGTGATGCCGCTGAGGCGCCTGACGGTCTCGGGCTCAAGCTCTACCCGTGCTGCCGCGGCGCCCACTTCGCGCTCGACGCCGCGCTCGACGTCCGTCGCGACCTCACGGAGGGCGACCGTGTCCGCACGGTGCTCGTGACCGTGCCGTTGGGGGCGAAGACAGCCCTGATCCATGACGATCCGCAGACCGGGCTCGAGGCGAAGTTCAGCCTCCCGTACGCGGTCGCGACCGCGCTCGTGCGCGGGCTGCCATCGGTGGCCCACTTCGAGGACGACGCGGTCGGCGATCCGGCGGTGCGCGACCTGATGTCTCGCATGGTCGTCGTCGAGGACCCTCGCGACGGCGATCTCAGTTCGACGATGACGGGACGCTACGCCGATGTCGAGGTGACGACCGAGGCAGGGGTCCGCCACCGCTCACGGGTCGACGATGCGAAGGGTTCGGCGACCCGGCCGCTGTCATCGTCGGAGGTCGACGACAAGTTCGTGTCGGCGGTGAGTGCATCCCGAGGACGCGAGGGGGCCGGCAGTCTTCTGCGCGCGATGCGCGGACTGTCGGATCTGCCCGACGTGCGCGCGGCCTTCGCCCCGCCCGCGCGCTGAGCGACGAACGCGCCGCGAGCAGCGGGCGGGGTCGGGCATTCGGATTGCGCCGGGCGTCAGAGGAGTCCTGCGAGCGCCTGCATGCGGAGCCTGCGGGCCTCGGAGAAGTGCTCGAACGTGAGGTCGTGTGCCCGCTGGGCATCGCGTGACTCGATCGCGTCGAGAAGCTCCTGGTAGTGCTCGAGGGCCTGAGCCCATCGACCCGAGTGGCTCAGCGTCGGCTGCGTGTTCGCAACGCGCGCCAGCTGCAGCTGCACGCGGTCGAGAAGCTCGACGACCGAGCTGTTGTGAGACGCCCGCCGCACGCTCGTGTGGATCGCGCGGCTGGCGGCGAGCTTTCCTGGAACGTCGTCGGCATCGACGGCTCGAGCCTGATCGAGCAGGGCGCGCAGCATCATCACGTCGTGATCGGTGCGGCGGCTCGCGGCGGTCTCAGCGGCGAAGGCCTCGAGCACCGTGCGTGTCGCGTAGATGTCGAGGATCTCCTCCGGCGTGCGTTCGCGCACGACAGTGCCGCGTTCCGTCCACGCGACGAGCCCGTCACGCTCGAGTCGGTTGAGCGCCTCACGCACGGGTGTTCGACTCACGCCGCACCATTTGGCAAGCTGGTTCTCGGTGAGTGGCTGGCCGGAGGCGAATTCCCCGGAGAGGATGCCGTCGCGGATCCTCTCGTACGGCGTCGGCAGGCCGTCGGATGCTGTGGTCACGCGAATCCCCTCATCGTCGTCGATGCGCCATCGTCGCGCATCCCACGTCCTGTGTACGTTAGTACACGACTGCACACTGCACGCTCAGCGGCGGCGTGCGATCGTCACGGTGCGTTCATGGCTCATATCGCGTATGGCGTACGCGGGGCCCTCCACACCGCCGAATCCGCTGTCTTTCAACCCTCCGAACGGCATCACGTCGGCGCGGCTGGCCGAGGTGCGGTTGACGTAGACGGCGCCCACCCGGAGGTGGTCGGCCGACGCGAGCGCGGTGGAGAGGCTATCGGTGAAGACGCCCGCCGCCAGCCCGTACGGGGTGTCGTTGACGCGGGCGAAAGCCTCATCGAGACGGCGGAAGGGCGCCAAGAGCACCGCCGGCCCGAACAGCTCCGATCGCATGATGCGTGCGTCGTCGGGCACGGAGGTGAGGAGCGTGGGCGTGACCACGGCGGTGCCGGTGACCGCGCCGTCGGGCTGGATCGGATCGTCGGAGACGCGCGACGGTGCGCCGCCGCCTCGAACGACAGCGCCGGCACCCACCGCCTCGTCGATCCACGTGCGCACGCGATCTGCTTCCTTCGCGCTGATCAGCGGTCCGACCGTGGTTCCGGGGTCCGTGGGGTCGCCGGCGACTTCGCGCTCCATCGCGCGGGCGATCGCGTCGGCGAGGTCTTCCTGCACGGCGGCGTCGACGAAGACGCGCTGCACCGACGTGCAGACCTGGCCGGACTTGCGCAAGGCTCCGGCGACGATGGCCTCTGCCGCTGCCGGCAGGTCGGCATCCGCGCACACGATCGTGGAGGCGAGGCTCCCCATCTCGAGCTGGGTGCGGCGCATCCCGACGGCGCGGTGCAGTTCGCGACCCACCTCGGTGCTGCCGGTGAAGGCGTAGTAGCCGATGGCTCGTTCCTCGGCGAGCCAGCTGCCCACTGAAGCGCCGCTGCCGTACACGAGGGCGATCGACGACGGCGGCAGGCCCGCGTCGAGGAGGATCTCGACGAGCGCGTGGGCGCTGAGCGGCGTGAGCGACGCCGGCTTGAGCACGACCGAGTTGCCTGCCGCGATCGCCGGGCCGATCTTGTGGGCGACGGTGTTGAGCGGGGAGTTGAAGGGCGTGAGAGCGCACACGATGCCGATCGGGTCGAGACGCGTGTAGCTCAGCAGCCCCTCCCCGCCCGGCGCACCCTCGATGGGCACGAGATGACCGGTGAGCCGCTTGGCCTCTTCGGCGCTCAGCGTGAGGGTCTCCACCGTACGCTCGACCTCCTTGCGGGCGTCGGGCAGAGCGAAGCCGGTGTCGGACTGCACGATCGACACGAGTTCGGCACTGCGCGCCGCGACCCCCGCCGCGGCGCGCAGGAGGATGTCGGCCCGCTCGCGGGGGGAGAGCGGGCCGTGGTCGCGTGCGGCGGCCAGGTGGCGCACGGCCTCGGCCACGGTCGCACGATCGCTGCGAGCCACGCGCGCGAGCGGAGCCCCCGTGTACTTGTCGGCGAGAGTGTCCGACTCGGCGGCATCCGTCTGCCACGCGCCGGCGATGAACCCGCCGATCTCCCGCAGCGCCGAGGTCATGCCAGCATCCCGGCGCGACGGCCGAAGACAGCGCCCGCCGCGAGTCCCGCGCCGCCCGGGTAATTGGTCGAGAACAGTCCGCCGAGCATCTCGCCGCAGACGAACAGCCCAGAGATGGCGGTGCCGTCAGCGCGGAGAACTCGACCGTGGGTGTCGCTGCGAAGCCCACCGAACGTGAACGTGATGCCGCAGGTGACGGGGTACGCGTAGAAGGGCGCGCGGGCCAGCGGCGTGGCCCAGTTGCTCTTGGGCGGGCTGACGCGGGCCGCCCTGCCGTCCTTGACCGTCGGGTCGTAGGGCACGTCCGTGTCGATCGACGTGTTGAACTCCGCGACCGTGGCGGCGAACGCCTCGACGGGCACGCCCATCCGCTCGGCGAGCTCGGTCACCGAGTCTGCCTCGACGACGGAGATGCCGGGCATCTCGTACTCCTCCGCGCGCAGGTGCGGACGGAGGTCGGCGTCGAACACCTGCCACGCCACCGAGCCGGGCTGACGGAGCACCTCGCGGCCGTACTTGGCGTAGGTGTAGTTGCGGAAGTCGGCGCCCTCGTCGAGGAATCGCTCACCGAGCGCGTTCACCAGGATGCCGAGCGGGTAGCTCTGCCGGGTGAGCCGGTTGGTCAGCTCGAAGTTCGACTCGTTCTCGGCGTACTGCGCGTCCCACTGCACGGAGTGGCAGGTCGACCAGTCACCGGCGCGACCTGCTCCGATCGCGAGTGCGGCGTCGAGCAGCTCGCCCCGGTTGAACGGGGTGCCGCGGACTTTCGCGTTCTCCCATCCCTCGCCGAGGTGCTCGCGGCGCTTGTCGGGGTGGGCTTCGAAGCCGCCGGCGCCGAGGATCACCGAGTCCGCCTGCTCCTCGAACGCTCCGTGCGGCGAGGTGCCTCGCACCCCGACGACGACGCCGCCGTCGACGATGAGCTCTTCGACGGAGTGCTCGTAGCGCAGCTCGACGCCCAGGCCCGTGGCGATGCGCACGAGGTCGTCGATGAGGCCGACGCCGCCGCCCGTGTTGCCGACGTGAAGCCCGCCCCAGAAGAGGAACGTCCCGTCGGGACGCTCGTACGCCTGGCGCTCGTACATCAGGCGGTACCGTGCGCCCAGTCCGCGCAGCCAGCGCAGAGCCGGCGCGGCCTCGGTCACCAGCACCTCGGTGAGAGCCGGGTCGTTGCGCCCTTCGGTCACCTTCTCGAGGTCGGCGCGGTACTCGTCGGGCGAGTACGGAGGAACGACCGTGGTGGCGTGACGCGGGTCTTCGTCGACGAGGTCGCGGAGGTCGTCGAGGCCATCGTGCGCGATTCGCGTCGCGCCCGCTGTGAAGAAGCTGTTCCCGCCGCGGCGGTTCTGCGGAGCCTTCTCCAGTACCAGCACTCGCCGGCCGCGCTCGGCCGCGGCGATGGCCGAGGTGAGGGCGGCATTGCCGGCTCCTACGACGATGACGTCAACGTGTGCGCGCTCCATGGGTCCTCCTGATCGACGCGTGGGACGCTGCTTGCGCCCCTCAGCATGCTACGGTATACCGTTGTATACAAGCAACGAGAGGAGCTCACGTGAGCGAGCAGTCGATGACCCTGTGCATGTCACACAGCCCCGGATTCGCGCGCGACGCCGACGAGGTCTTCGGACATGCGTTCCGCGCCGGGCTCGCCGAAGTGCGCGACGCTGTTGCCGCCTGGGACCCCTCACTCGTCGTCTTCTTCGGGTCCGATCATCGCCGCGCGTTCGGCTCGGTGCTGCCGGCGATCTCGGTCGTGCACGCGGCCGAGGGCCTCGGCGACTCCGAGTCCCCCACGGGTCCCTACGACGTTCCGCTCGACAAGGCCAAGGCGCTCACCGAGTCGCTTCTGCACGCCGACTTCGATGTCGCCGTGACGCGCCACATCGCCCTCGACCACGGCTTCGGGCAGACCGCCGCCGATGTGCTGGGCGGCCTCGACGCACGCCCCCTCATCCCGATCTTCATCAACTGCGCGACGCCGCCGTTGACCCGTCCCGCGCGCAGCGTCGCGCTCGGCCGGGCTGTCGCGCGCGCCTTCGCGGGCTCGGGTGAACGCATCCTGTACATCGGGTCGGGCGGCATGTCGCACAACCCGCCCACCCTTGCCCTCACAGACGAGGGGCTGAGCGAAGAGGAGCGACGCGCGGTCTCGGCCGCGCACCGTCAGGCGGCGATGGACGACATCCGTCCCGAGTGGGATCAGAGCCTCCTCGCGAAGATGGCGGATGCCGATGCGTCGTGGATCGAGTCGCTGACGGACGACGACCTGCGGATCGCCGGGGTGGGTGCCCACGAGCTGCGCACGTGGTTCGCCGCCTACGCGGCCGGCGGCACGGGCCTGCGCACCGTCGCCTACGAGCCGGTGCGCGAGTGGCTCACCGGGATGGGGATCGCGCTGTCGATCCAGAATCAGCCGTGAGCGTGGGCGCCGCTGTCGACGAGCTCGAGTGCGACGTCGCCATCATCGGTCTCGGACCCGTCGGTGCGCTGCTGGCCGACCTGCTCGTGCACGAGGGCGTGCGCGTGGTCGCCCTCGATCGGGAACCCGACGTCATGGACCTTCCTCGGGGGGTGGGCATCGATGGCGAGATCATGCGCGCGATGCAGACGATAGGCCTCGCCGAGACGCTCGAACCCTTCCTCAAGGTCTTCCGGGGCGCGCAGTACCTCGATGCCGACGGCGGCATCGTCTCCACCCGTCCTCCCGCGCCGCTCGACGGTGAACAGGGCTGGGCAGACCGGTACAACGTGCACCAGCCGGAGTTCGAACGCGTGCTGCGCGACCGCCTTCGTGCATCGGGCCTGGCGGTGGAGCTCACGCGGCACGAAGTCACCGGCGTCGAGAACGTCGACGGCGGGGTGCGCGTGACGGCGACCGACCTCGCGACCGGCGTCCGGCGGACGGTCCGGGCGGCCTACGCGGTGGGCTGCGATGGCGGCCGCTCGACCACCCGGCGGGCGATCGGGGCGACCCTCGACGACTACGGCCTCAACCAACCGTGGATCGTCGCAGACTTCACCGTCACCCCCGACGCCGACGTGCCCGAGATCAACACGCATTTCGCCGACCCGGTCTCGCCCGCCATCTACATCCACGTCGTTCGCGACATCCGCCGGTTCGAGTTCCGTGCCCGCCCCGACGAAGATCTCGGCGCGGCGGTGGAGGAGTCGGCGATCTGGCAACGCGTCTCCCGGTGGATCTCACCCGCAGATGCGACGCTCCTGCGCGCCGCCGTCTACACCCACCGCTCCCTGGTGGCCTCGCGTTGGCGCGAGGGTGCGGTGCTTCTCGCAGGAGACGCCGCGCACCAGACGCCGCCCTTCCTCGGCCAGGGGCTCTGCACCGGCGTCCGCGACGCGGTGTCCCTCGCGTGGCGTCTGCGCGATGTCGTGCGCCGCGGGGCCTCGCCGGAACTCCTCGACTCGTACGGCGCCGAGCGGGCCGCGCACGCCCGAAGCTTCATCACGACGGCGACGGAGCTCGGCTCGCACCTGACGAAGCCCAGCAAAGAGGCGATCGACTCGCTCAATGCGCGCGTCGGGCGGGAGGGCCGGGGCCGTGCCCCGAGACTCGGCGACGGCCTCCATGACCCCGAGGCCGGAGGGGGCCGACGCGCGCCGCAGCCCCGGCTGTCTGACGGCACCCGCCTCGACGACGCCACGGGATACGAGTTCGCACTCGTGCACACCGACGCCTTCACAGCGGCCGATGTACGTTCCGTGCGCGACGCGGGCATCCGCGCGGTGCGGGTCGATGGCGCGGCAGCCGAATGGCTCGACCGTGAGCAGGCGGTGGCTGCCCTCATCCGACCCGACCGCTACCTGTACGGTGTCTACGCCGACCCGGACGACGCGCTGAGCGCGGCGCGGACGGTCGCCGCCGTCCTCGCACCCACTCCGGTCGGGAGCGGTCGATGACAGCCAACCGCTTCCTTGCGCGGCTCCGCGACGGTGACCGGGTCATCGGTGTATGGCAGAACCTCCCGGGCGGTCCCGCGGCCGAGATCGCCGCCGCGAGCGGTGTGGACTGGGTGCTGTTCGACCAGGAGCATGCTCCGCGCTCGATCGAGGCGCTCACCGCGAGCATCAACGCCGCAGAGCGTCGAGGTGCCGACGTCATCGTGCGCTCGTCCAGCGGCGATCCGCATGAGATCGGGCGACTCCTCGACCTCGGAGTCACCACCGTGCTTGTGCCCATGGTCGAGTCGGCGGCGCAGGCCGCGGACGTGGCGGCCGCATGTGACTTCGCCCCCAAGGGCACACGCGGCGTGTCATCGCAGACGCGGGCGGGAGCCTGGGGGACCGACCCCGGATTCCTCCTGCGGGCTCGGCGGGACCTCTGCGTCATCGTCCAGATCGAATCTGCACGAGGCGTCGCTGAGGCGGCTGAGATCATCGCGACGCCGGGTGTGGATGCGGTCTTCATCGGACCCGCCGACCTCGCGGCCACGATGGGCCACCTGGGCGACCCCCGGCATCCCGACGTCGTCGCGGCGGTCGACCACACGGTCGCGGTCGCCCGTGCCGCCGGAATGCCGCTCGGCACACTCGTGCGGGGCTCGGCTGCCGCCGAAGCCGCGTTCGCGCAGGGCTTCGATTTCGTCGGCGTCGCCACCGACACCGCCCTGCTCGCCACCGCACTGCGCACGACCATCGACCCGCTCCTCACCTCACGAAAGGCACACCATGGCTGACACCACCCTCACCGACGAGGAAACGGCGCCGATCGGGCACCGCGAGACCATCTGGACGGCACTGCGCGAGACCGAGTTCTCGCAGCGGTTCATCGATGTCGACGGCATCCGCACGCGCGTCGTCACCGCCGGCGACCCTTCGAAGCCCGCCGTCGTGATGCTGCACGGTACGGGCGGCCACTGGGAGGCCTTCTCCCGCATCCTCGGCCCTCTGTCGGAGCGCTTCTTCTGCATCGCGTACGACATGGCCGGCAACGGGTTCTCCGACAAGCCCGACGTCCCTTATGACACGTTCTTCTACGTCGCGCACCTGAAGGGCGTGCTGCGCGAACTCGGCGTCGAGCGCGCGAGCGTCATCGGCTCGTCGCTCGGGTCATGGGTCGCGGCGCGGTATGCGCTGGAGAACCCCGAGGCGACGGATCGTGTCGTCCTGGTCTCCCCCGCAGGACTCATCGCCAGCGCCGAGAACATGGCCCGCATCATCGGCGAACGGTCGCGTGCAGTGAACGAGGCGAGCTGGGATTCGGTCGCGGCGATGTTCCAGCATCTGATCGCCGACGAGCACAACCGCATCCCCGACCTGATCGCGCTGCGCCTGGCGATCTACGAGCGCGACGACACCCGCGCGACCCTTCACCGCATGCTCACGCTGCAGCAGGACGGCGTCCGCCAGGCCAACCTGCTGAGCGAGGACGACTGGCGCTCGATCACCGCCCCCGTGCTCATCGTGACGTCGGGCAAAGACCACAAGGAGTATGAGACGACCGCCCGTCGCGTGCTCGCTCTCATCCCCGACGCCAAGGAGCTGCCGATGCCGCACATCGCGCACTGGGCGGCGTTCGAAGATCCGCGCGCGTTCCTCGCGGGCGCCGTGCCGTTCCTGGAGGGCGCGGCATGCTGACGTCGGAGCGCATCGAGGAGCTGGCCCGTCTGCTCGATCAGGCCGAGGCGACGCGCGTGCCGCTCACGCAGCTCTCGATCCAGCATCCCGAAATGACGATCGACGAGGCGTATGCCGTGCAGACCGCCTGGCGGCAGCTCAAGCTCGACCGTGGTCGCCGGCTGGCGGGTCGGAAGATCGGGCTCACCTCCCGCGCGATGCAGAAGGCTCAGGAGGTCGACGAGCCCGACCGTGGATTCTTCCTCGACGACATGATGTACGCCGACGGGGCCCGAATCCCCCACGCGAGGTTCATCACTCCCCGCATCGAGGTCGAGGTCGTGTTCACCCTCTCCCGTGACCTGCATGGCGGCCGTCTCACGGCGACCGACGTGCTCGACGCGACGGCGTGGGTGCAGCCGGGCCTCGAGATCCTCGATGCGCGGCTGCAGATGAAGGACCCTGGAACCGGGCAGGCCCGGAAGATCGTCGATGCGATCGGCGACAACGCCGCGAACGCCGGCATGATCGTGGGGGCGACCGCCCGCCGGCCGGACGACGTCGACCTTCGGTGGGAGAGCGCCATGCTCTATCTCAATGAGACGATCGAGGAGTCCGGGGTGGCCGGTGCTGTGCTGCACCACCCCGCCGCCAGCGTCGCGTGGCTCGCGAACAGCCTGGCGCCGTACGGCGAGGTGCTCGAAGCGGGGATGCCGATCCTGTCGGGCTCCTTCACGAGGCCTGTGTTCGCTTCCCAGGGCGACGTGTTCCACGCAGAGTTCCGCACGCTCGGGGCGGTGAGCTGCCGCTTCGTGTGACGTGCGCGCGGCGACGCGTCACCTGTTGCCGCGCCGGGGATGCGTCGTCTTCGGTGTCGCACCCCGCGCGTAGCGTTGAGGGATGGACCGCACCGACCTCGAAGCGCGCCTGCGCGACATCGACGACCTTCTCGCGCGCCTCGATGCCGACGACGCGTCTCTGCGGGCCGACCGTGCCGACGCGACGGCCGACGATGAGCACGACCCTGAGGGGTCGACGCTGTCGGGGGAGTGGCAGCGGGTCGAGGCGCTGCGGCGCGCGCGACTCGCAGAACGGCACGAGCTCGAGGAGGCGCTCCGCAGAATGGATGCCGGCTTCTACGGCGTGTGCGTGAGCTGCGGTTGTGAGATCCCGGCGGAGCGGCTGGAGGCCCGGCCGATGGCCACGATGTGCGTGGAGTGCGCCTCACGGGTGTGAGGCGGTGGGCCGCGGGAACAGCACGAGGGTCAGCACGACGGCCGCACCGGCGCCGATGAGCTGCGCTGCGAGGAACGCGGGCGTCGAGGCCGGGGCGATGCCGGCGAAGCTGTCGGTGAAGATGCGGCCGATGGTGACGGCGGGGTTCGCGAACGATGTGGAGCTCGTGAACCAGTAGGCCGCGCCGATGTAGGCCCCCACGGAGGTGGCGATCACGGGCGCCGATCGGCCGGCGCGGCTGAGCCCCATGATCAGGAGGACGAGTCCCGCGGTGGCGACGATCTCGGCCAGGAACGTCGCCGGGGTGGCGCGATCGGTGGGGGAGATCGCTGTGGGCAGGGAGAACATGGCGTTCGCGAGGACGGCGCCCGCGACCGCGCCGCCGACCTGTGCGACCAGGTAGACGGGCAGCTCGCGGGCTGGGAGGCTCGTGCCGGCGCGCCGGTCGAGAACGACCGCCGCCGCAGAGACGACCGGGTTGAAATGCGCCCCGGAGACGGGCGCGAGCAGCACGATCAGGACGCCGAGACCCAACGCGGTCGCGATCGAGTTCTCAAGCAGCTGCAGGCCGATGTCGGTGGAGAGCCGTTGCGCGGCGATTCCCGAGCCGACCACCACGGCGACCAGGAGCCCGGTGCCGACGAATTCGGCCAGTGAGCGCCGCCAGAGTGAGCGGCCGCTCATGCCGTCGTCGCGGAGGGGAGCACCTCGGCGATGAGCGCCTCGACTCGCTCGCGGATCTCGTCGCGGATAGGCCGGACGGCGTCGATGCCCTGCCCGGCCGGGTCGTCCAGCTGCCAGTCTTCGTAGCGCTTTCCGGGGAAGATGGGGCACGCATCCCCGCACCCCATCGTGATGACGACGTCGGACTCGCGCACGGCATCCACCGTGAGCACCTTCGGGGTGTTGCCGGCGATGTCGATGCCTTCTTCGGCCATCGCGTCGACCGCGACCGGGTTGATCCGGTCCTTCGGCTCCGATCCCGCCGACAGTACCTCGATCCGGTCGCCGGCCAGGTGCCGCAGATAGCCCGCGGCCATCTGCGAACGGCCGGCGTTGTGGACGCAGACGAACAGGACGGTGGGCTTCTCGCTCATGATTCCTCGCTTCCCTCTGCGGAAAGCATAGACCAGTATCTATCAATTAGCGAGCGGGAGAGCTCCCCAGTTCGCCGAGCAGATCGCGCACGCGCCGGTCGATGTCATCGCGGATCTGCCGGACCTTGTGGAGGGGCTGGCCGACGGGGTCCTCGATCTCCCAGTCCACGTAGCGGCGACCGGGATAGACGGGGCAGGCATCGCCGCATCCCATCGTGACCACCACGTCGGCCGCTTTGACCGCCTCGTCGGTGAGAGGTTTGGGGAACTCGCCCCCGAGGGTCACCCCGATCTCATCCAGTGCGCTCACGATCGCCGAGCGGACGTCGGCCGCCGGTGCAGATCCTGCGGTGCGGACCTCCACGGCGTCGCCGGCCAACTGGCGGAGGATTCCTGCGGCCAGCTGCGAGCGGCCGGCGTTCTGGACGCACACGAAGAGCACCGAAGGTCGCGGCGGTGCATCGATCCGACTGCGGTGCAGCGCCTCGAGTCGCGACGCGGCGAAAGCCGTGGCGCGGGATCCGAGGAGGGGGACCGCGCCGCGTGCGCTCAGCAGCTCGCGCGACTCGATGAGGAAGCGGGCGACGGTCGCGCGGCTGAAGATCCCTCGGAAGCGAGCGGCGAGGTCGTCGATGACGCGATCCCAGTCGGGTTCTTCGGTCGCAAGTGACGGGGTGCCGAGCAGGGCGGTGATGCGACCGAGTTCGTCCGGATTGATCGAGTACCAGACGCGCCGCCCCTCGGGTTCGCGGACCACGAGGCCCTCGGCGAGCAGTGCCGCCATGTGATGGCTGACCGTCGGCTGGCGCAGCCCGAGCTGCTCCGCGAGCCTGCTCACCATCGCCCGCCCCTCGTCTGCGTCGCGCAGGAGCTGCACGATTCGCGCGCGCGTGGGGTCGGCGAGGACCGCGAGCGCGGCCGTCTCCCCCGAGGAAGGCAAAGGCCGAGAATGCATAGACCGCAGTCTAACTCTGCGTCGCGGAAGGGGTCCCGTCCGTGGCCCGCTGGGAGGCGTCGAGGAGACCCTTGACGTCGTCGCCCATCGGGCATAACGTACAACCAAATGGTTGTAGATAACGAAGTCCGAGAGCTGACCGATGACGAGACCGACCGCCTGTTCCACGCGCTCGCCGCGGCGACACGGCGGGACATCCTGCGACGAACGATCGAGTCGGAGCAGTCGGTCTCTGCGTTGGCTGCGGCATACGACATGTCGTTCGCCGCAGTGCAGAAGCACGTCGCCGTGCTCGAAGCGGCACAGCTCATCGTCAAGCGCGCCGACGGACGCGAGCGGCTGGTGCGGGCGGACCCGGCCATGATCGCACGCGCCCAGGCTCTCCTCGCTCGCTACGAGAACCTCTGGCGAGCGCGGATCGGCCGGCTCGATGCGCTGCTCGCGGAGGGCGACTGAGCCCTCGGCATCCCACGGCGCGCAGAAGCTCCACCGCGCACGATCGAGAGAAGGAACGGCCATGCCTGTCACCGACATCACCACCGACGCTGAGAACCTCACGATGACCCTCACCGCCGACTTCGACGCGCCCGCCGAACGGCTGTGGCACGCCCTCACCGACCCGCGCCAGCTCGAACGGTTCTGGGGACCGCCCGGATGGCCTGCGACCTTCACCGCATTCGACTTCACGGTGGGTGGTCGCGCGAGGTACCACATGACGAGTCCCCGCGGCGAGGCCTCTCGGGGTGCATGGGAGTTCATCTCGATCGACGCGCCGGCCCGCTTCGAGGTGATCGACACCTTCGTCGACGAGAACGGCGCGCCGCTCGACGGATTCCCTCCCGGCATGCGGATGCTGTTCCAGGTCGACGAGACCGCATCCGGCTCCCGCCTGACCAACACGACGTTCTTCGATTCGCTCGAGGCGCTCGAGCAGGTCGTCGCAATGGGCGCGATCGAAGGGTCGCGCATGGCCATCTCGCAGCTCGACGCCGTGCTCCACGACCTCCGCGCCTACGCGCAGGGCAAGGGCACGCGCAGCGAGATCCTCGACGACCAGCACGTGCGGATCACGCGTCTCATCGAAGGTCCGCGCGAGCTCGTCTGGCGCGCCCACCACGACCCCGCGCTGCTGCAGCAGTGGCTCCTCGGTCCCGACGGCTGGCAGATGGTCGAGTGCGAGGTGGGTGACACGTACCGCTACGTCTGGCAGCAGGGCGACGACGAGTCGACGCGGTTCGGGTTCGAGGGCGAAACCGTCTACAGCGAGGAGCCGTGGCGTGCCGTCACGACCGAGCGCATGATCGGCATGGACGGCCCCGGCACCCTCAACGACCTGCAGCTCTATGAAGAGGATGGTGCGACCCTCCTCACCCTCCTCATCGAGTACCCCGACAAGGAGACGCGCGACATCGTGCTCGCCACCGGGATGACCGAGGGCATGGAAGCCTCGTACGCACGACTGGAGGAGTCGGTGCTCGTCTGAAGCGCAGCCGAGGCGGGGGCCGACGGTGGTGGGTTGCCGCGACCGTCGCCCCGGTCAGGCCCGGGCGAGGGCGTCTTCGAGGGCGACCCAGGCGAGCATGGCGCACTTGACCCGGGCCGAGAACTTCGAGACACCGGTGAGGGCGGCCGCGTCGCCGTACACCTCTTCGTCGAGTTCGATCTGGCCGCGGGAGCGCAGCGCCTCACGGAATCCTTCGATGAGCTGCGCCGCTTCGGCCCGGCTCATGCCTTCCACGATGTCGGAGAGCATGGATGCCGATGCCTGCGAGATCGAGCAGCCCGACCCTTCCCAGGTGACGTCGCGGATCGTCTCGCCGTCGGTCGTCAGGCGCGCCCGCAGCGTGATCTCGTCGCCGCACACCGGGTTCTTCTGGTGGGAGGTGGCGTGCGCGCCCTCCTCCTCGGCGAGCCCGAAGTGCTGCGGGTGCTTGGAGTGATCGAGGATCAGCTCGCGGTACAGGGTGTCGAGGTCGCTCATGACTCCACTCCGAAGTAGGCACGGATGCCGCGGACGGCGTCGACGAACGCGTCGATCTCCTCGGCCGTGTTGTAGAGGGCGGCGGAGGCGCGTACCGATGCGGTCACCCCGAACCGGCGGTGCAGGGGCGCGGCGCAGTGGTGGCCGACGCGTACGGCGATGCCGCGCGCGTCGAGGAATTGTCCTGCGTCGTGCGCGTGGACGCCGTCGACGTCGAACGACCACAGGCCGACGCGCGAGGCGCCCGGGGCATCCCCCAGCAACCGGATGCCGGGGATGTCGATGAGCCCGGCGCGCATGCGTTCGGCGAGTGCCACCTCGTGCGCGTGGATGGCACCCAGCCCCACGTCGTCGAGGTACCGCACGGCGCGCGCGAGGCCGATCGCCGGCCCCACGGGCTGCGTGCCGGCCTCGAACCGCTGCGGGGCGGGGAGGTACTCGGCCGTATCGAGCGTCACGGTGGTGATCATCGAGCCGCCGGTGAGGAAGGGGGGAAGCGCGTCGAGCATCTCGGCGCGGCCGTAGAGTCCGCCGACGCCGTAGGGGCCGAGCATCTTGTGGCCGCTGAACACGGCGAAGTCGACGCCCAGTGCCGGCAGATCGAGTGGGAGGTGCGGAGCCGACTGGCAGGCGTCCATCACGGTGACGGCGCCCACCTCCTGCGCGAGCGCGATGAGCTGCTCGACAGGGTTCACGATGCCCAGCACGTTCGACACGTGGGTGAAGGCGACGACGCGGGTGCGGGAGCCGATGATCGTCGCGGCGGCATCCATGTCGAGCGTGCCGTCGTCGTGCGCGGGGATGTGGCGGAGCACCGCGCCGGTGCGGGCGGCGAGCTCCTGCCACGGGATGAGGTTCGCGTGATGCTCGATGGCGGTGGTGACGATCTCATCGCCGGGGGCCAACGCGAAGCGCGCGGATGCCGGTGCGCCGCGGCCGGCGCTGGCATTGCCGATGGCGTAGGCGATGAGGTTGAGGCCCATCGTGGCTCCGCTGATCCAGACGAGCTCGTCGGTCGATGCGCCGACGAACCCCGCGACGGTCGCGCGGGCGTCTTCGAAGAGGTCGGTGGCCTCGGCGGCGAGGGTGTGGGCACCGCGGTGGACGGCGGCGTTCCGGTGGGTGAGGAAGTCGTACTCGGCTTCGAGCACCTGGCGCGGCTTCTGGCTCGTCGCCGCCGAGTCGAGATACACGAGGGGCCGCCCGTTGACATGCTCGCCGAGGATCGGGAAGTCGGCCCGGAGCCGTGCCGCGTCGAGCGCGGGTGCGGCGGTCGGGGGGGTCGTCTCGGTCGCGGAAGTCACCCCTCTAGGCTACGCCGTGCCGCTTCTCCCGGCTCCGGTCGACGTCGCCTCCTCGCCGACGGAGGACGCGCGGGTGCGCTGCGGCGCGCACGGTCAGAACGCGGTGTGCCGCCGCTTCTGCCCGGAGTCTCCGACGTGGAGCACGCAAGCACCTGATGACATATACTCAAATATCGAAATGTCAGATGCCAAGCCTGCCCTGAGTGTGATCGGAAGAGACGTCGAACTCGCCACCGCGCTCGGCTACCTCGCGCAGGGTGCGAGCGTCGACGTCGTCGGCCCGCGAGGCAGCGGCCGTTCCGCGTTCCTCGCCGCACTGCACATGCGCCTGGCGGCCGAGGACATCGGCGTGGTGGCTGTGCACGGCATCGCGGCGCTGCGTCCGCACCCGCTTGCCGCCCTCCACCTCTCCGGAGCGCTCCGTGCCCCTGACGGGCGCGCGGCCGGCGTGCACGCCGCCTTCGACGCGCTGGTCAGGTCGTTGCGCGGGCCGCGATCGGTGATCCTCCTCGACGACGGCGACGAGCTCGACGAGACATCGTGGGGAGTGATCGAGATGGCCCGCCGCGCCGTCGATGTCCCCATCGTCCACTCCCGCCTGTTCGGTCGTGACGCGCGACCAGCCCCGTACGGCCCGCCGCTGTCGACGGCGTACGTCGTCGAGATGTCGGCGCTGAGTTACGAGGCCGTCGAAGCGGTGGTGCGCGACCGCCTCGACGGCGACATCGAACCCCGCACGCTGAGCCGCATCTTCGCGAAGTCGGGCGGCGTGGTCGGACTCGTGCTGCACATCGTCGAGGCGGCCCTTCGTGAGGGGGTCCTGCAGCGCCGCGACGGCCTCTGGGAGGCGGCGGGCGACCTGTGGAGCCTCAGCCTGCGCGGCGTCGTCGAAGCGCATCTCGACGGTCTCGATGACGGCACGCGCGACGTCCTGGAACTCGTCTCCCTCTTGGGGCTCGCCGACGTCGACACCGTGCTGCGTCTCACGTCGTGGGATGCCATCGAGCGCCTCGAGCGCCGAGGCCTCCTCCGGGTCGTGCCCAGCGGTGCTCGTCGCATCCTCACGGTGACACCGCCCCTCCTCGCGGAGTACTTCCGTCACGAGCCGCTCGCCGCTCGCCGCATCAGGTTGACCCGGCTCATCGCCGAGCGGCTCGGCGACGGCGAACCGGTGCGGGCGGTGCTCGGCGACGTGCCGCCGGCGGCACCGCACGATCAGGCGCTGCTCATGCGGCTCATCCAGGAGCGGGTGCGCACGCACCGGCTGGCCACGCAGGCCGCGTGGGAGACGCAACCGACGGCAGCCGCCGGTGCCGACTACCTCGAGGCGCTCCTGCGCGACGACACCCCTGTCGACGTTCTGCGGGAGGTGCTCCGAGAGACCGACCCGGCCGCCGGATCGGCGCTTGCGCGAGCGCGCTTCCTCGTCGCCCGGGCGCACATCACGGCCTACGTCGACCGCGATGTCGAGGCCGCGCTGGCGGCGCTCCGGGAGGCGGTGGCTGATCTCGGAGAGTACGGCGGGTTGGCGTCGGCCGCCGAGGTGGCCCTGCTCGCCCACACCCGGGCCATTCCCGTCGACGTCGTCGAGCGGCTGCCGGTGCACGCGGGGCAGCCTCCCGAGGTGCGGATGGCGGTGTGGGAAGCTGTGTTGCTCGCGCACGTGTGCCTCGGCCGTTTCGGCGATGCGCGGCGCGTGTACGGCGACATCGAGGCCGCGCCCGATGTTCAGCCCTCCGCCATCGCCCGCGCGCTCTTCGGCTTCGTGCTGATCGGCGAGGGCGACATCGACGGTGCGCTCGCATGGTCGCTGCGAGGAGTCGAGGCGGCGCGCGAACTCCTCGACATCGACGCCGCCCGGGCGCATGGCGCCGTCGCGGCGATGGCGCTCGTGTTCGCGGGCGACTATCAGCCGATCGAGACCCTGCTGGAGACGCTGCTCGCCGCGGGCAATCCGCTGCCCTTCCCGTCAGGGGTCTCGCTCATCTTCGCGAACGTGGCCTCCGTCATCGCGAGCAGGCGCGGCGACACGCCCACGGCGGAGCGGTTCGCGGCGCAGGCTCACGCCATGCGCGAGGTGCCCGGCCCCCTGCCCGGTCAGGCGGCGAGCTGGGCCGAGGCCCAGCTGCATGCGGCGGACGGGGGCTTCGACGACGCCGCCGACCTCATCTGGCACGAGGCGGAACGGCTCTGGGAACGTGGCGCGCGCTTCTCCGCCGCCCTCGGGTATCTCGCGGTGGCGGAGATCCAGGCGGACGACGACCGGTTCGCCCGCGCCATCGAGCGTTCGCGCGCGGTGGGTGGCGGGCTGCTCTCCGCCCAGATCGACTACCTCGTCGCGCGCCGCGCCGACGACGCTGACGGGCTCGTCGCCTCATTCGAATCGCTGCGCCTGTCGGGCCGCAGCGGTATGGCGCTCAACGCGTTGCGCCGCGCCGCCGAGGTGCATCACGCCCAGGGGCGCATGCGGGAGGCGGATGCCACCGTCGACCGCGCCGAGGCCTATGCCGCCTCGCTTGCTCCGCGGTGGCTCGACACCACCCGGTTCGTCTCGACCTCTCCGCTGCTCACGGAGCGGGAGATGCAGGTCGCCCGTCTGGTGGCCGCCGGGTGCTCCAATCGCGAGATCGCCGACCGGCTGGTGCTGAGCGTGCGCACCGTGGAGAGTCACATGAACCGCATCATGCGCAAGCTCGGTGTCGTCTCCCGGCAAGCGGTCGCGTGGTACATGGACAGCCGCGTCGCGTCGTGACATCCGTCGCGGCATCCGGGTTCGCACCCGCCGGGCGCCCGTCGGCGCGCCGGGGTCACGCGTTCGGATCGTCGGTGTGCGACACGAGCCCGTACGTCGGCAGTCGTCCGCCGCGGTCGTCGCCCGGCAGCGGCCGCGAGCGGCGACCGTAGATCAGCTCCGACGAGTCGAGCAGCCAGGGCACGAGGGTGATCGACACCCCGTGCACCAGCATGAGCTGCTGCGCGATGCGGCGGGCGCGGCGGTTGTGGAGCAGCGACTCCCACCAGTGGCCGACGATGTACTGCGGCAGGTAGACGGTGACCACGGCAGAGCCGTGCTTCTCCCGATACTTCGCGATGAACTGCGCGACAGGCGAGGCGTACTGCCGGAAGGGCGACTCGATGATGACGAGCGGCACGGGGATGTGGTGCAGCTCCCAATCGGCCTGCAATTGCGCGGATTCCTCCGGGCTGACGGCCACGTGAAGAGCGATCGTCGTGTCGTGCCGGGCCGCCAGCGCGTAGTCGATGGCTTTGGCCGCCGGCTTCTGGAGGTGCCCGACGAGCACGATCGCGACGTCGCCGGAGGAGCCGAAGCGGACGTGGTCGTCCATGACGATCTCGTGTTCGACGTCGCGGTAGTACCGGTGGACGCCGATCATGAGCACCGACAGCACCGGCACGGCGAGGAACACGAGCCATGCGCCGTGCGTGAACTTGGTGACCGTCACGATGACGAGCACGAGGACCGTGGCGGCCGCGCCGAGACCGTTGATGACGAGCCCTGTCATGGCCTCACGGCGTTCGGCGTGCAGGCGCGGGGGAAGCAGGCGCAGTTCGCGTCGCCAGTGCTTGACCATGCCGATCTGTCCGATGGAGAACGAGACGAAGACGCCGATGATGTAGAGCTGGATGAGCGTCGTCAACCGCGCCTGGAACACGATGAGCACGACGATCGCCGCCGCGCCGAGGATGATCATGCCGTTCGAGAACACGAGGCGGTCGCCGCGGGTGTTGAGCGACTTCGGTGCGTAGCCGTCGCGGGCGAGCACGGCGCCCAGGAGCGGGAACCCGTTGAACGCGGTGTTCGCCGCGAGGAGGAGCACGCACGCCGTGGCCGCCTGGATGACGAAGAACGGGATCGAGCCACCGCCGAAGGTCGCCGCGGCCACCTGCGCCATGAGCGAGGGCTGCGGGGTGCCCTCGCAGTCGAAGCCGATGAGCTGGCACGGGTTCTCCGCGTAGCGCACGCCCGTCACGAGTGCGAGCAGGGTGAGCCCCGAGAAGAGCAGGATCGCGATGGTGCCCATCGTCACGAGCGTGGTCTGCGCGTTTCGCACCTTCGGCGCGCGGAACGCCGGGACGCCGTTCGACACCGCCTCGACGCCGGTGAGGGCGGAGCATCCGCTCGAGAACGCGCGGAGGATCAGCAGGATGACCGCTGCCTGCGAGAGGTCCTCCGCCTGCATCTCGTAGCCGGCGCTCGAGGCGACGGGCGGATCCCCCAGCATCCAGCGGACGAGGCCGACGACGATCATGAGCGCGACCGATCCGATGAACACGTAGGTGGGGATCGCGAAGGCGGTCGACGCCTCGCGCACGCCGCGGAGGTTCACGACGACGATCAGCACAACGAAGCCGATCGCCAGCTCCACCCGCCACGGGTCGAGCTCGGGCACCGCCGAGATGATGTTGTCGACCCCGGAGGCGATCGAGACGGCGACGGTGAGGATGTAGTCGACGAGCAGCGCGGATGCCACGACCACACCCGCGCGTTCGCCGAGGTTGGTGCGGGCGACCTCGTAGTCGCCGCCCCCCGAAGGGTAAGCCTTGATGAGCTGCCGGTAGCTGAGCACGACGACGATCAGCAGAGCCACGACGGCGGCGGCGACGCCCGGGGCGAACGCGAGGAACGCCGTTCCTCCGATCGCCAGGATCATCAGCAGCTCTTGGGGTGCGTACGCGACCGATGAGAGCGCGTCGGACGCGAAGATCGGAAGGGCGCGCCGCTTCGGCAGGGCCTGCCCGTCGAGCTGTTCGCTCGTGAGGGGGTCGCCCAGCAGGATGCGTTTCGCGGTCGGAGTGCTCTGCTCCGAGGGATCGCGGACATCGTCTGTCACGGCGGGCGACACTACGCCTGTGCGGGGCGCGCCGCAACGCGGCTCGCCCCCCACCGCCGACGCGTCAGCCGGAGAAGTAGAACAGGAGGATCGCCGTGACCTTCTCGCCGTCGGTGTCGACGACCGTGCTGTAGGTCGGAACGCCACCGGCGAACGCCGAGTCGTCGGCGCCGAAGACGAACCGGGTGCCCGATCCGCGCTCCTGCTCGACGTCGGGTCCGAGGTCGCGCACGTCGTCGATCGGCATCCCGATCTGCAGGTCGTACCCGGGGGTCACGGTGAGGGGGCCGACCTCGTTCGAGGTGTAGCGCAGGTACGACGGCTGCGAGTACTCCTCGCGGGTCTTCCCGCCCTCGATCGGCACCATGTCGTAGAGGGCGAGTCCCTTCCACTGGTACACGGTGTAGTCGGGGTAGGTCGTTCCGTTGCCCTTCTCCGTGCGCTCCTCGGGAGCCGCGCCGAAGGCGGTCGTGAGCGCCGCGACGGCAGGTTCGATGGGGTCGCCCCACCCGTAGGCGAACACCTCGGCGCCCGACTCGTCGACCAGCGTGAAGCCCTCAGACGAGAGCTGCACGGCGTTCGATTCGGTCGCGGGCGTCTCCTCCGGGGTCGGGGCTGACGGCTCGGCGGGCTCCTGCGGTGCGGAGGGCGCGCTCGCGCTCGGCGAGGGTGCGGCAGCCTGGCCGCCGGGGCGGGTGAGGGCGATCACGAGCACGACGATGACGGCGACGGCGAGGATGCCGGCGACGATCGCGAGCACGAGCGGGAAGCGTGGACGCTCCTCTCCGGTCTCCGTGCCGTGCGGGTCGCCGGGCGCGGGCGGGAAGACGCTCACGCGGCACCCCCGTCGAGGAACTCGGTCGCGGCGACGACCAGTGCCTCGACGCCGCGCTCGATCGTGGGGTGCAGCACCGGCGCGAAGAACGGCGAATGGTTGGTCGGCACGTCTTCGTTCACCGTGCCGGCGGCCTCGGCATCCGCGTACGCCTGTGCGTCGTGCCCACCCCAGAACCAGTAGACGAGCGGCACGTCGGCCTCACGGGCGAACCACGAGACGTCTTCGCTGCCGGTGAACATGCCCGGATCGACGACGCTGCCCTCTCCGAACGCGCGCTCGAACGCCGACACGACACGCGCCGTCGCGAGCGGGTCGTTGATCGTGGGGGGCAGGGTGTGCAGCACCGAGATGGTGGGCTCTTGCTCCGCCCCGGATGCCGCGGCCTCCGCCCGCACCACCCGCTCGACGCGGGCGAGGATGTCGGCGCGCGCCTCGTCGTCGGGGTAGCGCAGGCTGAGCTCCAGTGTCGCTTCGGCGGGGATGATGTTGTTCTTGAGGCCCGCGTGGATCGAGCCCACCGTCACGACCGCCATCTCACGGGGGTCGACCTCGCGAGAGACCACCGTCTGGAGTCGCATGACGGTCGCCGCCGCCATGACCACCGGGTCGATCGTCGCGTGAGGGCGGGAGCCGTGGCCGCCGCGGCCGTGCATCGTGACGGTGAGGCCGTCGCTGGCGGCCATCTGCGTTCCGGCGCGCACGCCGAGCAGCCCCGCGGGAAGCGGCGTGAGGTGCTGACCGAGCACGATGTCGGGCTTCGGGAAGCGCTCGAGCGCACCGTCGGCGATCATCGCCTGCGCACCCGAGCCGTACTCCTCGGCGGGCTGGAAGACGGCGACGACCGTTCCCGACCAGGAGTCCTTCGTGGCGACCAGGCGCTCGAGGGCGCCCAGCAGGGCCGTCACGTGCATGTCGTGGCCGCACGCGTGCATGACCGGGACGTCGTTCCCGGCGGGGTCGGTGCCCCGCGCCGTCGACGCGTAGGCGAGGCCGGTCTGCTCCGCCACCGGCAGACCGTCCATGTCGGCGCGAAGCCACACGACCGGGCCATCGCCGTTGACGATCGAGGTGGCGACACCGGTCTTGCCGAGCCCTTCGACGAAGTCGAGGCCCAGCGCCGCGAGCTCGCGGGTGATGACCCCCGCCGTGCGGGTCTCCTGGAAGGAGAGCTCGGGATGCCGATGCAGATCGATGTAGAGCGCTTCGAGGTCGATCGTCATGGCCCCCAGCCTACGCGGGAGCTCTCCCCGAGGCTGTCGGCGGGGCCGTGCTGGTGCGCTCCACGAGGGCGAACGGCAACGAGGGCGACGGCGGCGCGACGTCTTCGCCGAGCGCCGCGAGCACCGTCTCTGCCACGCGCTCGCCCTGGGCGCGCGGGAACTGCTCGATCGTCGTCAGCCCGAAGAAGCCTCCGAGCTCATGACCGTCGATCCCGATGATCGAGATGTCGCCGGGAACGTCGAGACCCTGGTCGCGGGCGGCGAACAAGGCGCCGAACGCGAGTTCGTCGGATGCCGCGAAGATCGCCGTCGGCCGGTTCTCGCGCAGAAGCGTCTGCGCCGCGCGGTATCCCGCCTCGATGGTGAACTCGCCGGTGGCGAATCCTGCCGGGCCCACCCCGGCGGCCGCAAGCGCCGCCTCGAAGCCGCGGCGCCGGAGCGTGGGGATGTCGAGCTGCGGGTCGCTGTCGTCGCGGCTCTGGCCGATGTGGGCGATCGCGCGGTGCCCGAGGGTGAGGAGGTGCTCGGTGGCGACGCGCGCCACGGCGGCATCGTCGACGCGCAGCGCCGACAGTCGACGGCTCGGCGTGCCGAGTCCGATGAGCGGGATGCCGAGCGATTCCAGGTCGTCGATCTCGGTGTCGGCGACCTCGAGCGACAGTGCGATGACGGCATCCACCCGCCCGCGGCGCAGCGCCGTGCGGAAGAGGTGCCGGCGCTGCGCGGGGTCGTCGGTCACGTTGTAGAGCGTGATGTCGTATCCGTGCGCGGCGAGCGTCGTCGCGAGCCCGTCGAGCACGTTGGCGTAGAACCAGCGCCCGAGGAGCGGGACGAGCACGCCCACCGAGCGGGTGCGCCCGGTGGCGAGACTCGACGCCGTCGCCGAGACGACGTAGCCGAGATCGGCGGCGGCGCGCCGCACCCGCTCGCGCGTCGCATCGGCGAGCCGGCCGCGTCCGCTCAGTGCGCGAGAGACGGTCGCCGTCGAGACCCCTGCTCGACGGGCGACCTCCTCCAGACTCGTCATGTCACTCGGTGAGCCACACGGCGGTGTCGACCGGAAGCTCGCCGCCGGTGAACGGCTCGCTCGCGACCAGCACCGTGCCCGCGGGCAGGGCGACGGGGGTCGATCCGGTGTTCGCGATCACCGTGACCGCCGCATCGCCCGTGCGCACGCGGAACGCGAGCACGTGGTCGTCGTAGCCCTCGATCCACTCCAGCGACCCGGCGCCGAGGTCGAGCGATCGACGGGTGGCCAGCAGCGTGCGGTACAGCCAGAGGGTCGACTCGGGGTCGCCCTCCTGCTCAGAACGCGCGTACGGGGCCCAGTCGCCGGGCTGCGGCAGCCACGATGCGCCCGTCGGGCTGAAGCCGTAGGCGGGATCGGCGGCCGACCACGGGATCGGCACACGGCAGCCGTCACGGCCGTAGCGCTCGCCGTCGGTGCGGAACCACGTCGGGTCCTGTCGGGCCTCACCGGGGAGGTCGATGACCTCGGGAAGACCGAGCTCCTCACCCTGATACAGGTACGACGACCCGGGCAGGGCGAGCATCACGGTCGTCGCGGCGCGCGCCCGGCGCAGCCCCACCTCGGGGATCGGCTGGCCGGGGGAGTCCGGGCCGATGCCGTGGCCCTGCGGGTTCTCCGCCGTCAGCGCCAGCCGTGACGCGTGGCGCACCACGTCGTGGTTCGACAGCACCCAGGTGGCGGGGGCGCCCACGGCGGGGAAGGCGCGCAACGACTCGGAGATGACCTCGCGGATGGCCGCGGCGTCCCACTCGGTCATGAGGTACGGGAAGTTGAACGCCTGGTGCATCTCGTCGGGGCGCACCCACAGGGCTGTCTTGTCGACCGTCGGCAGCCATGCCTCGGCGCACAGGGCGCGGTCGCCCTCGTACTCGGCGAGCACACGGTTCCAGTCGCGGTAGATCTCGTGCACGCCCTCCTGGCCCCAGTAGGGGACGTCGTGGTCGCCCCCTCCCATGGAGTCGGCGTCGACGGGCGGGAGGTGGTCGGGAAGGCCGTCGGTCTTGATGAGGCCGTGGGCGACATCGACGCGGAAGCCGTCGACGCCTCGGTCGAGCCAGAAGCGGAGGATGCGGCGGAACTCCTCCTGCACTTCGTGATTCGACCAGTCGAAGTCGGGCTGTGACGAGTCGAACAGGTGCAGGTACCACTGGCCGGGGGTGCCGTCGGCCTCGGTGACGCGGGTCCAGGCCGGACCGCCGAACACCGATTCCCAGTTGTTGGGCGGCAGTTCGCCCGACTCGCCCTTGCCTTCGCGGAACATGTACCGCGCGCGCTCGGCGCTGCCCGGCCCGGCGGCGAGTGCGGCCTGGAACCACTCGTGCTGGTCGGAGCTGTGGTTGGGGACCAGGTCGACGATGACCCGGATGCCGCGCGCGTGCGCAGCGGCCAGCATCTCGTCGAAGTCGGCCAGCGTGCCGAAGAGCGGATCGACGTCGCAGTAGTGGGCGACGTCGTAGCCCGCGTCGTGCTGCGGGGAGCGATAGAACGGGCTCAGCCACACGGCGTCGACGCCGAGCGAGACGAGGTGATCGAGGCGGCTCGTGATGCCGCGGAGGTCGCCGATGCCGTCGCCGGACGCGTCGGCGAACGACCGGGGGTAGATCTGGTAGATCACGGCGGTGCGCCACCATTCGGCACCCGGCCGGCTCTCGCCGAGCGGTGCGAGGGGGGAGGTCATCATCGAAGTCATGGCATCCACCGTAGCGCAAGCGCTTGCGCACGAGCGTGCCGCAGAGACGACGCTCACAGCGGGGCCGCGTACGCTGGGGTGGTGAACCCGCACGACATCGAGCGCGCCGAATCCCTCATCGCACTCATCCCGGATTTCCCCGAGCCCGGCATCCTCTTCCGTGATATCTCGCCTCTCCTGGCCGACGGCGCCGCCATGCGCACCGTGATCGACGCGCTCGTCGAGCCGTTCGCCGGCGAGTACGACGTCATCGCCGGCGTCGAGGCGCGCGGCTTCCTGCTCGCCGGCGCCGCCGCGGTCGCGGCAGGAGTCGGCATGGTGCCCATCCGCAAGGCGGGAAAGCTCCCCCGCCCCGCGGCCGCGGTCACCTACGACCTCGAGTACGGCACGGCCACGATCGAGATGGCCGCCGATCTCGCCCCCGGCACCCGGGTGCTGCTCGTCGATGACGTGCTGGCCACCGGCGGGACCCTCAAGGCCGCCCAGCGACTGCTGTCCGATCTCGGTTATGAGGTGGCGGGAACGGCGGCGCTCATGGAGCTCGTCGATCTCGGCGGTCGTGATGTCTGCGGCCCCGTGCACACCGTGTTCCGCGTCTGAGCCGCAGACGCTCGGCTGCGGCGCGCTCCCGGGCGGCGGCGCGGGGAATGGGATACTCGTACGAGCCCTTCGAAAGGACCGCCGTGGGAACCACCACCTCCGAACCGACCGTGCACATCACCTCGAGCACCGCAGCCGAGATCCACGTCGGCGGCGACGTCGATGAGGTCTTCGCCTCCACCGAGGAGGGTCTCCGAGCCCGCGTGGTCGAGGCCATCCGGCAGATGGCCGCCTCCGCGGGCGCACCCGTGACGGCGACCGTAGTCGACGGCGCGACGCGCTGGCCCATGATCGTCCACCCCGACGGCACCTTCCTGGAGGCTCCGTCGCTGTCGGAGGCGTCGATCCCGGATGCCGTTGCACCCGTTCCCGCCACCGAAACGCCCGAGGCGGCGCCCTCGCAGACGGCGGCGCGGAGTGAGATCGTCGACGCGGCCTCGGTGCCGCGCCCCGCGCCCGCGACGGAGGAGCCCGTGAGCGCACCGGCCGCCGCTGCGTCGGCTGCGGCCCCGGCCGAGCCGGTTCCCGC
>JAEYVZ010000011.1 GCA_023431405.1 Actinomycetes bacterium
CCCGTAAGGGGCCTTAGCTCAGTTGGTAGAGCGCCTGCTTTGCAAGCAGGATGTCAGGAGTTCGAATCTCCTAGGCTCCACCATTTCTCCGAACGCCGGATCCCTCAGGATGCCGGCGTTTTGCGTCACCGCGACACGGAGCCCCGTCTGCGCGAACGGCTGCCACCCTCGGTCAGAAGTCTGCGAGGACGCGGTAGGAGATGTTCACGACCGTCCCATCTGCGTCGTCTGCCTCGGCGACGACGCTCGCGAGCAGGCGCTGGCCGTCGTCGGGTGCGGTGGAGGACTCGTCGGTGAAGATGAAGCGCACGCCCGGCGAGTTCGGCACCGGATACTCCCGGTCGGGTCCTGCTGCCCGGACCTCGGCTGCTGTCATCCCGATCTCGAGTCCGACGTCTGCGCGCAGTTCGACGTCGCCCACACTGTTGGCCTCGAATTCCAGCCAGGCCGGCGAGGAGTACTCGTCACGGAGCGGGGCGCCGGGGGTCTCCACCATGCTGCCGAGCGTGAAGGAATCCCATCGCCACACGGTGTAGTCGGGGAAGTGCGTGCCGTCTCCCTCTTGGAGACCGATCTCCGGCTCGAAACCGAACGCCTGCGTGAGCTGCGCGACGGCTTCGCTGGGCTCGTCCCTCCACAGGAACTCGAAGGAGGCGTCGTTCCCCTCGGCACCTGCAATGACGAACCCCTCTGTGCCCACCAGGATCCTGATCGGCGCAGGCGACACCGCAGGATCGGGGGATGACGTCGGCGAGGGAGTGGTGGTGGACCCCGGAGCCGTCGTGGTCGGGGATGCCGACGGCGATGTGGGCTGAGCGTTGAGTTGCGCAGCACGAGCGAGCGCGAGCACCGCCACCACGACGGCTGCGGTCAGTGCGACCGCCGAGATCAGAGCGACGAGGGCGAGGGTGCGTCTCCGGGGGGCCACCTGCCCATTATGGGGTTCGGCGTTCTCCACGTCCATGAGGGCGCTCAGCGATTGACGCTCTCCTGGCATCCGGACTTCACGGGTATTCCGGCGAACCGGTCGGCGGTCCAGGCGAGGAGGTCTTCCCGCAGCGGCGATGACTTCAGCTCGACGATCTGCGTGTGCCCGAACCCTTCATAGAGGCGGTAGTCGAGCAGCTCCCCGGCGGAGCAGAATCGGTGTATCAGTGATTGCTGGGTGGAGGGACGGACGATCCCGTCGGTGCTGCCCTGTGCGACAAGGAGCGGCGCGCTCACCGTCGGCGGGGGCGCGTTCTCGCGCAGGTGACGGCCGAGCGGTCCGGACGCCGGGGATTCTGCGAACAGCTCGGGATCACCGGAGAGGCCGATCGAGGTGACCGCCGACACCAGGGTGCCCGGGTCGCTCAGGCAGCGCTCCGACATGGTGCGGACGGTGACCTGCGCCCCCGGGCGGATGTAGTCGCGGTAGGTGACGTCGTCATAGATCGCTTCGTACGACGCGAAGGCGAACGAGGTGAAGATGCTGCCGCCGACAACGTCCGTCAGGTGCGAGACGAGCGACGCGGGCTCGGCGGCCGGAGCAAGGGCAGCCACTCCGCGCAGGAACACCTCGGGTGCATACGAGCGCGCGAGCGCGCCGGTCCACAGCGCCGCGCCGCCTCCTTGCGAGTGACCCCAGACGACGGTGTTGGCGCTGAGATGCGCATCTTCCAGTTCGTGGGCCGCGCGCACGGCGTCGAGCGACGCATACGCGCTCGGCGGGCCGATCAGGTACGGGTGCGGCCCCTCGGTGCCGAGCCCGATGTAGTCGGTCGCGACGAGCGCCCACCCGTTGTCGATGATCTGCGGGAGCTGGAAGAGCGACCCCGCCCAGAACGGGCGCTCCATGAGAGAGGGTGCGCAGTGCTGTGCATAGCCGGTCGTCCCGTGATTCCAGTCGATCACCGGCCACGGACCTTCGCCCTTGCGAGGAACCACGACGAGCCCGCTGGCGACACGCACCTCTCCGTCGACGCCCGTGGTCGTGTACAGGATCCGCCAGGCGGTGGCATCCGCGGGCACCTGGTTCGTGAACGGCTCGGCTCGGATGAGCCGCCCGGGTTCGTCGGGTGTGTCACGGGGGGCAGCGTAGAACTCGTCGACGACCGTCGACCCCTCTCGCAGCGGCGCGGTGACGAGCGCTGTCGTCACCGCGAGGGCGACGGCGCCGATGGCGACGACTGTGCGCCCCCAGCGACGCACCGGGGAGACGCCGCCGTGCGCGGAGCGGTCGCGGCGGGCGCGCAGCAACGTCCAGAGGTCGGCGACTCCTTGGAGGAGGAGCCACGCGCCGAACGCGACCGCCGCGACGAGCAGCGTGATGTCGGGCCATGCGAGGGCGACGAGGCCGAAGACCAGGCCCGAAGTGCCGAATGCGGCATCCGCGATCCGTGCGTCGAGGGTGCGACCCTTGCGGAAGGCGCCCGCGATTCCGAGCGCGCCCGCCAGCAGCAGCGCTCCGCCGACGAGCACCGCCGCCGCGCGCACGGTGAGTCCGGGCCAGATGAGAACGAACAGCCCGGTCGCGATCCACACGCCCACCAGCGCGATCCGCCAGCGGATGCGGGCTCCACCCGCGTTCGCATCTTCGAAGAACTGCAGGATGCCGGTGAGCACCATGCCTCCGCCGAGCAGCAGCGCCAGCACGTCGAGTGCCGTGGTCGGCCGCACGGCGAGGACCGCACCGAGGACGATCGCGACGACATCGAGCACGATCCGTGCCCATACCGGAAGGCCGTTCCGGAGCCACGGCACGCGCGATGCGAACCGCGAGAAGGGACGCAGCAACGACATGACGCTCCCCCCTGGTCGCCGGCTCAGTCGCGGCCGGCCGTGTCCACCGTCGTTCCAGCGTATGCGCGGCTGACGGATCACACCGACGCCGCAGATCGTGGTGCTCGGGGCGAGGTGCTGCGACGCGGCCGTTATCACCGCCGACCGCGTCCTGACGCGGGATGAGGCGAAGCGATGAGAGACTAGCCTCTGCTCGTGGCAGTGCCTGTGGGGAGGCGAAGATGGTGGCAAGAGTGGGCCTTGTCGACGACCATCCGATGGTCGTGCTGGGAGTCTCCGCGATCGTCAACGCGCAGTCGACGCTGCGGGTGGCAGGAGCGGCCAGTACGGTGAGCGCGCTGCTGCAGGGCGAGGCGCGGTTCGACGTCGTCCTGCTCGACCTGCAGCTCGCCGACGGCTCGACCCCTCGGATGAACGTCGATGCGCTCGTCGATGCGGGAGCGGTCGTGCTCGCCTTCACGAGCGGTGAGCACCCACCCCTGGTGCGGGAGGCCGCCCGCGCGGGCGTTGCCGGGATGCTCCGGAAGTCGGAGCCGCCCGAGCGGATCATCCGAGCGATCGAAGCGGCGCTGGCCGGGGAGACCGTTGCGACTCCGGACTGGGCCGCCGCGCTCAGCGAAGATTACGGCTTCGTCGATGCGCAGCTGACCGCGCGTGAACTCGAGGTGCTGACCAGATACGCGTCTGGCCAGACCGCTGACCAGGTCGCGGCGGCGCTGTTCGTGTCGCGCGAGACGATCCTCGACCATGTTCGACGTGTCCGGCGGAAGTATGCCGCGGTGGGGCGCGAGGCGCCGACGAAAGTCGACCTGCATCGTCGCGCCGTCGAGGACGGCCTGGTGTCCCCGGGCGGCTGACGGTCGCCCCTCACTCGCGGTCGACGATCACTCCGTCCGCCCCTAAGAGGAGCCGTTCCTCGCGAGAGCGAGCCGCCCGCACGACGCTGACGGTCGCGCCCGAGACCTCCGGCGTGAAGTGCCGTATCGTGAGCTGTTCTCCGTCGAGCGCGCTTCGCACGACCTCGGCAAGCGCAGCGGCCGTTCCGCGATCGATCCGCAGAGGCTCTTCGTTCTGATCCCGTGGATCGCCGACGAGGAGCACGTCGACACCGCGGTTTCGGGCCGCCGCGACTTCCGCCGTGACCAGCGGGTGGACGAGGCCCGGACACCGGATGTCGTCGCGCAGGGCGGCTTCGGCTCGGCGGACTTCTGACCTGAGCGCGTCGTCCATGCGTCCGAGGTCGGCGACGCGCTCGAGCGCCTGAACTGCACCGCTCGAGGTCAGCCGGGTTCTGAGTCTGAGCTCCACCCGGGCCCGTTCCCGTTCCTTCGTCGCCTCGACCGCGTCGCGCCCGCGGGTCCTGAAGGCGCTCTCACGTGCGGCGAGCCGCCGAGCGAGGCGGCGCCAGAGGCTGGCCAGGATCAGCAGGATGAGACCGTAGGCGACCACGGCCAAGAAGGACAGGAGCCCACGCGGCAGTGAGACCGCGGCACCCGCGCCGAGCAGAATCGCTCCGGCGAGGATGCCGACACGCTCCATGCCGAGGGTGACCAGCGCTGCTGCCAGGAAGGGGCCGATGTTGTACAGCGAGGGCTCGTAGGCGTCGGTGCCGAATGTCGCGAGCCCTCCCAGAGACGCCGCAGACCCGCCGGCCATCACGACGGCCGGCCTCACCCACGAGCGCTCCGAGGATGCCGGAAGAAGAAGCCCGACGCATCCGACGGCACCGCCGGCGAACGCGACGCCGAGAGCTGCGGCATGGGCGGCGATCACGTCGGGGTCCTTCAGACTCATGGACACCAGCGGCAGCAGCAGGTGCGCACCGATGGCGAGAGCCAGAAGGCGCGCCAGCACAGGAGGTGTCATGCGGGCGGCCGTTTCCAGCTGAGCTGAACACGAGTTCCCGCGCCGGGGGTCGACACGATCTCCGCGGATCCTCCGTGCACATCCGTCATGCGGCCGATGATCGACTCGGTGACTCCCAGCCGGTCCGACGCGACGAGTTCGAGACGGAATCCGGGGCCATCGTCTTCGATGCGGACGTCGGCTCGGTGGGCTCCGAAGCCCGCCGTGACGCAGCGCCGCGCTCGCGATGCGTGGCGCAAGCTGTTGCGTGCCGCCTCGGCACTGGCCTCCAGGATCGCGGCGGCCACAGCGGCCGGAACCTTGCCTTCCCCTGTCTTCGTCGTGATCTCGATACTCCCGTCGATCATCGTCATCGCCTCGGTGAACAGCGAAGAGAGGCGGTGCGTGTCGAGCTCTTCACCCTCACCCTCGTATCGGTCTTCGAGGAGCCGGATCGAGTCGCGCGCCATGGCGGTGAAGACCGTGGGAAGCTCGCCGTCGAGCATCGCGGCAGCGTTGAGGGTGCCCAGGACGTTGTCGTGGACGAGTCGTGTCAGCCGTCGCTCCTCTTCGAGCCGTGCTTCGGCGGCCGCTGCCTCCGTCACTCTCTGTCGCCATCGCTCCTGTACGGCGAAGTAACCGGCCATACGCCGGCGGAAGGCGATCAGGAGCAGGGGATAGACCACGTTGCTGAACTGTGTGAGGAACACGTAGAGCAGGGCGGCCGGCGGCAACCCGTGCACCGACACGTAGGCGACGACCGGCAGCATCGCGAACACGACGGCGAGGAGGACGATGCGCACCACCTGGTTCCGGGCGGGTGAGAGGGGCACGAGAAGGGCCAGGTACACCGCGGTGAGGAGCCACGTCATGTCCCACGGGATCAGCATCATCGGATCGATCGGGTGGGCTGCGAAGCTCGCGAGCTGGATGAGTCCACCCCAGCACGAGGTGATGACCGCGAGAGCACGGACTGTCGCGAACGACCAGCGCCTGGCTCCGAGAGCGATCGCCCCGAACAGCATCGCCAGGACGGCGTGGGCGGCCTGCCACCACCATGGTCCCTGCGCCGGGCGCAGTATCTCGCTGATCTGCCACGAGGCCCACAGGAGCAGTCCCGCCGAGGCGGCGAAGCGCGTGATCGCCACGTCGAGCTTCGCGAGGGGGGTAGCGCTCGGAACGGACACCGTTGCCCGTTCGCCGGCGGCTGTGATCATGCTCATGGGGACTCATGATCATGATGGCGTCGATCGTCGCGGTGACAGTGCGAACGCGCGGAAGTCGTCTCTCTCATCCCCTAGTTCTGGTGGATTTCTCCGAAGCGATCGAGTTTGTCGGCGGAGGGGAGGTCTCATGGAAGCGGCGGACCCCACGCCGCCCGGGGATGGAGGGTGCCGGGGCTCCCTCCATCCCCTCCTCGAGAAGTGGGTGCTGAGGTCAAGGGGCTGCGGGAGTCGTCCGGGCGTCCGATGCGTATGCCACGAAGACCTCCACGACATCCCGTTCTGTCACATAGGTCATGCGGAACGAGGCGCCGAAGGCGAACTGCTCGATGAGCGGCGCGGGGAGGTCGCCGTCCATCGCGAAGAACGCGCTCGGAGCGTAGACGCCTGCGCCGCAGCCGGAGAACGCCGGGCCGCCCCCAGCCCATCCGCCCTCGATCGGTTCGAGGTGCGTCGGGTCGGTGACCCAGAGACACGACGCGTCGGCGTCGGAGCGGTTGAGGAAGGGGCGCATGCCGTAGAACTCGTCGTATCCCTGCATCTCCGGGATCAACGCGGGGAACGACTCGTCGCGCTGCAGGGTCGCTACCAGCACCTCGCCGGGGTACGGCCCGCCCGTGCTCGGCGGCGCAGTCTCACGGGGCACGACGATCATGGCGACCAGCGCCGCCACGAGTGCGACCAGGAGGGTCGACGCCCACAGCACGGCCCACCAGGCTCGACGAGGGGCGGGTGCCGGGCCGGGCGGTGCGGGCGGGGCCGCAGGAGATCCCGTGATGGGTGCTGCAGGAGATGGCGCGATGGATGCCGCGGCGCCCGCATCCAGCTCACGCAGTCGACGCACGGCGTCGGCATCACCGCCCGGCTCGGCTCCCGGGCCGTACAGCCTGCGCAGCAGAGCACGCCTCTCCTCGTCGTCCGCGGCCATGCGTCGAACTTATCCTGTGCCATTCCGGACGGGCACCCGCCGACGGTAGGGTGTGGCGCGAGGGCGACGGCGGAACGTGAGGATGAAGTGAAGATGGATCTGCGCGTCGCGGCCTACGCCATCGTCAGTGACGAGCAGGGGCGCGTGCTCCTCGCTCACTGGGCGGAAGGAGATCGGTCCGCCTGGACCCTCCCCGGCGGAGGGCTGGAACCCGGGGAAGATCCCGAAGCGGCCGCGCGCCGCGAAGTGCTCGAGGAGACGGGATATCAGGTCGAGATCGACGGCATCCTCGGCGTCGACTCGCATGTCGTGCCGGCGAAGAACCGCATCCAGCGCGGGCACGACCGACCCCTGCATGCCTTGCGCATCGTGTACCGCGCACACATCATCGGCGGAAGCCTGCAGAACGAGGTCGACGGCTCGACCGACGAAGCGGGATGGTTCGCACTGAGCGAGATCGCGACGCTTCACCACGTGCGTCTGGTCGACATCGGACTGCGGCTCGCCGACCTGGTCCGCTGAGCGGGTCCGTCAGACGGGGTCGTGCTCAGCCTTCGATCGGCTGCGAGATGTCGGCCACCGTGGCGCCGTAAGCGGCGATGAGGGCGTCGGCATCGAGGAACAGGCTGTAGCCATGGGCTCCGGCACCCATCGCGATACGTCTGCCGCTGATCGACGCGTCTGCGAAGATCGGCCAGGCCGTCGTGCTCCCGATCGGAACGATGGTGCCGCGTTCGTAACCGGTCGCCTCGAGCGCGCGCTGCGGGTCGGGCAGCTGCAGCTTGTTGACGCCGACGACCGCGCGCAGCTTCGGCCATGAGATCGCCCGGTCACCGGGGATCAGCGCGAAGAGATAAGTGTCGTCGGCGCGCTTGACCACGAGCGTCTTGATGATGTCGGCGGGATGCAGCCCGAGGAGGGCGGCCGCCTCGGGAAGGCTCTTGGCCGCGGGCCGCTCGCGGAGCTCGATCGCGAGCCCTCGCTCGGATGCCGCCGCCCGCACACGGTCGAGCCCCGCCGCGGAATCATCCGGGGCGGGGCTCACCGAAGCATCGGTCACGCGATCATCGGTCACGCGATCGTCTGTCACGCGATCGTCTGTCACGCGTCGGGCGCGCGCAGCGGGTCGTCGGCGACCCACAGTTCGTCGTCGGCGCGGAGCGTCTGCCAGGCGGCGTAGATCACGCCCGCCGCGGCGGCGACACCGAAGATGATCGCGAGCACGCCGCCCGCACCCATCTTCTTCTTGGGGGCCGGCGCCGAGACGACGAGCTTCTTCGTCGCATCCTTGCTGTACTTCGCGGCCGACTTCTGCAGTTTGGCGACATCGATCTGTCCGAAGCCGCGGCCCGCGGCCAGCGCCTGACGCTTCTCGTTCGCGGCATCCCACACCGACAGCGCGGAGCCGATCACGGCACCGGCGGCCGGGGCGAGACGCTCGTTGTAGACCTTCGCCGAGCTCTTCACGCCCTGCGTCACATACGGGGCGGCGTACTTCTCGTAGCCGTGCTGCACCGTGGGGACCACGTGCTCGCGGCTGTAGTTTCCGAGCTGCCGTCCCGCTTCACGCGCGACCTCACCGGCCTGACCGATGAGGACCTGCTGAGATTCCCACAGGGTGTTCGCGTTCTTCTGGAGCTTGCGGAGTTCCTTCTTGCGCTTGCGGCTGAGGCTCACGAGACTCTCCCTCGTCTGGGTGGCTTTCTCCCATCTTGCCAGACCCCTGCGGGCGCGCCAGGGGTTGACAGGTGGGAGAATGGTGGGCATGCCGATCCACACCGCAGTCGCGACGATCCACACCAACCACGGCGACATCGTCGTCAACCTCTTCGGAGACCACGCTCCCCGCACCGTGAAGAACTTCGTCGGCCTCGCCGACGGTTCGCAGGAGTGGACGCACCCCGCCACCGGCAAGCCGGGCGAGGGCCCTCTGTACAAGGACGTCATCTTCCACCGCATCATCCCGAACTTCATGATCCAGGGCGGCGACCCGCTCGGTCAGGGCGTGGGCGGTCCGGGCTACACCTTCAACGACGAGATCCACCCCGAGCTCACCTTCGGGGCGCCCTACCTGCTGGCCATGGCCAACGCGGGTCTCCGTCGCAACGCCATCACGGGCCAGGCCGAGGGGACGAACGGCTCGCAGTTCTTCATCACGACCGACCCGACGCCGTGGCTCAACGGCAAGCACACGATCTTCGGCGAGGTCGCCGACGACGCCTCGCGTGCCGTGGTCGACGCGATCAGCGCCGTGCCCACGGGCCCCGGCGACCGTCCGGTGGAGCCCGTCGTCATCTCGTCGATCGACGTCGTCGAGGCCTGACCGGTCCGCCGACCGGCGCATGAGGCTCGCGTGACGACACCCGACCACCGAGGCAATCCCGACAACTATTGCTATCGGCATCCCGATCGGCAGAGCTTCGTGCTGTGCCAGCGGTGCACGCGCACCATCTGTCCGGAGTGCCAGACGCAGATGCCCGTGGGCGTGATCTGCCCGGAGTGCCTGCGCGAGCAGCAGCGGGCGGCGAACGTCACCCGGATGCCGCAGCGGTCCCGTGCGGCCCGCATGCTCCGGTCGGGGACCGACCGCCCGATCGTGACGTACGCGATCGTGGGGATCACCATCGCGGCGTACCTCCTTGCGCTGCTGCCGGGTATCGGCGACCGCATCTTCAGCGCCCTCGCGTTCAACAGCGCCTTCCTCATTCCGGGCCCGTTCTTCCAGCCGTGGCGGCTGCTCACGGTGACGCTGGTACACGCGAGCCTGTGGCATGTGGCGCTGAACATGCTGGCGCTGTGGGCCCTCGGCCGGAGCCTCGAGCCGATGCTCGGCCGGTGGCGGTTCCTGACGCTCTACCTGCTGAGCGCGCTCGGCGGTTCGGTGCTCGTCGCGCTGCTCGCCCCGGGCACATGGGTGGTCGGTGCGTCGGGCGCCGTGTGGGGTCTGCTCGGCGCGATGTTCATCATCGGCCGGCACCTCGGCGCGAACGTCACCGCGATCGCGGTGCTGCTGGGCCTCAACCTCGTCATCACGTTCCTGCCAGGATCGAACATCTCGTGGCAGGGGCATATCGGGGGTGGCCTGGTGGGCCTTCTCGTCGGCTTCATCTTCGCCCGTACTCGAGCGATCCGTCAGCAGCGCACGCAGAAGCTGCTGCTCGTGGCCACGGCGGTGGGGCTGCTCGCGCTGCTGGCCATCCCGGTTGCGCTCTACACCTGAATCCCACAGACTCCACCCGACGATCGGTCCACAGGCGGTTCCACAGGGTGTGAATTACACGCGTGTGATTCATCCCCACCTGGGGATAGACCTGTGGATAACTCTGCATGCCGAGCGCCGTACGCGATCTTGCTGAGACCGCTCCCGTCAGCGCCGGACAGCAACAGAAGAACCCCACCTGCCGTGTCAGCCGGTGGGGTTCTCCATGTGGAATGTGAGGCGGATCAGCGCCAGCGTGTCGTCATGAGGAAGCCGACGAAGGCGATGCCGAAGCCGATGACCAGATTCCAGGCGCCGATGCCGGGGATCGGGAACTGGTTCGAGCCGCTCAGGTAGAAGACGATCACCCAGATGAGACCGATGATCATCAGGCCCAGCATGATGGGCTTGAACCAGACCGGATTGGGAGCGGGCTCGCCCTCGTGCTGCTCCACGAGGGGTTCGTCGCCGTTGCCTGAACGTGCCATGCGACCGATCCTACCGTTTCGGCGTCGAAAGCATGTCAGCCGTCACATAGGCCCGTGTGCGAAAATCTCCGACATGGGGGAGAAGCGACAGTCACGCGCGCCGAGACGGCAGCGACGCGCGTCGTTCGTGGGCGTGCTCGGCGAGCTGCTGATCACGGCCGGCGTCGTCGCGCTCCTCTATGTTTCGTGGCAGCTGTGGATCGGTGACTGGATCATCGGCTCGCAGAAGCAGGCGGAGGCTGCCGACCTCACGCGGTCGTGGGCGGAGGAGTTCGACGGTGCCACGCCCACTCCCACGCCGACGCCGACCGAGACGACGGATGCCGCAGGTGGCGATGACCTCGCCATGCCCGTGCTCGACCAGGCCGACCACGGTGAGACGTTCGGCGTGATGCACGTGCCGCGCTTCGGTGACGATTGGACCTTCGAGATCACCGGCGGGGTGACCCGCCCCGACGTACTCGACCAGGGCCACATCGGTCACTACCCCGACACGGCGATGCCGGGGGAGATCGGCAACAGCGTCTACGCCGCGCACCGCTGGACCTCGGGTGCACCTTTCGACCCCATCGACAAGCTCGTCGTCGGCGACGCGATCGTCATCGAGACGCGCGACGGCTGGTACACGTACCGGTTCCGCACGCTCGAGTACGTGCAGGACACCCAGGTCGACGTGCTCCTTCCTGTGCCCCAGAAGCCGAATGTCGAGGTGGAGGGTCGGTACCTCACCCTCACGAGCTGCGCCCCCAAGCTCAATATGCTCGAGCGCATCATCGCCTACGCCGTGTTCGAGAGCTTCACCCCGCGGGCCGACGGGCCCCCGGCATCCCTCACTCAAGGAGTGTCCGCCTGATGTACGCCGCCCTCTGGCGTGTGCTTCCCGGTCCGGTCTGGGTGCGCGTGCTGATCGTCATCGCTCTCCTGGCCGCCGCGCTGTACGGCCTGTTCTGGTACGTCTTCCCGTGGGCGTCGCAGTTCATCAGCCCGCAGGACTCGACCATCGGTGGTTAGCACGGCGCGCGTTCTGATCGTCGACAACCACGACAGCTTCGTCCACACGCTCGTCGGCTATCTGGAAGAGCTCGGCGCCGAGTGCGAGATGGTCGAAGCGGATGCCGTGGCCGATCCGCGCGCAACGCTCGACGGATTCGACGGTGTGCTCGTCTCACCGGGTCCCGGCGCTCCGCGCGATGCCGGCGCGTCGATCGAGATCGTGCGGGAGGCGGCGGCCCGTGGCATCCCCCTGCTCGGGGTGTGCCTCGGTCACCAGGCTCTCGCGGAGGCGTTCGGGGCGACGGTCGCCGAAGCGCCCGAACTGCTGCACGGCATCACCTCGTCGGTGCGTCACCGCGGCGCCGACCTGTTCGCCGGTCTCCCCGCTCCTTTCGACGCGACCCGCTACCACTCGCTCGCCGTCGTGCGGGAGTCCCTTCCCTCCGAGCTGGTCGTGACGGCCGAGACCGATTCGGGAGTCGTGATGGCGATCGCTCACGCCTCGCTGCCCCTGTGGGGCGTGCAGTTCCATCCCGAGAGCGTCTTGACCGAAGGCGGGTACCTGCTGCTCGGCAACTGGCTCGAAGAGGTCGGAGTGTGCGGTGCGGCGCAGCGCGGAGCGCAGCTGACGCCTCACCGCAGCCTCCGCTGACCTTCGCCGGCCTGGCCGGCCCTGGACCTCGTCCCTCGCCCTCGTCGCCGGCGTGGGATGGATGCCGGCTACTCGCCGGTACCGGTGCAGACGACGAGCTCGATCGTCGAGCCGATCGGCACGTCGCCGATCGCCGACTGCGACTTCACGATGGGGTTGTTCGGGTCGCCGACGCAGTTCTCGTCTTCGACGACCTTGGCCGTGAGACCCATGTCGTCGGCTTCGAGGGCGCGCTGAGCGGCATCCAGTCGGTAGCCGGCCATGTTCACGACCGTGACCCGGCCGCTGGCGACCACGAGGTCGACGGCCGTGCCGACGGCCACTTCGTCGCCTTCGGCGTAGCCGGCGGAGATCACCGTGTCGGCGGCGAGGTCGGGATCGTTCCGTGTCGTCACCCGGCCGAGCGTGAGGTCGGCGTCTTCGAGCGCTTCGGTCGCCTCTTCGCGTGTGAGGTTCTCCAGCCGCGGCACGGTGGCCAGCTCCTGCCCGGTCGACACGTAGACGACGATCTCCTCACCCGGGTTCACGGTCGTGCCGGCCTCGGGATCGGTGCGGATGACGTTTCCCGGGGCGATGGTCTCGCTGCTCTCCGAGACCTGGCGACCCTGGAGGTCGTTGCGCCCGAGTTCTTCGTTGGCGCGCTCCCACGACATGTCGACGAGGTCGGGCACCTGGCGAACGTTGGCGGGGAGTTCGCCGACCGGGCGCATCATCATCACCCAGAGGAACACGGAGATGAGCAGCGCCGCAAGAACGACGACACCGGTCCAGATCCATGCCACCGGCGGCCCGGTCTGCGTGCGCCGCATCGTCGTGTCGGTGCTCAGCTGCCGCAGCGACCGTGCGGTCTCCGCCGCCTGACGCGGGTTCGCTCCGTACAGCTCGCTGTGGAGCGCTCCCACTTGACGCTTCGTGGGCGTCTTGCCGCCGATCGTGGCGTCGAGCGCCTCGCGGAAGGTCGCCGCGTCGGGGAACCTCTGGAACGGATCCTTCGCCAGCGCCCGCAGGACGACCGCATCGAGGGAGCGCGCGACGCTCGCGACCAGCTCAGAAGGAGGCACGGGCGCTTCGCTCACGTGCTGGTAGGCGACGGCGACAGGGGTGTCCCCACGGAACGGGGGTCGACCGACGAGCAGTTCGTAGAGCACGACACCGGCGGAGTAGATGTCGGCGCGCGCGTCGACCGGCTCGCCCTTGGCCTGCTCGGGAGAGAAGTACGAGGCGGTCCCGATGATGGCGGTCGTCTCCGCCACCGTTGACGAGGAGTCCGACACGGCGCGCGCGATGCCGAAGTCCATGACCTTGATCTGGCCCTGACCGGTGACCATGACGTTGCCGGGCTTGATGTCGCGGTGCACGACGCCGGCGCGGTGCGAGTACTCGAGTGCCTCGAGGATGCCGTCGACGTAGCGCACGGCTTCCGGCACCGGCACCGGCCCGGCAGAGATGATGTCTTTGAGGAGCCGCCCCTGCACGAGCTCCATCACGATGTACGGGAGCGGATGCTGCGAGCCGTCGGTATCGGTCTCGATGTCTTCACCCGCGTCGTATACGCGGACGATGGCCGGGTGCGACATGCGGGACGCGGCCTGCGCCTCGAGCCGGAAGCGGGTGCGGAAGGCGCTGTCGGCCGCCAGTTCGCGCTTGAGGATCTTGATGGCGACGGCGCGCCCGAGGGTCAGGTCGTGCCCACGATAAACGGTGGCCATGCCGCCGCGGCCGATGAGCTCATCGACCCGGTATCGACCGGACAGCACGCGCGCCTCTGCTGACACATCACTCCCTGGGGTGGAACCTTGCCAGCCTACAGATCGTCCCTGAGATGATGGTGGGCGACCCGACCCCCGGCCGTGAGGCTCGCGCGAGGCGCGCCCCCCACCGCTGGGGGTTCTCGGTCAGGGCTGCGTGCCGTCGCCCTCGCCGTCGCCGGGGTCGGTCGTGTCGGCAGGCGGCGTGATGGTGGCTGTCACCTCGGCGGAGGAGCCCGACGTGCGCTCGCCGGTGCCGTCGGTCGAGGCGCAGGTCACCGTGTAGGTGATCGAGAGCACGGAATCTCCGGTGTCGTCGACCTGGATCTGTGCGGGCCGCTGGTTCAGGCTGAACCGACCGGTGTTCTCGCCGCCGGAGACGAAGACGCCGCCGGAGTTGATCGTGAAGTTGTACGACTGCACCGTAGGGGTGCCCGACGGGCAGCTGAAGCTGTCCCACATGACGGCGACGGTGGAGCCGGCCTCGACGGTCGACGCCGGGGCGTTGTCGACGAGGATGCGGGCCGCGCCGGGCGTGTCGATGGGTGTCTCCGCGCCGTAGTAGGTGAGGCGGATCGGCTCGTCGAAGCGGGGGTTCCCCTGCGGCTCGACCTGGTAGACGAGGTTCACCTGGTCGGACGAGTTCGCCGGGTTCCCCTCGATGCAGCTCACGTCGGTGAAGCCGGCATCTTCGGCCTTCTGCTTTGCGGCGTCGCATTCCATGCCGCGCAGGTTGAGGGCGTCGATGTTCGCGCTCGTCGGCTCGGGCTCGGGCGTGGGGGATTCAGCAGGCGAGGACGGAGGGCTCGACTGCGTCGTGGACGGCGTCGGCTCCGGCTCCGCGTCGTTGCCGCTGAGGAGGGCGAAGATCGTGCCGCCCAGCACGATCACCAGCAGGGCGATGAGAGCGATGAGCGGCCAGGTCCACGGGCTGCGCTTGCGCTTCTTCGGCTCCTCCGCGGGTGCTTCCTCGGTCGCCTCGAGCATCGCGGTGGCCGGGAGTACCCGCGTCGCGTCTTCGCCGGCGTACGCACCGGTGAGCAGCTGGGTCACGTCATCCGGCGCGGCGGTGCCGGCGATGGCGGGCACGATCGCGATCGCGCCGGCGAGGTCGCCACGGCGCAGGGCCGTCGCGGCACGGGCGACGGCGGATGCCGTGGCGGGCCGGTCTTCGGGCTTCTTCGCGATCATGCTCATCACGAAGTTCTGCACCGGCTCCGACACGGTGTTCGGCAGCGGCGGCGGGGCGTCGTTGATCTGCGCCATCGCGATCGCCACCTGCGATTCGCCCGTGAACGGACGCTTGCCGGCGAGGCATTCGTAGGCGACGATGCCGAGCGAGTAGATGTCGGTCGCGGGGGAGGCGGCGTGTCCCGACGCCTGCTCGGGCGACAGGTACTGCACGGTGCCCATCACCTGGCCGGTGGCCGTCAGCGGCACCTGGTCGGCGATGCGGGCGATGCCGAAGTCGGTGATCTTCACGCGGCCGTCGGGCGTGATGAGGAGGTTCCCGGGCTTGATGTCGCGGTGCACGAGCCCCGCGGCGTGGGCGGCCTGGAGAGCGGATGCCGTCTGGGCGACGATGTCGAGCGTCTTGTCGCTGGAGAGCGCACCCTCGCGCTCGAGGATCGTCGACAGCGCCTCGCCGGGCACGAGCTCCATGACGAGGAAGGCGGAGCCGTTCTCTTCGCCGTAGTCGAAGACGCTCGCGATGCCCTCGTGGTTGACGAGGGCGGCGTGGCGGGCTTCGGCGCGGAACCGCTCCAGGAAGCCCGGGTCGCCCATGTACTCGTCTTTGAGGATCTTGATCGCGACCGTGCGCCCGATCACGTGGTCGGTCGCCTCCCAGACCTCACCCATACCGCCGATGGCGATCCGGGAATCCAGCTCGTAGCGCCCGCCGAAGCTCACGCCCTGCGTCGGTCTCATCTGCTCAGCACCGCCTCAATGACTTTCTTCGCGATGGGGGCCGCGATCCCGTTGCTCGTGCCGTTCTGGCCGAGTCCTCCACCGTCCTGCACCATGACGGCGACGACGACCTCGGGGTTCTCGGCGGGTGCAAACCCGGTGAACCACAGGGTGTACGGATCGCCGGGGCCATGCTCAGCCGTGCCGGTCTTCCCGGCGACGTCGATGCCGTCTATTCTTGCACCGCTCGCGGCGCCCTCACGGACATTGGCGATCATGAGGTCGGTCATGGTCGCGGCCTGGTCGGCGCTGAGCGCCCGGCCGAACTCCGTGCTGTCGAACCGCTCCTGCACCGACAGGTCGGAGCCGACCACCGAGTCGACGAGCCGCGGGTTCATCACGACGCCGTCGTTGGCGATGCCGGCTGCGACCATCGCCATCTGCAGCGGGGTGGCGCGCACGTCGCTCTGGCCGAAGCCGCTGAGGGCGGTCTGCGGCTCGTTGAGCACGGGGGGGTAGACAGAGGCGGTCGCCTTGAGGGGCAGCTCGAACGGGGAGTTGAACCCGAACTTCTCGGCCTGGGCGCGGATCGCGTCGTCGCCGAGCGCGACGGCCAGCTGTGCCATCGGGATGTTGCAGCTGAGGCGCAGGGCTGTCGCGAGCGTCACCTTCTCGCCGCGGCCGCACGTGCCCCGGTCGAAGTTGTGGATCTGCGTGCTCGTGCCCGGAAGGGTCCACGACGACGGGTTGTCGAACGTCGACTCGGGCGTGAACTCACCGGATGCCAGGGCCGCCGCGGTCACGACGAGCTTGAAGGTCGATCCGGGCGGGTCGAGGTCGCCCGCGATCGCGCGGTTGTACAGGGGCTTGGTCGGGTCGCTGACCAGGCGGTCGTACTCGGAGGTCACCTTGGCGGCGTTGTGCACGGCGAGGAGGTTCGTGTCGTAGCTGGGGCTTGTCACCATGGCGAGCACCCGACCGGTGTCGGGCTCCATGGCGATCACCGCGCCCTGGTAATCGCCGAGCTGCTCGTACGCGACGCGCTGCACGTCGGGGTCGATCGTCGTGAGCACGTTGGATCCGCGGGCGGGCTCGCCGCTCACGATCCGCTCGATGCGGGCGAACAGCTGGGAGCTGCCGGTGCCGGCCAGGGCGGAGTTCATGGCCTGCTCGAGCCCTGTCGCCGAACCGAGCACGGGGTTCACGTAGCCGGTGACGGGGGCCCACATGTCGGGGTCGGGGTAGACGCGCTGCCAGCTGTAGACGTCGTCGCTGCGCACGGAGGAGGCGATGACCTCGGAGCCGGCGAAGATCGAGCCGCGCTTGACCTGGTACGAGTCGTACAGGGCGCGCTTGTTGTACGGGTTCGCCTGGAGCTGTTCGGCGTTGACCGCCTGGATCCAGCTCGTGGCGCCCAGCAGCGCCAGGAACATCGCGAGCACGACGATGCTGAGGCGGCGCAGTTCCTTCGTCATCCGATCACCACCCGGGGCCTGGAGCGCACGGCATCCGAGATGCGCAGGAGGATGGCCACGATCATCCAGTTCGCCACCAGCGACGACCCGCCCGCCGCGAGGAAGGGCATCGTGAGGCCGGTGAGGGGGATGAGGCGGGTGACGCCGCCGACCATGATGAACACCTGCAGGGCGATCGTGAACGACAGGCCGGTGGCGAGCAGCTTGCCGAAGTCGTCTTGACCGGCGATGCCGACGCGCAGCCCGCGGCTGACGAACACCATGTACAGGCAGAGGATCGCGAAGACGCCCACGAGGCCGAGCTCTTCGCCGAGGCTCGGGAAGATGTAGTCGCTGTGGGCGAGCGGGGTGAGTCCGGGGCGTCCCTGGCCGAGGCCCGTGCCGAACAATCCTCCCTGCGCGAGGCCGAAGATGCCGCTGGCGAGCTGCATGCTCGATCCGTTGATCGTCTCGGGGTTGAAGGCGTCGAGCCAGTTCGTGAAACGGGCGCGCACGTAGGGCAGCACCTGCGAGGCGAGGAGGGCGCCCGACACCGCGAGGGCGACGCCGATCAGCACCCAGCTCGTCTTGCCGGTGGCGACGTAGATCATCGCGATGAACATGCCGAAGATGAGCAGGCCCGTGCCGAGGTCGCGCTGGAGCACGATGATGCCGAGCGATGCCAGCCAGACGACGAGCACCGGGCCGAGCTCCCGGGCCCGCGGCCAGGTGACCCCGAGGAAGCGGGTGCCCACCGAGGTGAGCGCTTCACGCGTGCGCACCAGGTACCCGGCGAAGAAGATGGCCAGCGCGATCTTGGCGAGCTCACCCGGTTGGAACGAGAAGATGCCCGCCACCGACACCCACACGTCGGCGTTCGCGTTGGTGCCGAGTCCCGGCACGAACGGCAGCAGAAGCAGCGCGAGGCCGATGAACCCGAACACGTACGTGTAGCGGAACAGCACGCGGTAATTGCGCAGCAGGATGACGATCGTCGTCGCGGCGGCGATGGCGATCGCCGACCAGGCGAGCTGACGGATCGAGAACGCGCTCCAGCCCTCGAGCGACTTGCCGAGGTCGATGCGGTAGATCATCGCGATGCCGAGCCCCGTGAGCAGCGTCGCGATCGGCACCACGAACGGGTCGGCCGACGGGGCACGCAGGCGCAGCACGACATGGAGGCCGAGCGCCAGCACCGCGAGCCCTCCGCAGTAGTACAGGAACGTCCACTCGATGTGACCGAGCACGCCCAGCTGCACGAGCGCCGCGGCCGCGCCGTTGATCAGGAACGCGAACAGCAGCAGCCACAGCTCGCGGTTGCGGTGGGTCTGCGGGGTGCGCAGTCTCCGCAGCGCACGGATGACCTGCGTGTCTGCCTGGATGGGAGCCGATGTCATTGGTCTGCCTCCGGCCGCAGGTTGTCGACGATCGCAAGCGCGTCGGCGAGCGAGCGCGCCGAGATCGTCTGTTCGACCGAGATGCGCTGGTAGGCGCGGAGGTCGGCCAGGAGGATGCCGGTGTCTTCATACACCGACGACAGCGAGATCGGGCCGAGGTCCTGCTGCACGCCCCGGTAGATGACCACCGAGTCGTCGTCGGCGGCGATGAAGTAGCGGGTCTGCGTCCACTGGTACGCACCGAAGAGGGCGGCCGCGAGGGCGGCGAGAATGACGATGAACCCGACGACCCACCAGATCCGGCGGCGCCGCGCCCGGCGGCGGTCTTCTTCGATGACCTCTTCGAGGAACTCGGCGGCCGGCTCGAAGTGCGTGGGCTCGTTCGCCGCCTGGCGGCCGGGATGGAGCCAGCTCGGGCGGCTGGGCCGCGCCGCGGGCACCTCGACGCCCTGCGGGTTGGAGGCCGAGCCGACGATGGTGGGCGTGCCGCTGACCACGGGGTGGGCGCCGCCCACGTCCACGATGACGATCGTCACGTTGTCGGGGGCACCGGCATCCAGCGCCTGCTTCAGCAGCAGGTCGGCCGTGCGTCCCGGTGCCTGCCCCTGTGCGAGCACCTTGGTCGTGTGGGCGTCGTCGACCACGCCCGAGAGGCCGTCGGAGCAGATCAGCCAGCGGTCGCCCGGCTGGGTCTGCATGACGAACGCGTCGATCTCGGGGTCGGGGTCCATGTCGCCGAGCACGCGCATGAGCACCGAGCGGCGCGGGTGGTAGCGCGCCTCTTCCGGGGTGATGCGGCCCGAGTCGACGAGCCGCTGCACGAACGTGTGGTCGGTGGTGATCTGGGTGAGGGCGCCGTCGCGGTACAGGTACACGCGCGAGTCGCCGATGTGGGCGATGACGGCGTGATCGTCGACCATGATGATCGCGCTGACCGTCGTGCCCATGCCCGCCAGCTCCGGGCGCGCGGCGACCGTGTCGATCAGCTCGGCGGCGGTGTCGGCGATCGCGTCGCGCAGCGCGCTCTCGGCCTCTGCGGTCGACGCGTACGCGTGGTCGAGGTGCTTCAGACGGTGGATGGCGAGGCTCGAGGCGACGTCGCCGCCGGCGTGGCCGCCCATGCCGTCGGCGACGGCGAACAGGTTGGAGCCCGAGTAGCCCGAGTCCTGATTGTTCGATCGCACCTTCCCCGTGTGGGAGATGGCGACACTCGAGCCCTCGAAGACCATGAAGACGCGCCCGCTACTTCCGCAGCTCGAACGTCGTCGCGCCGACCTTGATCGGCGCGCCCACGAGCACCGGAACCGGCGTGGTCACCCGGTCGCCGTCGTGCCACGTGCCGTTCGTGGAGTCGAGGTCTTGCAGCATCCATTGGTCGCCCCACTGCAGCAGACGCGCGTGGTGGCTGGAGGTGTAGTCGTCGCGGATGACGAGGCCCGACTCGCTCGAGCGCCCGATGGTGACCGGCTCGTTGCTCAGCGGCACCTCGAGCCCCGCCTTCGGGCCGCTCGTGATGACGATGCGCGACACCGTCGACGAGGTGGCCTTCTCGGGGCCGGCGGAGGCCCGCGGGCTGCGGGCGACGGGGGCAACGGCCGCCGTCACGGCGTTCGGTGCCGCCGGAGCCACCGGCGCTGCGGCTGCTGCCGCCGGCTCCGGGAGCTTCCGCGCCTTCACTCCGAACAGGTCGGCCCGCAGCGAGTAGACGACCGCGAAGACGAAGAACCACAGGAGCACGAGGAAGGCCACCTGCAGCAGCAGAAGAGTGAGACTCACGAAGCTCCCCCGAGGTCGAACGCCCGTGTCGCGTCATCGGCGGGCATCGACGGTCGAGCGGGTACCGTCTGCGCCACCACGGTGAACACGATATCGGTACGGCCGATCGTGACGACCGAACCGGGCTCCAGCGCCGCCTCCGACACCTTCACGCCGTTGAGCTTCGTCCCGTTGGTGGAGTTCATGTCGCGCACCATGGCGCGCTCGCCGTCCCACAGGATCTCGACGTGACGACGGCTGGTGCCCGGGTCGCCGATGGTGATATCGGCATCCGAGCCCCGCCCGATGACGGTGCGGCTCTTGACGAGCGGATGCCGCTTGCCCTCGACTTCGATCATTCCGCGCCAGGCGACCTCGCCCGCCGCCGTGCGGGAGTCGACGCGCAGGGTGCCGGTCGTGAGCTGCTCGTCGGCGCCGAGGCGCACCGTGACCGGCCCGGCGAAGCTGTAGCCCTGCGAGCGGGCATGGTCTTCGATGAGGCGCAGCAGTTCGGTGTCGAGCGTCGACCCCAGAGCGCTCAGGCGCTCGTGGTCGCTCGGGGCCAGCCGCACGCCGAACGTATTGGGGGCGAGGATGCGGTCTCGGCTGACGACGGCGGCCTTCTTGTCGAGCTCGCTGCGCAGCGCGGAGGCGATCTCCACGGGCTGGACCCCGCTGCGGAAGGTCTTCGCGAAGGCGCCGTTGACGGCGCGTTCGAGTCCCTTCTCGAAGCTGTCAAGTAGTCCCATGGGGCTCCCTAGGCAGGCGGTTCGGACTTCACATGCTAGTTGCAGAGCCTGTGGGCGTGCCTGAGACCCCACCGAGCATGCCGATTCTGCGCTGTTCGCCGCCCGTGATATCCTCGGGAAGTTGAGTCTGTGGAGACACGGATTCGCGCGAGTGGCGGAATAGGCAGACGCGCTGGCTTCAGGTGCCAGTGCCCGAAAGGGCGTGGGGGTTCAACTCCCCCCTCGCGCACAGCGGGCTCTCTTGCAGAATGCAGGAGCGGCTCTCATGAAATGTGTGAATATGAAACGGCCGGAGGCTTTCTCCGGCCGTTTCGTCGTTTTCGCAGGCGGTGATTGCCTGGCTGTGGGCTTGATCGCACGATGTTCGCGAACAGGACCAACACGGGGTAGCCCCTTTCAGGGCTGCTCGCGGTGTCTATTCTTGGAACAACTCCCGACTCCACGGCGAACTCGATATGCGCACCCCGATCGAGGTCGAGGACGCAAACTGCGCTGACCTGGAATTCCGGTGACCCGCCCGCCGTGGAGCTCGACGACGCGGTCGGCGCGCTCCGCGAGGAGGGGGTCGTGGATCGAGACGATAGCGGCGATGCCGCTCGTGTGCACGTGTTCGCCGATGAGGCCCATGACGGTCGCAGCGGTCCGTGAGTCGAGTTGGCCGGTGGGCTCGTCAGCGATGAGCACCTGCGATAGCCGACGACTTGGCCGCACCCTCCAACCGACGCCTTGGTCAACCGCCGTGTCGCTGGGATCGCTTCACGTACAGCGTCTGTGCTGCGTATGCGATCACGGTAGTCACGATGCCGAGGGGGACGGCCCAGGCGAGAGACGTGCCTGTCATGCCGGAGGTCAGGCCGACAAGCGCTCCGAAAGCGACGGAGAACACGGCCCGTAGCCAGCTGGATGTGAGTAGCACGCGAGCCTACCTAGTGACCGCCTCGTCCGTTCCCTTGAATCGCCCCTCCGGGACGAGGCCAGTGTCGACCTCGTCGGAAGTAACTCGGCCCGGCAGCATGATCGCGACCTCGTCACCCGCAGCGGTCACTGAGCGGCCTTCGACTTCTACACCGTCATCAATCGCATGCGAATGGTCCCCTTCAATTCGTGTGTCAGGCTCGGCGGCCCACGCTGGCGCGACAGCTGAGAGCCCTAACGGGCTGATCACGACGGCCGCAGCAACTCCGTGAGCGACCACCCCCGGGGCGGCATGATCGATATTCCTCAAAGTGATCTCCTTTGATCCGGGCGCTATCTGCCCGCTTCCTATCGACGTCGATGACCGAGTCGTCGTGGCGGCGAGCGTATAGGTGAGCGCCCCCAGAGGAAGCCGATCCGGCTGGATGCCGTGCGGGCGGAGGCGAACTTGGGTGGCAGAGCGTGATTCTTCCGTGTGTGCGCAGCCAGTTCGGTGGTCGACGGTGTCGCCTCCCGCTGTGGGTGGGACGCCTTGGGTACGGCACTTCCGGGCCCACGCACTCAAGGAGTGCCCGCAGGTGACGTCGTTCCGGTGACCCTCGACAGCGCGCAGCGGGTGCGCGACGACGTTCCGCGGTCACGGAGCGAACGGCAGCTCTGCACGCAGTCCCCTCGCGGGACCGCTCGGCACATCCGGCTACCGCGCACCCGATGCGCCCCCGGCGGCGCGGTGGTCGGGCCCCTCCGCAAGCTTGTCTTCACATGCGCGGGCGACGCGCGAGAACGCTCGGCCGTGGCCGGCCCGACCACGGGCCGACTACCTCCTGCGACCGGTGCAGGATCTCCCGAGCCGCCGGCCGGACGGCCGGATCGTCGTCGATGCGGTCTACCAGGATGTGCAGCGC
>JAEYVZ010000043.1 GCA_023431405.1 Actinomycetes bacterium
GACATCGTGGTCAGCCCTCGCCGCTCCCCGAGGCGGTGGCGTCGTCGGCGTTGCGCGGTGGCTCGTCGAGGGCGAAATCAGGCTTCGCGAGGGCGTCGCCGCGCAGTTCGTCACCGAGGCCGTCTCCGGGGATCGGCGCGCTGTCGTCGTGTTCGCCCGGCACCTCAGGCGGGGCGGACTCGTCGTGGGAGTGTCCGTCGTTCATGGGTGTCTCCTTCCGTCGTGCACGGATTCTCCGAAAAGCGGGGTGCCGTGCCCACGGGGTTGACGGGTGGCGACCGGCGGGAGTAGAGACAGGGCACGGAAGGCGGCCGCCGTGGAGGCCGTCCGCAGGGAGGGAGAGACGGTGCCCCGCACCACCTTCGGGGTGGAGGAGGAGTTCGTGCTTCTCGATCCGCGCACGCTGTCCACCGTCGATCTGGGCCTTGCCGCGGTCGACGAGCTCCGGGATGCCGGCGCGGGCGTCGTCGTCCGGGAGTTCTTCCCGTCGCAGGTCGAGTTCGCGACTCCCGTCTGCACGAGCGTCGCCGAAGCGTTCGATGCGCTGAGCGCGTTCCGCCGCCGCCTCGCGGATTGGGCCGAACGGGCCGGGGCGATCGTCGCACCGTCGGGAACTCCGTTCGCCGCTCACGCGCAGCGCCCCGAGCTCGAAGGCCGGTATGCCGTCATCGCCGACGACATCGCCGGTCTCACCTCGGAGCACCAGCTCAACGGGGTGCATGTGCATGTCGGCATCCCCGACCGTGAAGCGGGCGTGCGTGCGTCGAACTTCCTGCGTCCCTGGCTGCCCGTGCTTCTGGCCCTGTCGGGCAACTCCCCGTTCTGGCAGACGCACGACACGGGATTCGCGAGTTGGCGCGCGATCCACAGCCGTCGGTGGACGACGCACGGCATCCCTCCGTACTTCGCGGATGCTGCAGAGCACGACGACGCGATCGCCCGCCTCGCCGGTGTCGGCGCGACCTCCGACGCCGGAACCATCAACTGGCACGTGCGGCTGTCGGCGGCGTACCCCACGCTCGAGGTGCGCACCTGCGATGCGCAGCTCGACGCGTTCTCGTCGGTCGCGCTCGCCGCGCTCATCCGCGGGCTCGTGCGCGCCGGGTTCGACCGGGAGACGCCGCGCCCGGAGCGTTACGAGGGGTGGGATGCCGCGCTGTGGCACGCGGCACGCCACGGCACCGAGTCGACGCTCGTCGACCCGGGCACGGGGCTGCTGGCTCCGGCGGCGGCGGTGATCGAGCGCCTCCACGCCGCCACGCACCCGTTTCTTCCGGAGGTCGACCAGCCGATGGTCGAGAAGTTCCTCTCCGACGTCGCCGGCCACGGGGGAGGCGCGGCCCGGCAGCGCCGCGCGCACGCGCAGGGCCGGCTGGGCGCGCTCTACCGCGAGCAGATCGCCGCCGGCTGATCGCGCCGGCGGATGAGCGGCACGGGTTACCACGCGAACGGCGGCCCGCCAAGCCCCTCGGCGCACAGAGCCGGTCGCGTAACGTGGCTCGCGACCCGGAACCTTCGCGACGCGTCATCCGGCGACGCCGTCGAGGGCCGGTCACAACCGTGAGGGGGCAGTGATGGCGAAGAACCGGCGACGATTCGCGTGCCGGCCCGAGGCGGTCTTCGACGTGCTCGGCGACGGCTGGCTCTACCCCGTGTGGGTCGTCGGCGCATCGCGCATGCGCGAGGTCGAGGGGGAGTGGCCGCAGGAAGGGTCGAAGCTCCACCATTCCTTCGGCACGTGGCCCGTGCTCATCAACGACAGCACCAGCGTCGAGGAGTGGGACCCGCCGCGGCGGATGACGCTCACGGCGCGCGGGTGGCCGATGGGCGTCGCTCGCGTGCACCTGGAGGTCACGCCCTCCGGTGACGACTGCATCGTCGAGATCCGCGAAGAGGCGGTCTCCGGGCCGGCGTCGCTCGTGCGGGGCCTTCTCGATCCGGTGCTGTGGTGGCGCAACACCGAGACGCTCCGACGCCTGGCCTTCGTCGCGGAAGGACGCGCGCACGCCGCCGACAGATCCCGGCCCCCCGCATGACCCGCCCGCCGGGTCGCCGCACCGGGGCGTCGACCGGGGCGCCGACCGGGTCGTCGAAGGCCCGGGCCACCGAATACGACGCGGTCGTCGTCGGCGCCGGGCCCAACGGGCTCGCCGCCGCCGTCACCCTCGCTCGCGCCGGCCTGCGCGTGATCGTCTTCGAGCGCGGCGCCCGCCCCGGCGGCGGAGCATCGACGGCAGAGCTCACCCTCCCCGGCTTCCACCATGACGTGTGCTCGGCCGTGCACCCGCTCGCCCTCGAGTCGCCGTTCTTCCGCGCGTTCGAGCTGGAGCGCCGCATCGAGTTCGTCGTGCCGGAGGTGTCGTTCGCCCACCCGCTCGACACCGGCTCGGCGATCGCCTACCGCGATCTCGACCGCACCGCCGATGGTCTCGGCCGAGACGGGCGCGCCTACCGCGGCCTCATCCATGGCCTCGCCCAGCGGGCGCAAGAGGTCGCCGTCACCACCGGGTCGCCGTTGCTGCGGCTGCCGCGGCACCCGCTCACCGCCGCGCTGCTGGCGCTGCGCACCGCCGAGCAGGGTTCGTTCCTGTGGAATGCGCGCTTCCGGGAGGAAGCGGCACCCGCTCTTCTCACCGGCGTGAGCGCCCATACGATCCTCCCGCTCCCGGGTCTCGCCGCAGGCGGCGCCGGACTGGCGCTCACCTCGTACGCCCACGCACGCGGCTGGCCGCTGCCGGTGGGAGGCAGCCAGGCGATCGTGGACGCCCTCGTCGACGATCTTCGGGCGCACGGCGGCGAACTCGTGCTGCATCACCAGGTGAACGACTTGCGCGACCTCCCGACCTCCCGCGTGCGCCTGCTGGATGTGACCCCGCGCGCGCTTCTCACGATGGCCGGGGGGCTTCTTCCCGACCACTACCGTCGCGCGCTCGGGCGCTTCCGGTACGGCAACGCCGTCGCGAAGGTCGACTTCGCCCTCTCGGCTCCCGTGCCGTGGCGCGACGAGCGCCTCCGCGAGGCGCCGACCCTCCACCTCGGTGGCAATCGTCAGGAGATCGCGGCGGGCGAGCGGGAGGTGGCTCGCGGCATCCATCCCACGTCGCCGTACGTGCTGCTGTCGCAGCCCTCGCTGTTCGACCCCACCCGCGCCCCCGCGGGCTCCCACACCCTCTGGACGTATACGCACGTGCCTGCCGGATCTTCCGAGGACCGCTCCGATGCGGTCATCGCGCAGATCGAACGGTTCGCCCCCGGCTTCCGCGACACGATCCTCGCCGTCTCCAGCCGCAGTGCCGTCGACCTCGAACGGCACAACCCGAACTATCCGGGCGGCGACATCGCGGCGGGGGCGCCAGACCTCGGTCAGCTCGTGCGCCGGCCTGTCATCAGTGGGAAGCCGTGGCGCACGCCCGTTCCCGGCCTGTACCTGTGCTCGGCATCCGCCGCCCCCGGCCCGGGTGTGCACGGCCTCGTGGGCTGGCAGGCGGCGCTGTGCGCCCTGCGCGACCGCTTCGACATCGACGACGGGCCTGATCTGTCGGTCGCCGCCGGCCGGCAGGCCGTGCGCTGAGCGCGCCCCTCATGCACGCACCGATGAGACGCACGCCGCAGGCGGTAGCAGGACCCTGACACCGATTTCAAGTCCCTCGGCCAGGGAGAGCCTTCGGGAGATAGTCGTCGCCATGCGCGCCGAGAAAGAGGGGTTCACAGAGGTCA
>JAEYVZ010000044.1 GCA_023431405.1 Actinomycetes bacterium
GCCCCGGGCGCCGTGGAAGCGCGGGCGATGTGCTGCCCGGGAAGCCGGCGCGGGCCGGCCGGCGCGGCGCCCGACGCGCGATCGTGCGTCGCGGGCGCAGGCGGGTTCCCGGCGGGGCGGACGACGAACGGCTCAGGCATCCCCCGACGCTAGGGCGCACCGCATCGGCGGAAGCGCCTGCGCGGTCGGCGGGTGCACAGTGCGACGCGCGTGGGCCCTGGGGAGGAAGACCACGCGGGCGGACGCGTCGCCGCCGCGGAGGCGGCTGTCGGAGGCTCCCTCTATATATGAAGAGGGGCGGCATCCTTGGGGGGAAGGATGCCGCCCGGAACAGCAGCCGCTACGGGGGATTGCGAACTGCTGCTGCGCCAGAATCTGAGTTCGGCCGGGACCGAGCTTACGCAACCGCTCCCTGCACGCCAAACATAAGGAGCGCGTGGCGATGTGATATATCGCTGGCGTGCAACCCCCTCTTTCGGAGGTAGTAGGGCACCTGCGGCCCCGGCAAGATGATCCAGAGTCGTCGCGACACGCAGAGGTGTCGCCGCACGGAGTCCGCCGCAAAGGAGCGCGCATGAGCAGCCAGATCGACCACCTCTTCACGGAGACGCGCCGTTTCGCCCCCAGCGAGGAGTTCGCGAGCAACGCCGTGGCCACCGCAGACCTGTACGCGCAGGCGGATGCCGACCGCGAGCAGTTCTGGGCCGAGCAGGCCCGTGCCCTCCACTGGCACACGCCGTTCACGCAGGTGCTCGACTGGTCGAACCCGCCTTTCGCGCAGTGGTTCGCCGACGGCGAGCTGAACGTCGCCTACAACTGCCTCGACCGCCACGTCGAGGCGGGAAACGGCGAGCGCATCGCGCTGCTGTGGGAGGGCGAGCCGGGCGATGAGCGGCGCATCACCTACGCCGAGCTCACCGACGAGGTGAAGCGGGTCGCCAACGTGCTGACCGACCTCGGCGTCGCGCAGGGCGACCGGGTCGCGATCTACATGCCCATGATCCCCGAGGCGATCGCCGCCATGCTCGCCGTCGCGCGGCTCGGCGCGATCCACTCGGTCATCTTCGGCGGCTTCTCCGCCGACAGCCTCCGCACCCGCATCGACGACGCCGGCGCCAAAGTGGTCATCACGGCAGACGGCGGCTACCGCAAGGGGCGCGTCTCCCCGCTGAAGCCCGCGGTCGACCAGGCCCTCGCCGACCGCGGCAACGGCCCGCAGGAGAGCGTCGAGCACGTGCTGGTCGTCAAGCGCACCGGCAACGAGGTGCCCTGGAACGACCAGCGCGACGTGTGGTGGCACGACGCGGTGCCCGCGGCATCCGCCGACCACGAGGCGCAGGCGTTCCCCGCCGAGAATCCGCTGTTCATCCTCTACACCTCCGGCACCACGGGAAAGCCGAAGGGCATCCTCCACACCTCCGGCGGGTACCTCACGCAGGCCACCTTCACGAACAAGATCGTGCACGACATCCACCCCGAGACCGACGTGTTCTGGTGCACCGCCGACATCGGCTGGATCACCGGCCACTCCTACGTCACCTACGGCCCGCTCGCCAACGGCGCCACCCAGGTGCTGTACGAAGGCACCCCTGACACGCCTCACCCCGGCCGCTGGTGGGAGATCGTGCAGAAGTACGGCGTGACGGTGCTCTACACGGCGCCGACCGCCATCCGGTCGTTCATGAAGATCGGGCGCGCGGTGCCGAAGAAGTTCGACCTGTCGTCGCTGCGACTGCTCGGGTCGGTGGGAGAGCCCATCAACCCGGAGGCGTGGATGTGGTACCGCAACGTGATCGGCGGCAAGACGACGCCGATCGTCGACACGTGGTGGCAGACCGAGACCGGCGCGATCATGGTCTCCGCCCTCCCCGGAGTCACCGAGACCAAGCCCGGCTCGGCGCAGGTGCCCCTCCCCGGGATCGGGATCGACGTGGTCGACGAAGACGGATCGCACGTCGGCAACGGCAACGGCGGGCTCCTGGTCATCACACGCCCGTGGCCGAGCATGCTCCGCGGCATCTGGGGCGACCCGGAGCGCTTCAAGGAGACCTACTGGGACAAGTTCGAGAAGCAGGGCTTCTATTTCGCAGGCGACGGTGCACGCCTCGACGAGGACGGCGATGTGTGGTTCCTCGGGCGCGTCGACGACGTCATGAACGTGTCAGGCCATCGCCTGTCGACCACCGAGATCGAATCGGCCCTCGTCGGCAACGAGGCGGTGGCCGAAGCCGCCGTGGTCGGGGCCTCGGATGAGACGACGGGCCAGGCGGTCGTCGCCTTCGTCATCATCAAGCAGAGCTACCTCGACGCCCACTCCCCCGAAGGCCTCGCCGGATCGCTGCGCACGTGGGTGGGCGAGCAGATCGGACCGATCGCACGGCCCCGCGACGTCTACATCGTGGGAGAGCTCCCGAAGACCCGCTCCGGCAAGATCATGCGACGGCTGCTGCGCGACGTCGCCGAAGGCCGCGAAGTGGGCGACACGACGACCCTCGCCGACACGGCCGTCATGAGCGTGATCTCCGCGCAGGTGAAATGACGTGACGGCTGGTCGGCCCTGATCCCTCGAGGGCCGATCAGCCGATCGCGAAGACGACCTCGACCTCGACGGGGCTGTCGAGCGGAAGCACCGGCACACCCACCGCCGAGCGGGCGTGGCGTCCCGCCTCGCCGAACACCTCTCCCAGCAGCTCGCTGGCGCCGTTGATGACGCCGGGCTGCCCGGTGAACTCGGGGACGGATGCCACGAAGCCCGTGACCTTGACCACGCGCAGCAGTCGGTCGACGCCGCCCGCGGCCGCCGCAGCGGCGGCGATGGCGTTGAGCGCGCACCGGCGCGCGTAGTCCTTCGCGTCGGCGGGCGGAACGAGGCCGTGGCCCTCACCGACCTTGCCGGTGGCAGGAAGCGCGCCCGAGACCATCGGAAGCTGACCCGACGTGTAGACGAGGTCGCCGTGGACGACGGCCGGCACGTAGGCGGCGACCGGCGGGACCACCGGCGGCAGCTCGATGCCGAGCTCGGAAAGACGCTGCGTGACGGACATCATGCTCCTTCGAACTGCTGCGCCGCCTGCGCGGCGGCTCCGAGGCCGGCATTGGCGGCACCGCCGCCGGTGGGGCGCTTGAAGTAGGCCACGAGGCCGCCTTCGGGGCCGGGCACCACCTGCACGAGCTCCCAGCCCTGCTTGCCCCAGTTGTTGAGGATGGCGGCGGTGTTGTGGATCAGAAGAGGCGTGGTGAGGTACTCCCACGTGGTCATCGTTGCTCCCGTTCGACGTCGCGGATCATCGCGGCATGCGGGACGCACCGGGTGTTCCCCCAGGTATTTCCCTTACCATCAACCCTATGCCCCAATCGAAACGGACAGCCACTGGCGTGCTCGGAGGCCTGCTGGGTCTCATCGGATTGAGCACCGTGGCCGGTGTTCTGATCACCGCTACGGTGACGCCGGCCATCGCCGTGTCGGGTTACGCGGCATCCAGCGCGATCACGATGTTCGACAACATGCCGAACTACCTGAAGATCGAGAAGCTGATGCTCCCGACCTCGATCTACAAGAAGAACGAAAAGGGCAGGAACGTGCGCATGGCGCAGTTCTATGACCAGAACCGCATCCCGGTCGAATACGACGACGTCGCACCGGTGATGTACGACGCGATCCTCTCCAGTGAGGACAAGAACTTCTTCTCGCACGGCGGGGTCGACCTCGTCGGAACGGTGAAGGCGCTGGCGGGCAACGCGTCGGGCAGCAACACCCGCGGCGGCTCCACGATCACGCAGCAGTATGTGAAGAACGTCCTGCAGCAGAACTGCGAGCTGAAGGCGAAGAACCAGGACGAAGTCGATCAGTGCTTCCTCCAGACGACCGTCAACCAGGGCCCTGAGGGGTACCAGCGCAAGCTGCAGGAGATGCGCTACGCGATCCAGCTGGAGCAGGAGTACCAGAAGGAGGACATCCTCGTCGGGTACCTGAACATCGCCTCGTTCGGCGGCACGGTCTACGGCATCGGCGCCGCGGCCCAGTACTACTTCGACACGAGCGCGAAGGATCTCACCATCGCCCAGGCGGCGACCATCGCCGGCATGGTGCAGGAGCCGAACAAGTTCCGCATCGACCGCCCCAAGGGCACGTGGACCGACAAAGACGGCAACGCCCGCAACAGCAAGGCCGACGGGTACGCCGACACGCTCGACCGTCGTGACTACGTGCTGGGCCGCATGTTCAAAGACGGCAAGATCACCCGGGAAGAGTACGACGAGGCGAAGGCCAGCCCCATCGAGCCGAAGATCACGCCGCGCAAGCAGGGCTGCGTCCAGGCGAGGGGTGCCGAGTTCTTCTGCGAGTACGTCGTGTCGATCATCAAGAGCGACCCCGCGTTCGGCGAGACACCCGAAGACCGCGCCGCCGCCCTGCGCCGTGGCGGCCTGAAGGTCTACACGACGCTCGACCCCGACCTGCAGAAGGCCGCCAACAGCGCCATCAAGGTCGTTCCCGCCGATGTGTCGTACATGAACCTCGGCGCCTCGGGCGTGCAGGTCGAGGTCGGCACCGGCCGCATCCTCTCCATGGTCCAGAACCGCCCGTACGACCCCAAGGGCAGCGACGACAGCCGCGAGAAGACGCCCATCAACTACAACGTGCGCGCCGCCAACGGCGGGGCCATCGGCTTCCCGGCCGGTTCGACCTACAAGGTGTTCAGCGTCATCAACTGGCTCGAACAGGGCCACTCGATCAACGAGTACCTCAACGGCCGCGTCGGCATGAAGCGGGTCGACCGCTGCGACGGCGCGTTCCAGGAGGTCAAGACCGGCTCGGGCGCGGATGCCATCGGCAACTTCGAGGGCAACCAGGGCTACAACGGCTCGGTCTACCGATTCACGAAGGACTCGCTGAACTCGGGCTTCCTCACGATGGCCGAGCGCATCTCGGTGTGCAGCACCAACAAGGTGGCCGAGAAGCTCGGCGTGACCTTCGGCAACGGCAAGTCCATCGCCGACGGCGACAACGCCCCCTACGACGTGCTCGGCTCCGCCAACGTCGCCCCGCTCGACATGGCGCAGGCCTACGCGGCGATCGCGTCGAACGGCATCCTGTGCGAGCCGCGCTCGATCGACAAGGTGAAGAACGCCGACGGCACCGACCACCCGATCCCCGAGACGAAGTGCGAGCGCGTCATGAGCAAGGCCGTCGCCTCGACGACCGCGTTCGCGCTCCAAGGAGTCATGCAGGGCGACGGCACCGGCTCGGGCGCTCGCACGTTCGACGGCGTCCCGATCTTCGGCAAGACCGGTATCCACCAGTTCGAGCACACCTGGATGGACGGTTCTAGCACCGAGGTCACCACCGTGGTCTGGGTCGGCAACGTCAAGGGCTTCAAGAAGCTCGACCAGTACTACGAGTCGGGCTATCGCCTCTCGCGCATCCGTAACAGCGTCTGGCCGAACATGCAGCGCGCCGCGAACGCCAAGTACGGCGGCGACCGCTTCCCGCAGCCCGACAAGGACCTCACCAAGCAGGTCTACGTCGACCTGCCGAGCGTCATCGGGATGACCGTCGACGAAGCGACCCGCACGCTGCGCGCCGAAGGCTTCAGCGTGACCGTCGGCGACCCGGTCGACTCGGCTGAGGCCGCAGGCACGATCGTCGAGCAGTCGCCCGGCGCAGGCCGTGTCGTCGGCGGCACGAGCGTGACCATCTACCCGAGCAACGGCGAGGGCATCACGGTGCCGTCGGTCGGCGGCACGCCGCAGGATGCCGAGAACCAGCTCAGGGCAGCCGGATTCGGCCGCATCCAGATGCAGTGCTCCGAAGCGGAGGGCGCGCCCAAGCAGGGTGTCGTCACCGGAACGGATCCGTCTGCCGGGACGGTCGTCAGCCGCAACACCCAGATCACGATCCAGTACCAGGCTGAGTCGTGCGGCGGTGGGAACGGCGGCGGAAACGGTCGAGGCCCCGGTAACCCCGGGGGCGACAACTGAGCGCGCATAACGCTCCCCGCACCGCCCTCACGGCTCTCGGAGCCGTGGGGGCGGTCGGCGTCGGCTGCGTCGTCTGGGGAGTCGGGATCGAGCGCTACCTGTTCACCGTGCGCGAGCACCGGGTCGCCGTGCTGCCGCCCGGGTCGGCGCCGCTGACGATGCTGCACCTGTCGGACGCGCACATGGCTCCGTGGCAGCACCGCAAGCAGCGGTGGATCGCAGAGCTCGCCGATCGCGTGCAGCCCGACTTCGTGGTCAACACCGGCGACAACCTCGGTCATGTCGACGGGCTCCGCGGCATCCGTGCCGCCTTCGCTCCCCTCCGCGGCGTTCCGGGGGTGTTCGTGCACGGGTCGAACGATGTCGTCGGACCCGCGGCCCGCAACCCCTTCGCATACTTCACCGCCCCCTCGGGGAGCTCTCCGAAGAGCGGGCGCCTCGACACCCCGGCCATGGACGCGTTCTTCACCGACGAGCTGGGATGGACCGGCCTCAACAACACCGCCGCGCGGCTGGAGGTCGGCGGTCTCACGATCGACGCGTTCGGAGTCGATGACGCGCACCGCGAGTGGGACGAGCTCGAAGTGCTGCCCGACGAGATCCGCCGCGCGCAGGGCGGGTCGCTCTGGCGCGGACCGCGCGCGGCCGACCTCACCCTCGGGGTGACGCACGCCCCCTATCGGCGCGTGCTCGACCGCTTCAGCGAGCTGGGGGCCGACATGCTCATCGCCGGGCACACCCACGGAGGTCAGGTGCGCGTGCCGTTCTCGCGCAGCGCGCTCGTCGCGAACTGCGACATCCCCCTCGACCAGGCCCGCGGGCTCAGCACCTGGCGCCACCTGGGCCGCCGCGTGCCGCTCAATGTGAGCGCAGGGCTCGGGCACTCGATCTACGCACCGGTGCGATTCGGATGCCGGCCGGAGGCATCCGTCATCCATCTGCTCCCCCGCCGGTGACCGCCACCGTCACCACAGCCGCGCCTCGATTCGGTGTGAGCGCCGAGACGGGGTAGACTCGGAGGGTTGCCACGGGGTGTGGCGCAGCTTGGTAGCGCGCGTCGTTCGGGACGACGAGGCCGCAGGTTCAAATCCTGTCACCCCGACAACGGAGAGGCTCCACCAGACGGTGGGGCCTCTCGTGCAATATCCGCACGAACCCCGATCCGTCACGAAACCCGACAGCCGCACCGAAAAGGGAGCCGACGCCATGACCACGCCGCGCCTCGTTGCCTTCGACCTCGACGACACCCTCGCTCCCTCGAAGAGCGCGATCTCGCCGCGCATGGGCGAACTGCTGCTCGCCCTCGCAGAGCGCGTCGAGGTGGCGATCATCTCCGGCGGTCAGCTCCAGCAGTTCCAGGCGCAGGTCGTCGAGAAGCTTCCCGTCGCGGGCGCCGACGCCCTCGACCGCTTCCACCTCCTCCCCACGTGCGGCACCCAGTACTACCGGGTCACCGAGGCGGGGGTGCGCACGGTGTACGCGCACGCGCTCACCGACGACGAGAAGCAGCGCGCTCTGGCAGCCGTCGAAGACGAGGCGCGCCGACTCGGCCTGTGGGAGTCGGAGACCTGGGGCGACATCCTCGAAGACCGCGGCTCACAGATCACGTTCTCCGCCCTCGGGCAGAAGGCCCCCGTCGAGGCGAAGATGGCCTGGGACCCGACGGGCGAGAAGAAGAACGCCCTCCGCGACGCGGTCGCCGCGCGCATCCCCGATCTGGAGGTGCGTTCCGGCGGGTCGACCTCCGTCGACATCACTCGTCGCGGCATCGACAAGGCCTTCGGCATGCGTCAGCTCGCCGACCAGACCGGCATCTCGCTCGACGACATGCTGTTCGTGGGCGACCGCCTCGACGAGCACGGCAACGACTACCCGGTGCTGGCGATGGGGGTCACCTGCCACGCCGTGACCGGATGGCAGGACACCGAGGCATTCCTCGAAACGCTCATCCCGACGCTCCCCGCCGTCTGAGAGCATCCTTCCGGCGCCGGGCCGACGCCGGAAGGATCACGCCTCAGAGCCTCGCAGCGGCCTCCGAAGGGGTCGTGACGGGCGTGAGACGACGCAGCTGGGTCACGTGCCTCGGCTCGAGCTCCTCGAGCGTCGAGACGCCCAGCAGCTGCATCGTGCGCTCGATCTCGCTGCGGAGGATGGCGATCGTACGATCGACGCCCCGACGCCCGCCCGCCATCAGCCCGTACAGGTAGGCGCGGCCGATGAGGGTGAAACGGGCGCCGAGGGCGACGGATGCCACGATGTCCGCACCGTTCATGATGCCGGTGTCGATCATCACCGTGGCATCCGAGCCCACCTCGCGCACGACCTGCGGCAGCAGGTGGAACGGCACGGGGGCCCGGTCGAGCTGACGGCCGCCGTGGTTCGACAGCACGATGCCGTCGACACCGAGGTCGATGAGGCGCACGGCGTCGGGGACGTTCTGCACCCCCTTGACGACGATCTTGCCCGGCCACATCTCCCGGATGACCGCGAGATCGTCGTAGCTGATCGTCGGGTCCATGGCGGCGTTCAGCAGCTCCCCGACCGTGCCGCCGGTCGTCGTCAGCGACGCGAACTCGAGCTTGGGGGTCGTGAGGAAGTCGAACCACCACCACGGCCTCGGGATGGCGTTGAGGATCGTGGAGAGCGTGAGCTGAGGCGGGATCGAGAAGCCGTTGCGCTTGTCTCGCAGGCGGGCGCCCGCCACGGGCGTGTCGACGGTGAACATCAGCGTGTCGAAGCCGGCATCGGCGGCTCGCTTCACGAGTCCGTAGGAGATCTCGCGGTCGCGCATCACGTACAGCTGGAACCAGTGACGGCCGTGGGGGCCGGCCGCGCGCACGTTCTCGATCGAGGTCGTGCCGAGCGTGGACAGGGTGAACGGGATGCCGGCCGCGGCGGCTGCGGAGGCGCCGGCGATCTCACCCTCGGTCTGCATGAGCCGCGTGAAACCGGTCGGGGCGATGCCGAACGGGAGGGCCGAGGGGCCGCCGAGCACCTCGACCGAGGTGTCGACGCTCTCGGCGGGACGGAGGATGTCGGGGTGGAACTCGATGTCTTCGAACGCCTGCCGCGCGCGGGCCAGCGACAGCTCCCCTTCCGCGGCTCCGTCGGTGTAGTCGAAGGCGGCCTTCGGCGTGCGGCGCTGGGCGATCCGGCGGAGGTCGGCGATCGTGAGCGCGCTGTCGAGCCGACGCGTGGTGGCGTCGAACTCGGGCTTCTTGAACTGCATGAGCTCCAGCAGCTCGCCGATCTTCGGCAGCTGACGTGTGACCATCGGGGTGATACTCCTGTTCGGGGGTGGATGCGAAGGCGGTCAGTGCCCGTGCGAGACGGGAAGGTTCGCGAGCCCGGCGTCGGCGTAGTAGCCGGCGATGTGCGCGCGCACCCGTTCGCGGGCGGCCGCGGCATCGCCGGTCTCGATCGCCGCCAGGACACCGGCGTGCTCGTCGCGCAGGCGCGCGGCTGTGGCATCCCAGTCGGAGATGCGGGCCGTGCCCTCCCGCACGTATCGCTCGATGGAGGTGCGCAGGCCCGCCATGGTGGCTGCCACGACGGCGTTGCCCGCCGCTTCGGCGAGACGCATGTGGAACTGGGTGTCGAGCGCCAGGAACTCGTCGGGGGTGAGCGACGGCGCCGTCATGGCGCGCAGGGCCAGCCGGGCCTCGGAGAGATCGACCTCGGGGCGCTCGGCGAGTTCGCCCACGGTCCACTCCTCCAGCAGCAGACGCGTCTCGTAGACGTCTTCGACGGGGAAGCCCTGCGCGGCGACCTGGAGCCGCAGCAGCTGTGCGAGCCCGCCGTGGGGGGTGGCCGTGACGACGGCGCCGGCGGTCGGCCCCGAGCCCGTCGCGGTGCGGATGAGTCCCATGACTTCGAGCACGCGCAGCGCCTCCCGCACGCTTGATCGCCCGACGCCGAGCGTTGCCGCGAGCTCCCGCTCGGGCTGCAGCCGGTCGCCCGGCCCCAGCCTGCCTTCGAGGAGGTCGGACTCGATCTTCTCCAGGACGACGCGCCACGCACGTGCCGGAGTGGCTTCGGTCATCGCAGTCCCTTCCTTGCTCGGCGACGCGGGCTCGCACCAGCGGCGGCAGGTCACGGCGCCGTGCGAACCACGGCGGCGATGCCGGCGGTCGGGAGGAGGCGTCGGTCGATCGTGTTGTCAGACCACACTAACGCACGCGGAGGCGTCACAGAAGACGGACACCGACGCGCTCCTGCATCCGAGTCCCGCGGCCGCCCGGCCGCATCCACCGCCTGGCGTCAGACGAGACGTCCGCCCGATTCGCGCAGGTAGCACTCGGCGCACATCGACTCATAGGTCACGCGGTCTGCCGTGAGCTCGTCGATCGCCACCTGATCGCCGTCGAAGACGAACCTGCCCCCCACGAGCCGCGCGTTGAAGAGCGCCTTGCGCCCGCAGCGACAGATCGTCTTCAGCTCCTCGAGGCTGTGCGCGAGCTCCAGCAGCCGCGCCGAGCCCGGGAAGGCACGCGTCTGGAAATCGGTGCGGATGCCGTAGGCCAGCACCGGGATCCGATCCTCCACGACGACGCGCAGAAGGTCGTCGACCTGTGCCGGCGTGAGGAACTGCGCCTCGTCGATGAGGAGGCAGGCGACATCGGGCCGCGCCCCGGTCGTGCTCGACTCGGGGATCAGCGCCTCGCTCTCGGCCTGCGTGCGCACACGCTCCCGATGGACGGCGAACAGCGCCCGCACATCGTCGTCGGGCGCGATGAGGAAGTCGACGAGCCGGTCGACTCCCAGACGGCTCGAGATGCGGTCGGCGCCCTTCGTGTCGATCTCGGGCTTCGCGAGCAGCACGCGCTGCCCCCGCTCCTCATAGTTGTAGGCGGCCTGCAGCAGGGCCGTGGACTTCCCGGAGTTCATCGCGCCGTAGCGGAAGTACAGTTTGGCCACGGGTCGAGTCTCCTGCCCTGCAGAAAGGTGTCAGCGGTTGATGCCGAGTGCCTCGGCGGTCTCGCGCAGCGACTCCTCGGCGACCTCGGGACGCGTGTTGAGCGTCTCACCGTAGCTCGGGATCAGCTCCCGCAGCGTCGGCTCCCATTCGCTCATGCGGTCGGGGAAGCAGGTCTTCAGGAGCCCCAGCATGATCGACGCGGCGGTGGAGGCCCCCGGTGAGGCTCCCAGCAGACCGGCGATCGTGCCGTCAGCCGACGTGACGACCTCGGTGCCGAACTGCAGCACGCCGCCCTTCTTCGGGTCTTTCTTCATCACCTGCGCGCGCTGACCGGCCTGGATGAGCTCCCAGTCCTCGTCCTTCGCGGTCGGCATGAAGGTGCGCAACGAGTCGACCTTCTTCTTGTGGTTCTTCAGCAGCTCGCTGACGAGGTACTTGATGAGGCCCGGGTTGTCGACCGCGACCTTGAGCATCGGCCAGAGGTTGCCGGGGCGCACCTGGGCGACGATGTCGGTGATGCGGCCGTGCTTGAGGAACTTGGGGCTGAACGTGGCGAACGGACCGAACAGCAGCGAGGCCTCGCCGTCGACCACGCGCGTGTCGAGGTGCGGCACCGACATCGGCGGGGCGCCGACCGACGCCTGCGAGTAGACCTTCGCCTTGTGCTGCGACACCACCGCCGGGTTCGTGGTCTTCAGGAACTGGCCGCCGATGGGGAAGACACCGTACCCCTTGATCTCGGGGATGCCGGAGCGCTGGAGAAGCTTGATCGCCCAGCCCCCCGCGCCGACGAACACGAAGCGCGCGTTGAGGTCGCCCGGAGTCTTTCCGAGCGAGTGACGGTAGGAGACCTTCCAGGTGCCGTCCTTCAGCTTCGTCAGGTTGCGCACCTCACGATTGGTGACGACGTCGACCCCCTGCTCCTTGAGGTGGTCGAACAGCTGACGGGTGAGCGCGCCGAAGTCGACGTCGGTGCCCGCCGGCACACGCGTCGCGGCGAACGGCTCCCCCTTGCGCCTGTTCTTCATCAGCAGCGGAGCCCACTGGTGGATGACGCGGGAGTCCTCGGAGTACTCGATGCCGGCGAACAGCGGCTGGCTCTTGAGCGCCTCGTAGCGCTTCTTGAGGTAAGCGACATCCTTCTCGCCCCGCACGAACGTCATATGCGGAGCAGCGTTGATGAACGTCGACGGCTCATCGAGAACACCCCGTTCCACGAGCGACGCCCACAGCTGGCGGCTCTGCTGGAACTGCTCGTTGATGCCGACCGCCTTCGCCGGGTCGACAGAGCCGTCGGGGGCCTCGGGCATGTAGTTGAGCTCGCACAGGGCGGCATGGCCGGTACCCGCGTTGTTCCACGCGTTCGACGACTCCTGCGCCACCTCCGAGAGGCGCTCGCACACCACGATCTTCCAATCGGGCTGAAGCTGCTTCAGCAGGGTTCCGAGGGTGGCGCTCATGATGCCACCGCCGATCAGCACGACATCGACAGGTTCACTCACGATGTCCCAGTCTAGGCCGGTTTCCGCACCGCTCCGGCCGCTGAAGGCCCTCCGCATCCGTCAAGGATCGCGGTTCTTGCGCCTGCGTCATGCGCGAGACGCGCGACGCGCACGCCGAGGGCGTCAGGCGGTGGCGCCGAGACGCGCCGCGACGAGCTCGGCGATCTGCACCGCGTTCAGCGCAGCGCCCTTGCGGAGGTTGTCGTTGCTGATGAACAGGATGAGCCCCTTGCCCTCCGGAGCCGACTGGTCGGCACGGATGCGACCCACGTAGCTCGGGTCGTTGCCGGCTGCCTGCAACGGCGTCGGCACCTCTTCGAGCGCGACGCCCGGCGCCGACGCCAGCACCTCGCGAGCCCGCTCGGGCGAGATGTCTCGGGCGAACTCGGCGTGGATCGACAGCGAGTGCCCCGTGAACACCGGGACGCGCACGCACGTGCCCGCCACCCGCAGGTCGGGAAGCTCGAGGATCTTGCGGCTCTCGTTGCGGAGCTTCTTCTCCTCGTCGGTCTCGTTGAGGCCGTCGTCGACGAGGTTTCCCGCCAGGGGGATCACATCGAAGGCGATGGGCGCGATGTACTTCTCCGGCTGGGGGAAGTCGACCGCCGAACCGTCGTGGACGAGATCGAGCGTGTGCCCCTGCGCGAGCACGCCCTCCACCTGGCCGAGGAGCTCCTGCGCTCCGGCCAGACCCGAACCCGACACGGCCTGGTATGTGCTGACGACGAGCCGCTCGAGGCCGGCCTCCGCGTGAAGGGGCTTCAGCACGGGCATCGCCGCCATGGTCGTGCAGTTCGGGTTGGCGATGATGCCCTTGGGCAGGTTCTCGATGGCGTGCGGGTTGACCTCGCTCACCACGAGGGGCACCTCGGGGTCTTGACGCCACGCGCTCGAGTTGTCGATGACGACGGCGCCCGCCTCGGCGAAGCGCGGCGCGTGCGCACGCGAGCCGGTCGCGCCGGCGCTGAACAGCGCGATGTCGATGCCGGCGGGGTCGGCCGTGGCGACGTCTTCGATGATGATCGTCTCGCCACCGAACTCCACCGCGGTTCCGGCGCTGCGGGCCGTCGCGAACAGGCGGAGCTCGCGGATCGGGAACCGACGCTCCGCCAGAATCTCGCGCATGACCGTGCCGACCTGGCCGGTGGCGCCGACGACGGCGACGGAGAGTCCGGAATCGGAGATACGGGTCATGGCGATGTTTCCTTGCAGCAGTGCGGGGTGAGTGCCCGAGTGGGCGGGGTTCCGCCGATTCTATCGGTCGCGCCACGCCGCGAGCGCCGTTGTTGCAGGCGGTGACCATCGGCCAGGATGAAAGCGAGCGCGTCCGTCTCGGCGACGCACGGCCCGCACACCGGGGCACGACACGCAGAAGGAGACGACGATGCGGATCGCAGTGGCAGGCGGCACGGGAACGCTCGGACGCGAAGTGGTCGCGCGAGGCCGCGCCCGAGGGCACGATGTCGTCGTCATGACCCGGTCCACGGGCGTGGACGTCGTCAGCGGGAGCGGACTGGACGATGCACTCCGAGGCGCCGACGCGATGATCGACGTCGTCAGCATCGGGAGCCTCAGCGCCCCGAAGTCGACGGCCTTCTTCCAGAGCGCCGCGCGCACGCTCCTGGCATCCGCCGCGCGCACGGACGTGCCGCACGTCGTCGCTGTGTCGATCGTCGGAATAGACCGCAACCCGCACGGCTACTACGCCGGAAAGCTGGCTCAAGAGGCGGTCTATGAGTCCAGCGGCGCCCCGTGGACGATCGTGCGGGCGACCCAGTTCCACGAATTCGCGGAGCAGGTCGCCGGGCAGGCGCGTCTCGGGCCGGTGCAGCTCGCGCCACGGGCACGGGTGCAGCCGATCGCCGCAGCGGCCGTGGCCGAGCACGTCCTCACGCTGGCCGAATCCGCGCCGACGGGTCGCGCCACCGACATCGCAGGGCCCCGCGAAGAGCAGCTCGACGCCATGATCCGCTCCTGGGCGGAAGCGGGAGGACGCCGAGGACCCGTTGTCGCGGTGTCGCTCCCGACCGCCCAGATGCGCGGGATGCGGCAGGGACTCGCGCTTCCTCAGGCAGACGCCCTTCGGCTCGGCCCGACCTTCGCCGAGTGGCTCGCCGCGCGCCCGCAGCCCACAGCGACGCAGACCGGCTGACCCGCGGCGCCCGCACCGGTCACCAGACCGCAGCGGGCGGTGGGCTCAGCGGCCGGTGCCCGCGTAGACGACCGCTTCGGTGTCGCCGTCGAGTCCGTAGGCCGTGTGCACGACGCGTGCGGCGTCGGCGAGCTCGTCGCCGCGCACGACCACGGAGATGCGGATCTCGGACGTCGAGATCATCACGATGTTGACGCCTGCCGCCGACAGCGCCTCGAAGAGCGTTGCAGACACACCGGAGTGCGCACGCATGCCGGCTCCGACGACCGAGAGCTTGCCGATCTGGTCGTCGTGCACGAGGCTCTCGAAGCCGACACCGTCCTGCTCGGATGCCAGTGCGCGCAGTGCGGCGGAGGCGTCGGCCTTGGGCAGAGTGAAGGAGATGTCGGTGCGACCGGTCGCAGCGGCCGACACGTTCTGGACGATCATGTCGACGTTGGCGCCGCTGCGGGCGACGATCTTGAAGATCTCGGCGGCTTTGCCCGGCACATCGGGAACGCCGATCACGGTGATCTTCGCCTGGCTGAGGTCAGTCGCGACTCCCGCGACGATGGGCTCTTCCATCTCTTCTCCCTTTGCACCCTCCGGCACCGTCATGCCGGGGCCGAGCACGAACGTGCCGACTCCCGGATTGAACGTCGAGCGGGCGTGGATCATGACACCGTGACGGCGGGCGTACTCGACGGCACGGATGTACAGGACTTTGGCTCCGTTGGCAGCGAGCTCGAGCATCTCCTCCGCGGTCACCGTGCCGAGCTTGCGAGCGCGGGGAACGACGCGGGGGTCTGCCGTGAAGATGCCGTCGACGTCGCTGTAGATCTCGCAGACGTCGGCCTGGAGTGCGGCGGCGAGCGCGACGGCGGTCGTGTCGGAGCCGCCGCGGCCGAGCGTCGTGATGTCGCGGGTGTCGCGGTTGAAGCCCTGGAAGCCGGCGACGATGACGATGGCGCCGTCGTCGAGCGCCTCGCGCACGCGCACGGGGGTGACGTCGACGATGCGGGCCGCTCCATGATGCGCGGTGGTCATCATGCCGGCCTGGCTGCCGGTGAGCGAGCGTGCTTCGAAGCCCATCGAGTGGATCGCCATGGCCAGCAGCGCCATCGAGATGCGCTCACCCGACGACAGCAGCATGTCGAGCTCGCGGGGGGCGGGGATCGGCGAGACGGCGCGCGCGAGGTCGAGCAGCTCGTCGGTCGTGTCGCCCATGGCGCTGACGGCCACGACGACGTCGTTGCCCGCGCGGCGCGCGTCGACGATCCGCTTCGCGACGCGCTTGATGCTCTCGGCGTCGGCGACCGACGATCCGCCGTACTTCTGGACGATCAGCGCCACTGCACAACTCCCGGGTGACAGCCGGTCGGAGAGCGACCGGCGGGCCGCATCCGGCCCCGAGGAACCATCTTAGAGACGCCAGGATGCCGCATCCGCCATGTGACGTACGCACGCGGGGGCGGCCCGTGCCTGTGACGAGGCTGAGACATCCCTCGGGCGAGCGGACGCCCCGGTAGCGTATGCGTATGAGTGCTCACGTCGACGCCGTCTGGAATCGCGCTGCAGACCTCGACTATCCGGCCGATGCCCCCCGCCCCGGGGATGCGGCATTGCTGATCGTCCTCACGTTCCACGGCCTCGTCACCAATGGCGGGCTCTTCAACGCCGTGGAGCTCCACGCCAACGACGACGTCTACCCCAACGACCTCGTCGTGGACGCCTACCGTTTCCTGGGGCTCGAGGATGCTGCGGCGGCGATCGACAACGCCGTGCTCGAAGAGCGAGACCTGAGCCTCGACGACGAAGCCGACGAAGATGATGTGGCCGATGCCGCTGCGCGGATCGACGCGACCTACACGCTCGGCGACGAGGACATCGAGGCGGCGCTGGAGGTCATGCTCGTCAACGCCCCCGAGGCTTTCGCTCCCATCGACTGACGACCGCGATCAGACCGTCGGCGCGGGACTGCTCAGCGCAGCGCGTCGGGTGAGGCGTCGGGCGCGGGAAGGTCGCGGGCGCGGGCTCCGCGGATCCTTCCGCCGGTCGCAGCGAGCCAGCATCCTGCGATGACGAGCGGGAACCCGAGGAGCAGACCCGGAGAGAGGGGCTCCGACAGCACGATAACGCCGAGGATGATCGCCACCACCGGGTTGACGTACGTGAACAGCGGCGCGCGCACCGGGCCGACCTCGCGGATGAGGGCGAAGAAGGCGATGAAGGCGACCGCCGTGCACAGGACGCCGAGGGCGACGAGCGAGACCGTCGAGCGCACGGTGGGCACCTCGTGCTGGGTGAGCAGACCGATCGGCAGGTAGAAGACACCGACGGCGAGCATCGACAGGGTGATCGTGCCGAGGGAGGGAACGTCGGAGAGCTTGGTCGCGATGATGAACGGGGCGATCGCGTACAGGAGCGCGACGAGGAGCACTTCGGCCACGGCGAGGAGGGCACGGTCGGGGTCTGCCACTTCGAGCCCCGGCCCGAGCACGATGACCGCGACCCCGGCGAACCCCGCACCGAGACCGATCGCCCGCACGGGAGAGAGCACACTGCGGTCGCCGCGCACGAGTGCGATCATCGCGGCGAACAGGGGCACGGTGGCCACAAGCAGGCCGGCGAGTCCCGAGTGGAGCGTCTGCTCCGCGTGTCCGAGGAGGACGAACGGGCCCGCCATCTCGATCGCCCCGAATGCGAGAATCCAGGGCCACACGCGCAGGGCGGGGCGGAGGGCGCCGCGCCGCAGGGCGAGTGGCAGCAGGATGAGCCCGCCGAGGAGGGTGCGCCCGGCGACGATCGCGGCGGGCGAGTAGGAGTCGACGGCCTCTTTGATGAGGAGGTAGGGCATTCCCCACAGGAGGGCCATGGCGCCGTAGAGGAGCCAGCCCCGTGGGGAGACGGCGGTGGCGGGCATCAGACGGTGCGGCGGCCCTCGAAGGCACGCCCGAGGGTCACCTCGTCGGCGTACTCGAGGTCGCCGCCGACGGGGAGCCCCGACGCCAGCCGCGTGACGCGGATCTCGAGGGTGTGCAGCAGCCTGCTGAGGTAGGTGGCGGTCGCTTCGCCTTCGAGGTTGGGGTTCGTGGCGAGGATCACCTCCTGCACGGTGCCGTCGGCGAGGCGCTGCATGAGCTGGGCGATGCGCAGGTCGTCGGGCCCGATGCCGGCGATCGGGCTGATCGCACCGCCGAGCACGTGGTACAGCCCGCGGAACTCGCGTGTGCGCTCGATCGCGGAGACGTCTTTCGCGTCTTCGACGACGCAGATGAGGCTGCCGTCACGACGGGGGTCGCGACAGATGGCACACCGCTCCTGTTCCGACACGTTGCCGCAGAGCTCGCAGAACCGGACCCGCTCTCGCAGCTCGCCGAGGAGCTGAGAGAGGCGTGAGACGTCGAACGTGGGCGTCTGCAGGATGTGGAAGGCGATGCGCTGGGCGGACTTCGGCCCGATTCCGGGGAGCCGACCGAACTCGTCGATGAGATCTTGGACGATGCCGTCGTACATCAGTTGAACCTCGTCGGCGGGGTGTAGGGCTCTTCTCGCAGGAACGTGGCGCCGAGCATCTGACGCACGACCGCTTCGCCGACGCGTTCGATGCCGCCGCTGCGGGCCGGTCGAGCCGGGGCGGGACGCTCGACGGCGACGGGAGCGCGTGGCGGGATGGGTGCATCGACCGCGACGGGCGGAGGCAGCTCTTCCTCCTCCTCCGCGGTGAGGGGCGCCTCGGCGTCGGTCAGCACGTCGCCCTCGCGTTCGATCGTGAGCGTGCGCGCGGGCGCCACGGCGGCCTCTTCGGGCTCGTCGTCGACCGCAAGCGGGGCGGCGGCCAGCGACGGGCTGTCGCCGCCGGGAATCGGGGCGACCGCCCACTCGGTGACGGGAGCCGATGCGTAGCCCGACACCGACGTCGCCGGTGCCGTGGAACGGGCGGGGCGGCCCGACGTCGTCTCCGAAGCGCGACGCTCGGCTCCGGGGGTCGTCTCGGCGGTGGATCGCGGGGGCGTTCGAGGAGGAGGCGTTCGGTCGGGGTCCGCCCCACCCGAACCGCTGGAGCCTTCGGCGTCGTCGCCGGACGCAGCCGAGGGAGCGCCCCCGACTGTCGAGCCGTCGCCGGTGAACCGGGACGGGTCGTGCTTCGCGACGTACTTCACCCGCACGCCGAGGACGTGCTGGATCGCGCCGCGCAGGTCTTCGCTCGGTCCCTTTCCTGCGGCGAGCTTCTTGAAGCCCGTGACGTCGGACGGACTGCGGAAGGCGAGGGTGAGCACGTCGTCGGCGTACGCGATGGGCTGGGCGACAGAAGCGATCATCCACGACGTGCGACTGATCGTCTCGAGCTGCTGGAGGATGCGCGGCCACGCCTCGGTGACGTCGTGCAACGTCAGCGGAGCGGAGGGTGCGGGCGCCGGGGCCGCGGCCGCGGGCGCGGGCGCGGAGGGTGTGGGCGCCGCGGGTGCCACGGATGCGGGTGCCGGAGATGCGGATGCGGCGGATGCGGACCCCGCAGCCGTCGGGGCGGGCGCCGGGGCCG